>JBKQIH010000196.1:0-66168 GCA_052148445.1 Rhodomicrobium sp.
TGCACGAACATCCGCGCCAAGCCCAATGGGGCAACTCACGCCGGTTCCGCCAAGGCCGCAATAGCCGCCCGGGTTCTTGGCCAGATATTGCTGGTGGTAATCCTCGGCGAAGTAGAATTCGCCGGCCGGCACGATCTCGGTCGCAACGGCGCCGTAGCCGCGCGCGCCAAGCTCCGCTTGGTAGGCCTCCTTCGAGGCGAGGGCTTGCTTCTCCTGGCTCTCCGAGAGCGTATAGATGCCCGAACGGTATTGCGTCCCCACATCGTTACCCTGGCGCATGCTTTGCGTCGGGTCGTGGGACTCCCAAAACGCCTTCAAAAGCGCCTCATAGCCGATCTTTTTGGGGTCGAAGACCACGCGCACGACCTCGTTATGTCCAGTCTGGCCGCTGCAGACTTCCCGGTAGGTTGGGTTCGGCGTATAGCCGCCGGCATACCCCACCGCCGTCGCAATCACGCCGGGCAGCTTCCAAAACACCTTCTCCGCCCCCCAAAAACAGCCGAGCCCGAACATCGCGATCTCGCTGCCTTCGGGGTATGGCCCTTTCAGGGGCGCACCGTTCACGAAATGGAAGGCAGCGGTTGGGATCGGGATCGGGCGGCCGGGCAGCGCATTTTTGGGATCGGGCATCGCGGGCTTTTGCTTGAAGAACAGAGCCATTGGGGTTTCCTGCCTGTCAGCGCTCAGATGGCGGCGCAACCATTGTCACACTGCTATCTGGGGATTGGCTCTGCCGGCCGAAACGCACGCCTGTTCAACTCTCAGCGAGCGAGGCGCGTGTCCGGTTCATTTCGCTTTGCCCTTAGTCCTGCGTGAGGCGGTAGCCGAGGAACCGCTGCGAGTCGATAGGGTCGGTGCCGAGCCGTTGGCGAAGGCGTTTGCGAAGCTTGCTGATATGGCTTTCGATCACATTCTCGTCGATGCCGTCGTCGAACAAACCGTAAACGAAATTGAAGATCTGCGTTTTTGTGACCCGGCGGCCCTTATTCGACATGAGATATTCGAGAATCCGGCGTTCTCGTCTTGGCAGCGGCAAGGGCTCGCCGTCGATCTCGGGATCGCGGCCATCGGAAAAGACCCTGATCCGGCAGGTGAGCGGGGCCTGCCCTTCGATCTGTATGCGACGGCTGATCGCCTTGATCCGGGCAAGAATTTCGCGCACATGCACAGGCTTGCGGACGACGTCGTCAACGCCCGCCGCAAAGAGTTCAAGCGTATCGGTTAAGGACTTTGTGTCGCTCATCGCAATAACTGCCGCCGCTGAGCGGGATTTGATTTTGACCGGAACCTCCTCCCGGTTCTGGAAATCGCCCAGCAGGAAAGCTTCGACCGCATCGATATCTGGCTCAGGGGCCGTATTGACCCACTGCCGGAAATCGTGAGGCGCAAGCCCGGTCGCGGACACGCCTTCGCGGCAGAACCAGGAAGTGTAGCCGTTCAAGACCGTTTCGCGTTCATCGACAATGACAATCATGGGGGCCCCGAATCGCAAAGGAATTCCTTTCGTGAAAATTAACCCTACCCTTCATATGGCCGCAACTGGAGATTGTGAAATTGCTCTGGACAACCTTGGCCTCAACCGCTGTATTTCAGGGGTTGTGGCGCGAAAGACGCGCCTTGCGCACAAGCCCGGGGTGGCCCTATGAAGAGAGCGTGTGTTGGATGGAAAAAAGGACGATAACGGTGCAGCATCCTAACGGTTCCAAGGCAGTTTTCTTTGCGGCCTTTTTTCTCGTACTTTCTTCTCCCGCGCTGTCTGCGCATGAGTGCGTTGGCCACTCCGGCGAGCCTCTTGTAAGCCTCTTGCAGCCGCCTCCATGCCAGACTTGCGAGGAGACCAAGGCGGAATTAGACGAACTGGCCGATCTCGAACACACCCGCACACCCGAGCAGGCCATCCGCGCGGGCGAGGACGTGAAGCGAAGCGTCGGGCGCTTCCTCGAAGGCGCGGGGATCGTGTTCGACGCAACGGCCCTCGATGCTTGCGAAGATTTTTTCATGAAACGGCGCATAGAGGAAAAGGCCGCTGTCGATGCGGCGAAGGACACATTCTGCCGCCTCCGGCCCTTTATGACACCCGGCAACGGATTGCATCCGGTGCAGGAGGCCAAACCCGACGAGAGCTTTTCCTATCCCTCCGGGCATGCCACCTATGGCGCCACGGTTGGCTTCCTGCTCGCCGAGATGATGCCCGAGAAGCGCGCCACCATTTACAGCCGGATCAACGATTACGCCCACAACCGGATGGTGGCGGGCGTCCATTTCCGCAGCGACGTCGAAGCGGGCAAGCTTTACGGAGCCGCCATCGTCAAGGCACTGTTCGCAAAGCCGGGGTTCGCCGGCGAGTTCGAGGTGGCGAAGGCCTGCGTGCGCAAAGCGGCGGGGCTACAATAGCGCCGCGCCCCGCCTAACCCGATTGGGCATACCGATCGCTGCCCTTGCTCCAGGTTGGATCGGCAATCCGATAGGGGTCTAAAACAGCTTCTGTACGAATTCTTCGATTCCGAATAGAAAAATACCCGCTCCGCCAATCATGAAATGGGAGAGAGAGACCGAGAGAAGCGAATTGGTGCGTGCAAAGATCCAGCCCCAGAACAGTCCCGGGATAAACGTCGCTAACGCAAATCCCAGGCCGATATGCGCGTGAGCTGCCGAAAATACCAGATTTGAGACGACAATCGCCAAACCGCGCCGCTTAAGCTCGCTGCCCTGCAAGAAGGCATAAAGAGGTGCTTGAATTCCGCACCGTGCCACGAATTCCTGCACGGGCGTGAGAAGCAGGTAAAGGGCCACCGCAAACCAGTACCACGGCGAGGCCATAACCTCCCTGCCCCCGGCACTCACATCGGCCCAGCTAAAAACCGTCATGTCTTTGAGCGACGGGGAGCCCAGGATGATAATCCATTTCAAGAGAGCGAACGCGGCGATGAATGCGAGCGAAGCGCCCGAAGCGAAAAGCGTTGCGCTTTTCCAGTTGTCGAAACGGATGCCGAAAAAGGCCGGAGGAAAGCCGCTCCGGCGGATAACAGGAAAGAATATTGCAGCGAAGAACATAACGATGAATGGGCTAAGCGCGAAGTTCACGTCCAGATACCGGTCGAAGCGAGGCAGGCTTGAAAGCGCTAGCGTGTAGAACGAGAGGAGCGACAGGGCTGCTATCACGATTGAACCGACAGCACTGCGATAGTGCGCGAATTCCGCTTCCTTGACGAGGCTATCTATCCGGTAATCGATGGATGCGCGGACGTAATTTGCCATGTAACGTCTGAGTTCTGCGACCAACACATTACGTGTAGAGCGTTCCGGCGCGTCCGCAGAGCGCCGCGAAAGATCGATTGTCGCAAGCGTCACCGAGGTTTTGGCAACGGCGGAAATGGAAAGCGGCCTGCCATCGAGCGCCGACAGCCCGCCGAATATATCGAACTTGCCCCGTGTTTCGAGTTCGACGGGCGGCCCGCCCGAAGTAGCGGGGTGAGGAGCTTTTTTACAAAGCGATACAACCCCATCGATAATAATAAAGATGCGGTGACACGAATTTTGCCCCTCGGCAACGACGAGTTCCCCAGCTCCGTGGCAGGAGAACTTTAAATGCGGCCGAAGCCGGTCGATTTGATCCCGCTTCAGGTGGGCGAAGAGGGGAATCTTATGTAGCTCCGTCTCAACTTCGAGACCGGCATCCGCAGCTTCAATCACAGATCCTCGCTCCCTCTTTCCAAGACACAACGTGGCGGCGATCCGGCCATGGCCGCACGATGCCGCCGTTTTCACAAGCCGCGCGTGACCGGCCGGTAAAAGTTGCGCCCACGTTAGCTAAAAAATAGGCTTGAAATGTTCAGAGCCAGAAGGACCTCACCAAGCTTTGATGAGAGGCGGAGGCCTGCGTGCGCAAAGCGGCAGGGCTGCGACAGTGCAGGGAGCCGGAAGCGAGATCGCACCGTTCGCTGTCTACGCCGTTGGACCGGCCGGTTAGCCCCGACCCTTGTGCCGGGCGATGAGCCGGTCGGCAACGTCGTTCAAGTCGTTGCCAACGGTCTGCGGCTGAGGGCCAACCCCCAAAACATCGTTGCCGGCGCGCTTGATCAGCGCTGTTTCCCAACCGGCCGCGACGGCGCCGAGCGTGTCCCACGTATGGCAGGCGATCAGGCAAAGCTGGGAGGGCTTAACGTCAAGCTCCCTCTCGACATAGGCGTACGCCTGAGGCGATGGCTTGTGATGCTTCACAGCGTCCGCGCTGAATCGCCGCTCGAAAAGGCCGGCAATGCCACCATGTTCAAGCTGACGGGTTTGAACCTCAAGCAGATTGTCCGTCAGGGTAAACAAACGGAACCCCGCGTCGCGCAGCTTGCGCAGTGCGGCAGGAACCTCGCGGTGGGGCGGCATGGTCGAAAACTTCTCTGTAAGCTCTCTCTTATCCGCATCGTCGATTTCGATGCCGCGCGTGTCCGCCAGCATTTTCATTACAGCCGAACCGATATCGGTGAACGGAACGTAGCAGCCGGCCACAGTCAGGGCCGCGGAATACAAGATGAGGTCGGCGAACCACAGGCGCATGGCGCTTTTCTCGCCAAAGATGCGCTGGAATACCGGCTCCATCGTTTCAAGGTCGAGCAGCGTCTCGTTGACATCGAACACGATCAAGGGAAGAGCGGCCATGTAATAAGCCTCCGATTTGTTGCACCTGTTCCGAACCGAAGGCAGCGGAGTTGAGGCTGCCTGTGCATTTTCACTTGGAACGCGGGAGAAAATCGCGGATCGCCGCAGCGATCTCGTCGCAGTGTGTCTCGAGCGCAAAGTGGCCGGTGTCTAGGAAACGCACCTCCGCACCCGGAATGTCACGCTTGAACGCCTCCGCACCCGCCGGCAAGAAGAAGGGGTCGTTCTTGCCCCAAATCGCCAAGAACGGCGGCCTCTGCTTACGGAAATAGGCTTGGAAATCCGGGTAGAGCGCGACGTTACTCTTGTAGTCGCCGAAGAGATCGAGCTGCACCTCGTCTGCGCCGGGGCGTGCCAGATAGAAGTTATCAAGCGAATATCCATCCGGAGAAACCGAGGACGGATCGGCAACGCCGTGGGTATACTGCCAGACCGTCGACTCCGGCGAAAGGAAGGCCCGGAGGGCCGCGCGGTTTGCGTCCGACGGGTCCTGCCAGTAGGCCCTGATCGGATTCCAGCCGTCGCTTAGGCCCTCCGCATACGCATTGCCGTTCTGCGAGACGATGGCGGCGATGCGTTCGGGATGCCACATTGCGAGGCGAAATCCAGTTGGCGCTCCATAGTCGAAGACGTAGATGGCGAAGCGATCAAGTCCAATGACTTCGGTGAAGCGGGCGATAATCCGCGCAATGGTGTCGAACGTGTAGCTGAACTTGGACCGTTCGGGCATGTCCGATTGGCCAAATCCGGGCAAGTCGGGCGCGACAACCCGAAACCGGTCCGAGAGTTGCGGTATGAGATCGCGGAACATATGACCTGCGCTCGGGAAGCCGTGGAGCAGCAGGAGCGCAGGCGCGTCTTTCGATCCCGCCTCGCGATAGAAGATGTTGTACCCGCCTGCGCTGGCCTTCCTGAAGCTGACCTTGGGCATGGTGGCCTCTTTCATTACATTCTTAACCGCTCTGTCGCTTCCCGCCTTGAGTGGTCCGATCGCACTACCGAACTCGCCGCAGCCTCGAGGATAACCTCGACGACGGGCTCTGGCGCGCTGATCAACGGGGCATGGCCGGCCTTCTCCGGCCGGATCCGTGCGCCCATGCGTTGCGCCATAAAAAGCTGCGTGGCTGGGTCGATCATGCGGTCTTCTTCGGCAATGAGGTACCAAGACGGCTTTGTTTTCCAAGCGGGCTTCGGAACCTTCTCCTGGATGCACGCGACCGCGACCGGCCGCTGTATGGCCGCCAAAAGTGCAACCCGTTCCGGAGACGCATGTTGAGAGAAAGCTGCGCCGAATGCCTCGGTTGGCATCCAAATGAACCCGTGAGCGTCAGGTACCAAGTGCGGCGCTTTGGGATGCGGCTTTTCACGATAAAACATTTCGGCGACTGTCTCGCCTTCATCGGGCGCCAACGCCGCTATGAAAACCAGCGACCGGACTCTTTCGTTGGCCGCCGACGCTATCACCGCGCCGGCATAAGCATGCGCGACCAAGACCGTGGGTCCATCCGTCCGCTCCAGGGCGCGCTCGAGGGCGGCGGCGTCATCAGGCAGGGACGTTAGCGGAATTGGGGCCGCCAGGACATTCAGCCCCTCAGCCTGCAACGGCGCAATAACCTCGCTCCAGCTCGAGCCGTCCGCCCAGGCTCCGTGAACCAGCACCACACTGGCTTTTCCCTTGGACCCGTTCATGCGCTTTCCTTTCACGTTGGCAAAGTCGAGAGGAAAAGCTTTTACTTCGCGGCGAATGGCCGAGCCCGCGTTGGAAAGGAACCGGCCGCGCCACCGGCAAATATCCTTACGGTTCGCATCCTTACGGCCCGGCCGAAGATAGACGATGGGGGATATTTACGGGGAACGGCCGCTGCGGCGGAATGTTCCGGGTGCCGGCCATCGCGTGCGCGTCAACGCGAAGGATTGGGCATGATCTGGAGCAGAATTCCACCCGTAACGGTAAGAGGCGCGGGGTCCATTGCGGCCGGCCCAATCACACTCAGCACGGCGAAGCTCTGCACATCCTCCAACTCGCAGCTAACGTCAGCATGACGGCGCTTGCCGTCGCGGATGCCCGCGTTCAACAATAGGAACGGGACAAAAGAATAAACACAAGACGGAACACAAGGAGACACCCATGGCCCAAGCGACGTCCTCAACACCGCTCCCCGGTCACAAGCCGTTCTTCCGAAGCCTTTATTTTCAGGTGCTGATGGCCATCGCGGCCGGTGTTTTGCTCGGACACTTCTATCCCCAAGCGGGCGAGCAGATGAAGCCCTTGGGAGACACCTTCATCAAGGCGATCAAGATGCTGATCGCGCCAATCATCTTTTGCACGGTGGTGCACGGCATCGCAAGCATGCAGGACATGAAGAAGGTCGGCCGCATCGGCTTAATGTCCCTGATCTACTTCGAGGTACTTACGACCCTCGCCTTAATCGTAGGCCTCGTGGTGGTCAATACGCTGCAGCCAGGCGCCGGCATGAACGTCGATGCCTCGACCCTCGATAGCACGGCCATTCAGAGCTATGTCGCAAAATCCAAGGAGCATGGTACGCTGCAATTCCTGACGGACATTATCCCCAACACCGTCGTTGGCGCATTCGCGCAAGGGGAGATCTTGCAGGTGCTGTTCTTCGCCATCCTGTTCGCCTTCGGGCTTCAAGGTTTGGGCGCGCGCGGACAGGCGCTGCTTGGCGTCATCGACCAGGCGTCACATGCGCTTTTCGGCGTGGTCGGCATCATCATGAAGGCGGCCCCGCTCGGGGCCTTCGGCGCCATGGCCTTCACCATTGGCAAGTACGGCGTGGCGACGCTTTTGTCTCTCGCCAAGCTTATGGCCGCCTTCTACGCAACATGTGCGATCTTCATCGTCTTCGTGCTCGGCTTCTTCGCCTATCTTGCGGGTTTCAACATCTTCAAGTTCATCCGCTACATCAAGGAGGAGCTTTTGATCGTGCTCGGCACCTCGTCCTCAGAATCGGTGTTGCCGCGCATGATCGCCAAGATGGAGAACCTTGGCTGCGAAAAGTCCGTAGTCGGCCTCGTCATCCCGACCGGCTATTCGTTCAATCTCGACGGCACCTGCATCTACTTAACTATGGCGGCACTCTTCCTCGCCCAGGCTACCAACACCAGCCTCAGCCTTGCCGACCAGCTCAGCATCATCGCCGTATTGCTTTTGACAGCCAAGGGCGCTGCTGGCGTGACCGGGTCCGGCTTCATTGTACTGGCCGCAACACTAGGGTCCGTCGGCCATATTCCGGTTGCCAGCATTGCGCTGATCCTTGGCGTGGACCGCTTCATGTCGGAGGCGCGCGCACTCACCAATCTTATCGGGAACGGCGTCGCCACCGTGGTGGTTTCCAAATGGGAGGGCGAACTCGACGTTAACCGGATGCGCCGGCAGCTCGACAACGAGTCAGATGCGGACGCTGAAGAGCCCGAGCGGGTGCTCGATATCATCAGGCCGGCTGAACCCGTGGTCCGCTAAAGGCGCCAGCTGCTGGAGCGAAGCGGCCGCAACGCCCCGGCAAAACCGCTCACCCTCTGGCGGCTATGGCTTCGGCCATGTCTAGCGTCTGGCGCGCGATATCGGCGTGCAGCAGCTCCACCATGCGCCCGTCGAGGCTGATGGCGCCCTTGCCCTGGTTTTCCGGCAGCGCGAACGCATCGACGATCTTCTTCGCGGCGGCCACCTCTTCGGCGGACGGCGAGAACACCTCGTTGCAGGGCGCGATCTGATTGGGATGGATGAGCGTTTTGCCGTCCATGCCGAGCGCGCGGCCCTGGACGCATTCGGCGCGGAAGCCGGCCTCGTCCTGCAGCGCATTATAGACGCCATCCACGACGGTGATGCCGTAGGCGCGCGCGGCCGTTACCGTAAGCGACAGCGAGGCGATCAGCGGCAGCCGGTCCGCCTGCACCGCCACGCGCGTGGCTTTGACGAGGTCGTTGGTGCCGAGCACGAAGCAGGTCAGCGGCAGTTCCGCCGAAGCCGCCGCCTGCGCGATCTCCTTCAGATTGAGGATCGCGAGCGGCGTCTCGATCATCGCCCAAAGTTCGATCTTGCAATCGGCGGGCGCATTCTTGCGGGCATGCTGCAAATCTTCGGGCGTCTCCACCTTCGGAATGAGGATCGCGTCCGGCTTCGCCTCCAGCGCAGCGGCGAAATCCGCAGGACCATAGGGCGTGGCAAAACCGTTGATGCGGATGACCACCTCGCGCGGCCCAAAGCCCCCGGCCTTCACCGCCTCGCAAACCTGGGCGCGCGCCACCTCCTTCGCGTCGGGCGCGACCGCGTCCTCCAGGTCGAGGATCAGCGCGTCGGCGGGCAGCGTCTTGGCTTTTTCGAGGGCGCGCGCGTTCGAACCCGGCATATAAAGCACGCTGCGGCGAGGCCTCATGATCGATCTCCTTGACTTCGAATTTCTCTAGCGCGCCGGCAAAAGCGGCTTATATGCCCCGCAGCGAAAACGAGCGCGAACCCTGCGGTGGCCCATGGCGAAGGTGTTATCGATTTCATCGCAAGTCGTCTACGGCCATGTCGGCAATTCCACCGCGGCCTTCGTGTTGCAGCGCATGGGGCACAGCGTGCTCGCCCTGCCTACGGTGCTGCTGTCGAACCGCCCAGGCTATCGGGCGATGGCGGGCGAGCGCATCGATCCGGCCAAGCTCGATGCGATGCTCCAAGCCGCGGCGGAGAATGGCTGGCTCGCGGGCGTGGATGCGATCCTCACCGGCTACATCCCCAGCGCGGAGCACGCGGCGCTGTGCGAGCGCTGGGCGGCCACGGTTAAGGCGTCGAACCCGCATGCGCTCTATCTCTGCGATCCGATCATCGGCGACGAGCCGGGCGGCATTTACATCGCCGGTGAGGCGGCGGAGGCGATCCGCGAACGGCTCGTTCCCCTGGCGGATATCGTCACGCCGAACCTGTTCGAGCTCGAATGGCTCGCGGGCTGGACCGCGCCCGATGCCGCCGCGGCCGTGGATGCCGCGCGCGCGCTCGCACGCCCGGCGGTGGCCGTGACCTCGGCGCCGGCGGGCTCGCGCGATCTTCTCGCCAACATCCTCGTTGAGGGCGAAGACGCCGTGGCGACGTTTTGCCGGCGCAAGACGGTCCATGCGCGCGGTACAGGCGATTTCTTCGCGGCCATCTTCCTCGCGCACCGGTTGAACGGCCTCCCCGCCCGCACCGCGCTGCGAGCCGCCACCGCCGCGATGAGCCTCGTTCTCGCCGCCAGCAAGGGGCGCGCCGAACTCGCGCTCATCGAAACTCAAGCGGCCTGGGCGCAAACTCCGCCTCCGCTCGCCGCGCTGGCGCCAATTCCACGGAACGCCGCCGGTTAGAGTGTGTGCGCAAAACCGGAATCCCGTCATTGCCAGCGAAGCGAAGCAATTCAGAGCCAAGGGTCACAGCTGCCGCTCTGGATCGCCACGGCGGCTTTGCCGCCTCGCGATGAGTGTTGCTTCTTGCGGGAAAGGGAAAACTTTAGCTTTCGATTTAAACCTTGCGAAGCTTCGCGCGGCTATCGTCGCTTAACGGCGCACGCGTCCACGCGCCACGGCGTACCTCATGTGAGGATCTTAGTAATGCATGCGGACCTTAAAATTCCAGGCCGGTTCGACCGCACTTTCGTAACCTTCGCCCTGCCCGATATCGAGCGGCTGGCCTCAGAATCCCGCGATATCGCCATCGATATGACCGAGACCGATCACATGGACGAGGCAGGCGTCTGCGCCCTCGCCTATCTCCATAAGCGCCTTTCCGCGAGAGGCCACCAAGTCCGCGTTATCGGGTTGTCCTTGTCGATCTGCATCTCGCAGCCGGCTTTATGGCGCGTAGCCGGCAGCGCATAATAGCGCTTCATACCGGCGGACATTAGAACCCATCCGCTTTTGATGGAATCGAAAGCGGGCTGTAAGTTTTTGTTTTTCCGTGCTTCTTACCGGAAAGCCGCTTCACACCTACGGGTTGTGCGCTCAAGCAGCACGTCGTGCAGTAGCGCGACGCTAAAGAGCCCGAGGGCATGCTTTTCCGGAAGCACTCTAGCGGCGGCCGATGGATTGTGATCCCCGCGAACGGGCGTGCGCTCCTGCTGTCATGGCCGGGTCGAAGCCCGGCCATGACAATAGTGTGCGCCTTTACTTAAAAGCGCAGCCGGATTTCAAGCCGAAGGCCTTGAAGATCATCGCGGCGGGGCAGAACCCGGTAAACCCGGCCTGCAGCATGTTGAGGCCGGCAAAGGCCGTCAGCAGATACCAATATTCGCTGTAATAATGCCCCAGCGCCAAGCTGAGGAGAACCATAAAGCCGGCGAAGCTGAGGACTGCGTTGTCGATCGTCATCGGGTGTTTCCTTGCGCGGAATGAGAGGCTTAAACCTACGCACATTTATGGCTAAGCGAAAGCGGCAAGGCAAACCTTGACGGGGATCAAACCGGCCGCGCCGGGCGGAGCGAAAGGTCGCCGCCGGGCGGGCCGTTGGGAGAACGTGCTATACCGGGCGTATCGCCCCTCATCCTGTCCTTCTCCCCTTGGGAGAAGGGACGCCTGAACAATGCGCCGAGCGTGAAACACCGTTCCCTCTCCCACGGGGAGAGGGACAGGGTGAGGGGCGGGAACGGTCCATATTGTGCGCGTCCCCGGTTCGCATCGGCCATGCCGTGTGCTAGGGTGCGGCAGATCGTTGCTTAGTTGAGGGTATTGCGATGCGGGCGCTTGCCATTCTTCTGTTTTGTTTTTGCTTAAGCGGCGCGGGCCGCGCGCAGGAGCAGGCCAAGGGCTGGCTCGGCGCCGAACTTGCGGATGTGACGCAGCAAGAGGCGGATGCGCTCGGCTGGGAAGGCCCGCGCGGCGCGAAGCTCGTCAAGCCCGTGCCCGGCGGTCCGGCGGAGAAGGCGGGGCTGCTCTCCGGCGACATCCTGCTCTCGGTGGACGGCGTGGAAGCCGAGACCGTGGCGGGCTTTATCGCATCGGTGAGCGGCAAGGCGCCGGGCGCGGAAATCAAGCTTCGCCTGCTGCGCGGCGGCAAGGAAAAGCGGCTCGCTCTCACGCTCGGCGCCCGGCCAGCGGAGCAAGCGCGCGCGGAGCCCAAGGACGTGCCGATCCTGCAGCTCGACACCGGCGGCCATATGGCAAAGATCTGGCGCCTTGCCTTCACGCCGGACAGCAAGTTCATCGTCTCGGCCGGCGAGGATAAGGTCATCCGCGTCTGGGATTGGCGCACGGGCAAGACGGTGCGCACCATCCGCGGACAATCGGGACCGGGAAACGAGGGCAAAGTCTACGCCATGGCGCTCTCGCCCGATGGGCGCTGGCTCGCGGTTGGGGGATGGTTCCCAGGCACACGCGAGGAAAGCGATGCGATCCGCCTCTACGACTTCAAGAGCGGCGCGCTTGTGGCGCAGTTGAAAGGTCACCCCAATGTGGTCTTCGGCCTCGCCTTTTCGCCCGACAATAAGCATTTAATTTCGGGAGGCTTTGTGGAGGGAACCGTCATTGTGTGGGATGCCGACGCAGGTTGGCTCCCCCGCCGCCTCGCCAATCACAACGGCGAAGTGTATGCTGTTGCATTCACGCCCGACGGGCAGCGGGTGGTGACGGGGAGCGATGACAACACGCTCAGGCTTTGGCGCGTGGCCGATGGCGCGCTGTTGAAGGAGATGACGGGGCACGGCGATAAGGTGCGCTCGCTCGCCGTCTCGCCCAAGGATGGAAGTGTCGCCAGCGGAGACAACAGCGGCGAAATCCGCCTCTGGGACGGAAAAACGGGCGCACGCAGAAAAGTGTTCGCCAACCAAGGTGGTTCTGTTGGCACGCTCCGCTTTTCGCCTAATGGCCGCTTGCTGCTGTCCACCTGCGGCGAAGGCTTATGCGGCAATACCCAACGCATCTTTGACGTTGTCACTGCAAAGGAGCTGGCCGCCTATGCGAAGCACGACAACATCGTGATCGCGAGCGCCTTCTCGCCCGACGGCAGCGTTGTCGCAACCGGCGGAGGCACAGACTTCGAAATCCATGTCTGGGATCCGAAAAACGGCGACACAAAAACGGTGCTGAAAAGCGCGGGCCGCCCAAGCTGGGCCGTGGGCTTCTCTGCGGATGGGCGCAGCATCGCCTGGGGGAACTCTGTGGGGCAAAGCTGGGGCACGAATAACTATGGTCCGCTTGAAATGGCCTTGCGCTTGCCCGGAACCGACGCTGCACTGGCCGAGCCACAGCCACTCACAAGCCAAGAGGGCTGGGTCCGGGCCAGGGCTCGCTTCAGCGGCTTGTCTCTGCAGCACCGCAAAGGCGGCGCTTACGGCTATGACGCCATCCTCGATCTTCTGAAGGAAGGCAAGCCATCGGGGATATCCATCGAGCGAGAACCGGCGGATGGTTATGGCCACTGGTCCTATACCTTCACGCCCGAAGGAAAGACTATAATCTCCGGCGGCTACGGCCTCTTTGCCGCCTATGGCCTCGACGGCAAAGAGATTGGCGAGTTTGTGGGCCACGAGGGCGTTATCTATGCGGTCGCGGCCTCGCCAGATGGACGCTATCTCGTCTCGGGCTCGAACGACGAGACCGTGCGGCTGTGGAACCTCAAGACCCGCGAGCTGCTCGTCACGATTTTCCGTGGCACGGACGGCGAATGGGTGATGTGGACGCCGCAGGGCTATTACGCGGGCTCGCCCGGCGCCGACAAGATCGTGGGCTGGCAGGTCAACCGGGGCGCGGACAAGGCCGCCGATTACGTCACCGCCGAGCAGCTCCGCAAGCATCTGAACCGGCCCGACATCGTGGCGAAGGCCATCCAGCTCGCCTCGGCGGAAGAGGCCGTGCGCACTTCTTACGGCACTGAGTTCAAGCTTTCGGACCTGCTCGCCCGGCCCGCGCCGCGCCTGCGTATCCTCTCGCCCGCCGCGGACGCCACGGCGAACGCGCCGGACAGCGTTGCGGTGATGATCGCGCTCGATGCGACGCCCGATCCCGTCACGCGCATCCGCATTCAGGTGAACGGCCGCCAGCTCGACGATTTTCTGCCCAAAGGCGGGCCGAAGTTCGAAGCGGGAGAGCATGCGTTCAACGTACCGCTCGCCAAGGGCAAGAACACCATCGTGGTCACCGCGCTGAACGAAATCGGCTGGTCCAAGGTGCAGGACGGCACGCTCAGCCTCAGCAATGAAAGCGCGGGCGCGCTCGACAAGCGCGGCACGCTTTATCTTATTTCCATCGGCGTTACGAAATATCCGGGCATCGCGCATCGCTGCGCGCCGGAGCCCGACTGCGATCTTTCCTTTACCGGCAAAGACGCCATCGCCTTCGCCGATAATCTGGAGCAGCGGCTCGGCGCGCTGCATGAGAAGGTGGTGCGCCGCGTGCTGGTGAACGGCGGCAAGCCGCAGGACGCGCCAACCGCCGCAAATATAATCAACGCGCTGGGCGTTCTCAGCCGGGCGAAGCCGAACGACACTGTGGCCGTGTTTCTGGCCGGACATGGCTTCAACGCCGGGCCGAACTACCGCTTCGCCTCGACCGACGCCCTCTATGCAAATGGCATGTATCAACCGGCGTCGCTCGTGCCGTGGTATGCCATCGAGGAGGCCATCGACGGCGCCAAGGGGCGGCGGCTGTTGTTCATCGACACCTGCCATTCGGCCGGCGCCTATAACGAGCGGCTTGGCAACGCGGCCTATTACGCCAACATCCTGGCCTATTCGGCAGCGCGCTGGGATCAGCTCGCCAATGAGAGCGAGGTTTTCGGCCACGGGCTGTTCACCGAGGCGCTGGTGGAGGGCCTATCGGGCAAGGCCGATCTCAACCATGACGGCCATGTGGACACGGCGGAGCTCTACGACTATCTCAAGAAGCGCGTGCCCGAGCTGGCCGCGCAAATGGACGGCAAGCCGCAGCAGGACCCGCAATTCTTCAAAGGCCGCGACGCGGAGGTTTATACGCTCGCGGCGGTGAAATGAGCGGGCGCTTTCCCGGAATGGCATTCCCGCGCAGGCGTATGAGCGTTAAATAAGCGGTGAGCCGGTTGGGGTTTCGCGTGACGGCTAAGCGCAACACCCCTCACCCTATCCCTCTCCCATTGGGAGAGGGGACGCCGTTGCAAGCCCGGCGAGCGAAGTTCGAGGCTGTACGATGCAGCAAACGTCCCTTCTCCCATGGGGAGAAGGACAGGATGAGGGGCGAGCGGGCGGTTCGACCAGACCCAACCTTGAAAGGCCCCTGGAGTTTTCCTCAAGATCGAAGGCGCGGCTTAGCATGATCGTACCGGCGGATGACGGAGCCATCGCGGAGGCGGCGCGCATTTTGCGCGGCGGCGGGCTGGTGGCGTTTCCAACCGAGACGGTGTACGGGCTCGGCGCGGATGCCACGGACGGCCGCGCGGTCGCGCGCATATTCGAGGCGAAGGGCCGGCCGCGCTTCAATCCGCTGATCGTGCATGTGGCGGATTTGGTGGCCGCGCGCGATTTTGGCGAATTCGGCGGCGAAGCGCTGGCGCTGGCGGAGACGTTCTGGCCGGGGCCGCTGACGCTGGTGCTGCCGCTGCGGGCCGGCGCGCGCCACCCGATCAGCGAGCTGGTCACGGCCGGGCTCGACACCCTCGCCATCCGCGTCCCCGCGCACCCGGTAGCGCGCCGGCTGCTCGCCGCCGCCGGCGTTCCCATCGCAGCGCCGAGTGCGAACCTTTCCGGCCGCGTCAGCCCTACAATCGCGCGCCATGTGGAGGAAGACCTCGGCGCCAAAGTCGAGACGATCCTCGATGGCGGCCCAACCTCGGCCGGCCTCGAATCCACCATCGTCGCGCTCTCCCCTGCGCCCACGCTGCTGCGCCCCGGCGGGCTCGCCCGCGAGGAGATCGAGGCGCTGCTCGGCCGCCCGCTCCAGGATTTCCGCGAGACCGGCGTGCGCGCGCCGGGCCAGCTCGCGAGCCATTACGCGCCGCGCGCCGCGTTGCGGCTCGACGCGCAGAGCGCCGGCCCCGGCGAGGTGCTGCTCGGCTTCGGACCGGACGTGCCGGAGGGGGCCTTGAACCTCAGCCGCGCCGGCGATTTGCGCGAGGCGGCGGCCAATCTCTTCGCCTATCTGCGGGCGCTCGACGCCCAAGGCCCAGCGCAGATCGCCGTCATGCCCGTGCCCGCGGCCGGCCTCGGCGAGGCCATCAACGACCGGTTGCGCCGCGCCAGCGCGCCCCGGTAACCTTTCCTGTACAGCTCAAGCTGCCCTCCCAGCAACATTCAAGTTAATTCAAACATTCCAAGTGTGATAATGTAGTTGTTATACATTCTTACGCATTAAGCCTTTCCGATATTTCACTTTGCACTTCAAGGATTTGACCTATATTCACGCCATTGACTGGTTAGGTGGCGTCATGAACAAATTCGATCTCTTTATCGGCGATCTCGAACACGTGCTCGAAAAGCTGAGCGGCCTGCTTGAAGGGCTCAAGCAACTTAAGGAGGAGACCGAATCGGTCGAGAGAGCACGCGATAGCCTGCGCGGGCGCCGCCGGCCCAAAAAGAGCGCCGCCCCCAAATGATGCCTAGCCGTGCCTCCGCGCGGACCGGTGCTTTTTTTGCTTGTAACTTGCACGCAAGCCGTATCATTGATCCCTCAGCAAAAGGAGCGCGGCTCCGCTCGCGGGAGCGCCGGAGGCGAACGGATACCCCCGGTCTCATCCTCGGGGATACCGGTGTCCTTCCGGCCCGCTCTCACTCTATCGTATAGAGGCGGACCCACATTGCAGGTTGTTGCCGATACCAAAAGCAGTCCGGCTCTAAGGCCTCAGGAGAGTCCGGGGCCGCCGGTAAGCCGGTATGCGATCCAAAGTCTGGGTGTGGCCCTCGTGGTGCTCGCGCTGAAAGCGGCGGCCTATTGGGTGACGGGCTCCATCGCGCTGCTCTCCGATGCGCTCGAAAGCATCATCAATGTCGTGGTGGCGGGCGTGGCCTATTTCGCGCTGCGCGTCAGCATGACACCTCCCGACGACAGACACCCCTTCGGGCACCATAAGGCCGAATATTTTTCAGCCGTGCTGGAAGGCGCGCTGATTGCCGTGGCGGCGCTGGCGATTTTCCGCGAGGCAGCGGCGCATCTGCTGACACCCGTGGCCATGGATGCGCCGGGCCTTGGCATCGCCATCAATGCGATTGCCTCCTCGATCAATGCTGTCTGGGGCTGGCGCCTGATCCGGATCGGCCGGCGCGAAAGATCCCCGGCGCTCGATGCGGATGGACGGCACGTGCTGGCCGATGCGGTTGCGTCCACCGGCGTCGTCGCCGGCGTCTTCGCAACGGTGCTGACGGGCTGGCTGCAACTCGATGCGCTCATCGCCGCCGGAATCGGCGTCTATATCCTGCTGTCGGGATGGAGCCTCGTCAAAAAGAGCGTCGGCGGCTTGATGGACGAGGCTGCCGATGAAGCCACGCTCGGCGCCATTCAGGCCTGCATCGCCAGCGAAGCCGAAGGCGCGATCGAGGCCCACGATTTGCAGACGCGCCATGCGGGACCCGTCACCTTCATTCAGTTTCACCTGGTCGTGCCCGCCGCCATGACGGTTGCAGAGGCGCACGCCATTTGCGACCGCATCGAGAACGGCCTGCAGAAGACGCTGCCGGGCGCGCGCATCGCGATCCATGTCGAACCGGAGAGCCAGGCCAAGCACGCTGGCATCCTCATGGCCCCCAGCGCCGGCCTGCACCATTAAAGCATCGCGCTGAAATCCGGATTCTCCGTCATTGCGAGCAAAGCGAAGCAATCCAGACTAAATCACAGATGCGGACAAGGGCCGCCTCGCGATGACGGTGCGTCCAGTTAAGCCCACGTTGCCCTAGAGCCCGGTTTTGATGGAATCAAAACCGGGCTCTAGCTCATTGTTTGTTCGCGCTTCTTATCGGAAATCCACTTCACACTTTTCCGGAAGCACTCTAAGCGTTCGTGCGGCGCGCGGAATAAATCGCCATCATTTCGCGCATGGCCCGCACGCTCCCCGGCACCTCGAACCAGTAAGGCACCGGCAGCTCCAGATTGAAAATCGCATCGGGCTCGAATTCGAGCCTCGCCATCAGATCCTGCCACGGCAGGTTGCCCCAGCCGATGGGGAGATGGAGGTCGCCGAGCCCGTAGGCGACACGCTCGGAGCGCGCGTAGGTGCGAAGCTGAAGCGGATCGCCGAACGAATCGTGAATGTGAAGATGCTTCGAAACCCTGCCAAGCGCAGCAACTTCGCCAAGATAATCGGCACCCTGCGCCGTGCAGGTGATGGCGGCGTGGGAGAAATCGAGGCAGCCGCGCACATTCGGATGATCGATGGCCTCGATCTCGCGCGCAAGCCGCGAGGGCAGCGCCGTGTGCGCGCCGGCCTCAGTCACAAAGATGTTCTCGACCGCGATGACAAGAGCATGGATCGCCGCGATCTCGCCCAAGGAGGCATAGGCCTCGCGCTGCGCGGCGTAGGCCGCCTCGATGTCCGCCTCGCTTTGGCCCGGCGGCGTATGCCCCGTATGCAAGACAAGGTGCACCGCGCCGATCTCGGCCGCGACCTCAATCGCCGCCCGCGCCACGGCGATGTGCCGCGCCAAAACCTCGCGCGGCTGCATGAAGTTGACCGCTATCGGCCCATGTGCCGTGTAGCTAGGCCCGCGCCCGGCAAGTGCCGTTTTCAGCCGCTGCAACTGCGCCGGAAGGATGCGGCCGCCGGCGACGATGTCCATGGCGAACAGCGGCAGCTCCACGAACTCCAGGCCAAGCTCAACGGCTTCGTCGAGATTGCGCCCCAATAGCTCGAAATTGGGATCTTCCGCGATCCCGCTCGAAAAGCCCGCACCGCGCACGGCTGCCATCGCCTCACCTCGCTTCTTGCTGGCCCGGAGGCCAGATTGCATGCTTTGGTACGCCAACGCGCCCGATAATGAGCGCCAAGGCCCCCTCACCCCATCCCGCTCCCGGCAAGCTCGCCTTGGCTACTTTTCGCTACCGAATCCGCAAGCGGATGGGGAGAGGGAATTATAAGCGTCCTCTCTCCCCCTGCGGGAGAGAGACAGAGGGAGGGGTGATTCACCTATGATTCCCGCGAATATAATTTGCACCCGCGACAGGCAAATGACGGTGCCGCATAACCGGTATCGTACCAAACACGCGGCAAGCGGTTCCAGCTGAATTCGCGCTTTTGCGCACGCGAACTATTCTGATAAGAATGAAGCGGCGTGCAAAAAACTGTTGTCCCGCATCGCAATCGCCCCCAGGCAGAAGCCCCTGCGATCAACGAATATCTGAACTTGCACAGCAATGACGTTAGAAGCCACTCCGGCTCTCTCCGTCCGTATTGCGGCCGAGTTCCTCGATGAGGAGCGCCAGCACCCGCCGGGAGAATGCGAACGACAGATGGCCGAGGCCGCCGAGCACAATCTCGCGGGCACCTTCGAGCCGGCTCGACGCTTGCGGCGCAACGAAATTATCGAGCGTACTCCAAACCGCGACGGCGGGCACGCCAAGCGGCTCCTGTTTCGCCAATTCGCACAGCCAAGCCGATCCCGGCTGCATCTGCCGCGCATTGCTGCCGAAGCCGAGATAAGCGAGCCGGGTTCCATGATGCGGGCAAGCAAGAGTTATGAGCTTTTCGACACGCTCGCCGCCATGCAGCTTCAGGTAGGCGCGCGCGGCGAGGCCCCCCATGCTGTGAGTTACGAGCACGAGCTTGGCGGCGCCCGTTTCCTTGAGGTACGCCTCGATATGGCCGTGCAACTGACCGGCAAGCCTATCGATGCTAGCGAGCGGCGGCTCAAGATTGACGGGCTTTGCCTCGATCCCCTGCGCGCGAAGCCGGGCCAGGAGCCAACGCCACAGGCCGCGATTGCAAAAATAGCCATGCACGAGCATGACGGGGATCTGCCCCGGCCGCGGCTTTTGTGCTGGGGCGCCGAACAGCGATTCGAAAGGCTGGATGACGGCGAACAGCGCGAAATAGGCGAGGCCTTCGGCGGCGATTGCCCCGCAAGTTGCGAGGAAGCCGGTCTTCTTGCTGCCCGCGATCCCGGTGCGCCAGGGCCTGGCAATGGCGAAGGTGGCAAGGATTAGGAGAATGTCCAGGACGAAAACGAAAAGGATGGCGAGCGCAACGGCGCAGGGAATTGCCGCGCCGGCAGCGATGGCCGCGATAAAGACGCCGAGCAATTCCAGCGCCAGTGTCCAGCGAAGTCTGGCGGCTGCCATGGTTACCCTCGCCTTTTCAGCTGGCCGCGACACCGGCCGATTGTCCAGCTCCCGCGCCGCGCTTGCATAGCCGGCGAACTGTCACAGTGCTTTTGGGGGAACGACACCTTGACATTTACTGAGATGCCATCCTAAATATAGAAAAGTATCATGCTATTTTTGCGAGGGTGATATGAGCTATATTGACAACCACCTCTTGCCTTCCGAAAAAGTTATATATCGCGCCAGGTTGCATTGGATCGAGTATATCGTAAACTTATATTGGTCAACTATTTTAGGCATTATTATTGTTGGCCCGCTCGCGCTCATTCCATATCTATACCGGAACTGGTGGATGCTTGTAATAGCATTTGCGATGTTTCCGATCATTGGAATTTTGACGGCTTTGAACAAAATTAGGACCTCAGAGTTCGCGGTGACAGATCACCGTGTCATGGTCAAGGTAGGCGTCATCCGGCGCCATTCCCTAGAGATCATGCTGCCGCAGGTCGAAGGCATCGGCGTCGATCAGGGGATACTCGGAAGGATTCTCTCATACGGGACGATCACCGTTTCCGGGACCGGGGCAACCCATGAACATTTCATCCGGATCCGTAATCCGCTTGAGTTCCGGCGCCGGGTTCATGTCCTGGTGCGGGGAGAGCTACCATCTTGTCCTCCCTCAAGCCCATGACGGACCTATGCCTCCAAGGGCTGGCAACACCGGTCATTCCCCCTTTTCTGCGCGTTCGAGCGCCGTTGCGGCTTTACCGCAGGCCGCGCTTAGGCTAAGGCAGCGGCTGCATCCATCGCACCTCTTCAAACGAACCAATACATCCAGGGTACGACATGACGTTCGCGCAGGCCATGGCCATCGCACTCCTTCAGGGTGTCACAGAGCTGTTCCCCATTTCCAGCCTCGGCCATGCCGTTTTGGCCCCCGCGCTGCTTGCGCCCGATATCGATCTGCGCGCGCCAGAGTTTTTGCCGTTTCTCGTCGTCCTTCACTTGGGGACGGCGACGGCGCTTCTCATTTATTTCTGGCGCGACTGGTGGGAGCTTTTCGTAGGCATCTTCCAGGGAGGGAAAGACGCGCAAGGCGAGGATCGCCGCCGCCTGCTGCTTTTGATTATCGCTGCGACCATACCCGCCGGCGTAATCGGTTTTCTATTCGAGAAACCGCTCCGGGAACTGTTTGGCAATCCGAAAGCCGCGGCGGGGTTCCTGATCGCGAACGGCTTCGTGCTTCTGGCCGGTGAATTCTTGCGCAAGCGTGCCCTGGCCCAGCAAAACCCGTCGGATTCAGCCGATAAGCTTAGTATCGGCGGCGCGATTGCCGTGGGCGTCTGGCAATGCCTGGCCTTCCTTCCGGGCATCTCACGCTCCGGCGCCACCATGGTTGGCGGGCTTTTGGCAAAGCTGACACATGTGCAAGCGGCGCGGTTCTCTTTCCTTCTTGCAACGCCAATCATCTTCGGCGCCGCGCTCCATCAGGTCCCGAAGCTCCTGCACGCGGCTCCTTCGGCGCACTCCACACCGCTTTCGACCATCGCCGCGGGCGGGGTTGCCGCTGGCATCGCCGCTTATTTAAGCGTTGCCTTCCTCATGCGTTATTTTCACCGCCACGATTTCGCAGCGCTCATCCCCTTCGCGATTTACTGCATCCTGTTCGGTTCCGCCTCGCTCTTACTGCTGTAAGGCCATCGCCATCTTATAGTGTTTAGAAAAAGTGTATTGACGCATCCTATAGAAATAGCTACTCACCGGGCATTCTAAGCCGGCGGGTGGTTACCATTGTCCCTCGAATCAAAGGATCGTCCGGCTATCGGGTCACGCGATCCGGTGCCTTCCGGCCTCCACGTTTTTGCTAATGCCGAAAACTGGCCGGCTCTCTTGCGCGCCATTTTCAATCGAAAACCCTTTCCGGTCTTTCTGTTGCGACCGGATTTCAGCGTCGCCTTCATGAACCTTGCCGCCGGCAAGGACCATTTGAACCCTGGCTTGACCGTTTCCGGCCAAGGATCGCTTCGGCTCGGCAGCGCAAGTGCGGACGAGGCGCTCGCAAAGTCGCTCAAGACCCTAGCGAAACGCCCCCCATGCGGCGACCCTCACATTTTGCCTTTCGAACTGGCGGATGGAGTACCGCGCGTGCTTCGGATCGAGACGTTGCCGATTTCGGGCTTGGGGCTAAACCGAAGCGAGGCTCCCGCCTCGTGGTTCGATGTCTCCCTACGCTCAAGCCAGACCCGCCTTTGCGTTTCGCCAGAACGCATCGCAGCCGCCTTTCAATTGACCGCGGCGGAAGCCAGCCTCGCCTTGGCGCTGGCCGAAGGACTGTCTCTCCACGATTACGCGGCGCGCGAACGGCTTAAGATCACCACGGTCCGCTGGCATTTGCAGAACATCTTCAATCGCACCGGCGCGCGAAGTCAGGCCAGCCTCATCCGGATGATGGTCTCAATCTTTGCTTGAGCGCCGGCAAGCGGACAGAGCCCCCGAAAAATAGCCGCCCGGAACAGTTTCCCCCGTGGACGCTTGTTGAAACGCAAGAAGCAGCCCTATTCAACCAGGTGTCCCATGAGTATCAAAACTTCGGCGAAATCGCCGTCTAAAACCATCTTCCGCGCCGTGGAGGCGCAGCCGCACCTCGACCACGAAAAGGGACAGGTCACGCAACACTGGGGAACCTTGACGGATCTGCCCATTGCGCTCGGCGAGCAGGTGCGCTTGCAGAGCATCGAGGCGCTAAACCAGCTCCTCGCCGACACGATGACAT
Organism: Rhodomicrobium sp.; assembly: GCA_052148445.1. Classification (GTDB taxonomy): domain Bacteria; phylum Pseudomonadota; class Alphaproteobacteria; order Rhizobiales; family Rhodomicrobiaceae; genus Rhodomicrobium. Next base: position 22,610 of record JBKQIH010000196.1, read on the forward strand.
TGCGGGACATGTACAAAAAGCACCATTGGCAGGTCAGCGGCGCCACTTTCTATCAACTTCATCTGCTTTTCGACGCCCATCATGAGGCGCAGTCCGAACTTGTCGACACCATTGCCGAACGGATCATGTCGCTTGGCGGCGTGTCGGTCGCGATGGCTCACGATGTAGCTGAATTGACCATGCTTCGCCGGCCGCCGAAAGGCCGCGAGACACCCGCCATGCAAATCACGCGGCTCTTGGAAGGGCACCGGCATATTCTCGCGGAAAGCCGCCATGCCGCAAAGGCCGCGGCCGAGGCTGGCGACGATGGGACCAACGATCTCCTCGTCAGCGATGTCATCCGCCTCCACGAGAAGCAAGTCTGGTTCCTTGCGGAGCACCTTGTCTCTACGCGCCTTGAATAAGCTCGTTTCAGGCTGGCCCTGCCCTAAAGGCGGGCGGGCCCGCGCCAAGGCAACTGTTTGTCCGCCGGGTTAAGGCTATCTTGCCATCTGGGAACGAGGCGCAACTGCTGGGGCGCACCGTTGGCTGGAGGCTGACTTTGCGCCGGGGCGGCGGATGGGGAAGGCTCGCCGTTCGCGCCGCTCTTTGCGGAGTCCTCCGCCAGCCACGTCTGGACCACCTCGGCGCCGTTTTTGAGCCGGGACAGCATCGATGTCATGGTGATGCGCGCATCCTCGCAAACATCCGGATTGCGCTGGCAAAAGCCCCTCACGTCGCTCACGGTTCGCTCCGCCGATGTCATTAATCGCCGGTTGTCCTCGCGCGATCCGGGAAGGAGCAAGCAAATAACCAGGATCCAAAAAGTGAGCCGCAGCAAAAATAGCATCACGATACTCCGCACTTGTACTCGTGGGAGTATCTTAAGGTAGGCGCACGAACGAAGAGAGAAGCGAGAGACTTCGGCTTTAACCACTTTATTCGTAAATTTGATATAGATCCATTCTTTGACCCAAAGGGTTTGCTTTATGGCTTACCCATACTTACTGCATCATAATTTTTATTTCGTGGATGCCAGACTACAATCTTTATTTAAGTTGTAGATTGTGCGATTATCCCCCCATGACGACGCTCCGCGCGCGCTTCATTTTGTTTGCCATCCTGGCAATCTTTCTTGCGACAGCGGGCAACGCGCTGTTTTTGCAGGATCGCTCGCGCATGCTTCGCGCCAGCCGCTTTCCTATCCAGGCGCCGGCTCCCGCCGCCGTGCTCCCTTTGCCCAGCGGGGCCGTACCGGGGCCGGGCGCCACGGCTTACCAGCCGGCGTTAGACCCCAAGGAATCGCGCTTGCAAGCTGCGCTTCACAGGGAACTCGCCCGGCTCGGCTATGCCGATCAGTTGCAAGCCCCGCGCAACGGGCTACGGCTCGCGGTGCTCGCCTATGAATTCGACAATGGCCTGCCGCTAACCGGCGAACCAGCCGACGGGCTGCTCAAGCGTATTCTTTTCGATCCCAACCAGGCTCCCCGGGGGATTTTCGCCGATCGCGCCGAAGCCAACCAGAGGCTGGTCATGGAGGTTCAAAGGGTTCTTCTGGGGCTTGGCTTTCTTCGCGGGTCCGTCACCGGAAGGATGGACGCTTGGACCGCGGATGCCGTCAAGGATTTCGAAAGGCACCGCCGCCTTCCGCCCGAGGGACGGCTGACCGAGGTCACGATTCTGGAACTGATTTCGTACTCAGGCCAGCCGCTACAGCTCTCTCCGGGCTAGCGAATCCCGCCATATCGAATCCACCGGTAATCTCCGCCTCGCTATCGCGTGCCCGCCGCCGGCATACAAATGACGAAGCGCCCTTTGGGTGCCGTTCCGATCTGGTGCCAAAACAGCACGGCTCGCGCTGAAGTGTGCCAAGATTGCAGGGCGCTTACAATTTCGCTGTAGAAATTGCCGCACAACCTCTTAACAGTTTCGATTCGAAGTGTGTGGGACGGCGCGAATCCTTCTATGCAGAGAGATGGGCGTCTGGGTAGAAACACGTTTCCAAACGGGCGGGCATGCGGAGTTCCATCAAGACGAACACATCATCTTGGCCGGCGAGGAGGCTCCGCTTGCTAAGCTGGGTTGCGGCGTTGGCTTGGCTGGGCGGCTGCACGATCCTCGATCCCCATGTGCCCACGCCAGAACTCGAAGTTCCCAACCATTACTCCGACCAAAAAGCCACAGGGCGCTTCGCCGCCACTTCGGAAGACTTCGCGGTCTTTAAATCCAAGCAGCTCACGGACCTCGTTGCGCTCGGCCGGGGCTTCAATTTCGACGTCGGCGCTGCCATCGCCCGCATCCAGGAGGCCGAGGCGCAAGTCCGGCAAGCGGAAATGGCGCTCATTCCGACCCTTACCACCGCTGGTACCGGTGCGAGTCAAAGCCTGATCCCTCCCGCAAGCCAAGGAGGCACGCGGAAGACGACGGTAACTGCGCAGTTGAGCGCGAACTATAACGTCGATCTTTGGGGACAATACCGCTCTTTGCTTTACGCCGCCAAGGCGAACGAGTGGAATGCGAGCTTTGCCGCCGCCACAGTCACGATCACCACCGACGCCGCGATCGCCAACACCTATTTCGAAGCGATTGGCGCGCAAGAGCAGATCAGAATTTCGAAAGAAAATCTGAAGGCTGCTCAACGGATTTTGAAGGCCATTCAAGACCGCTTCGCACCGAAAACGGCCGAAGGCACACCTCTCTTAGGCCCCGATGGCAAGCCCGTCGGAGGAACGGCCAGTCTGCTCGACCTCTCCCAGCAGGAGACCCTTACTTACAACACCCTAGCCACAATCCCGCCGCTGGAGCGTCAGCTCGAACAGTACAAGCATGCCCTGGCCGTGCTCGTCGGTATGGCTCCAGAATTTTATCGCTACAAGGGTGAGAAGCTTTTCTCAGTGGCCGTCCCCGTCATACCGGCCGGTTTGCCTTCCGAAATGCTTTGCCGCCGGCCGGACATCGCCAGCGCGGAAGCTCTACTCTCCCAGTGGAAATTTAACGTGTCCTCGGCACGCGCGGCGATGTTTCCGGCCATCTCGCTTACAGGGGCAGGCGGTTTCCAAAGCTCAGCCCTGGCCTCCCTTTTTCAGCCGCAAAATGCGTTCTACAACTTAGCCATGGGCATCACGCAACCTCTTACAAACGAATATCTGCTTCAAGCAGTGCTCGACCAAGACCGTGCCACCTATGGCGAGTACCTTCAGGATTATCGCAAGGCGATCGTCGTTGCTTTCCAAACCGTCGAAGATGCCCTCATTGCTATAAGTAGAGACGCTCAACAAGAGCGCGCTTTGCATATGGCCGTCATGTCGGCGAGAACAGCCTTCCAGACGGCCGAGAGGCAAATGATTGCAGGCACCATCGATGTGACGACGCTGGTGCAGATTGAGCAGACGCTATTCGCAACAGAACTTGCTTATGCGCAAATTCGTCAAACTCGCTTGATAGACGCGGTTACCCTTTACCAAGCTCTAGGCGGGGGATGGCATAAGCAGGGTGCGACGGGTATAGCAGAGGTTGCGTCGGTGATAGAAGTGAAAGCAAAGGCTCCATGAGACGGCTCACGCCCTATTTGATTTTTGTACTGCTTACCGCCGGGTTGGTTGCCTTCATCTACAAAGACCAGATCCTTCCGCAAGCAGATACCGGTAAAACCCGCGATTCCGCTGCAAGCGGTCAGGGCGGCGGCTCGAGACGAGGCGGCGGAGGTGGCGGCGGCAATTACCGTAAGGGTGACCAAATCATCCCGGTTGTTGCCCAAAAGGTGCAAACCGCCGATGTACCCGTTTATTTGAACGGCGTCGGCACGGTTTCAGCCTTCAATACCGCAACCGTGCGCACCCAGGTCACCGGCCGGCTGATAGATGTTCCCTACACAGAAGGCCAGGACGTCAAGGAAGGCGACATTCTGGCTCTCGTGGACCCTGCCCTCTACAAGGCGGCTTTAGACCAAGCCCGCGGTCAGTTGGAGAAGGATAAGGCCATCCTCGCGAATGCGCGCTTGGACGAGATAAGATATACGAATCTTGTAAGGACAAACGCCGCGTCCCAGCAGCAGGCGGACGCCGCCGTCTGGGCCGTCAAGCAAGATGTGGCGCAGGTGGCACTCGACGAGGCCTTGGTGGCCAACGCCGAGGCAAATTATAATTGGGCAACGATCAAGGCCCCCTTCGCGGGCAGGACCGGTATCCGGCTTGTCGACAAGGGGAACCTCGTGAGCTCGGCGGATGCGACCGGCATCGTCGTTATCACTCAGCTCCGGCCGATTGCTGTTATATTTACCCTCCCTGAAAACACGGTCGGCGACGTGCTCGACGCGCATACCCGCGGTCCGGTGGAGCTTCAGGCCGTTACTGGCGGTAAAGCGATTGGAGACGGCACCCTGCTCGTCATCGATAACCAAATCGACCAGACAACGGGGACGTACAAAATAAAGGGGATGTTCCCGAACGAGCAGAACCGCCTATGGCCCGGTCAGTTCGTCAATGTAAGGCTCAAGCTTAAGATCCTTCAAAAAGTCCTGGTCGCTCCTTCGGTTGCTATTCAGGAGGGACCGGGCGGAAGCTATGTCTATCTTGCCACGCCTGAAAACACGGTGAAGGTTGCGCCGGTAACCATCGTGCAGGAAGGTGAGCGCCAAGCGGTCATCGGGAGCGGCGTTGCTGCCGATGATTTGATCGTGACGAGCGGTTTCGCCAGCCTTCAGGATGGCTCGAAGGTTAAGGTAGAAATCTCCAATGGAACCGGAGCGGTTGCGGAAGCCCCGCAGGCCGCAACGCCCGCCCCAGCCGCGGCAAGCAGCGGCGGCGAGCCTCGCCGGCATCGGAGTCAAGACGCCGCTTCGGGTGAGGCCGCCGCTTCAGCTGGCGAACACCGCCATCGCCGGAAGCAAAGCCAGGCCGGCGGCGAGCAAGCCGGAGTAGCGGACGTAGCGCCACCGGCCCAGGGTTCTCCCAAGCCATGAGCATCTCAGCGCCCTTCATCGCGCGCCCCATCGCCACCTCGCTCCTGGCGGTGGCGGTTCTGCTCAGTAGCGTGCTGGCCTATAGCTTCCTGCCCATTTCGTCCCTGCCGCAGGTCGATTTTCCGGTCATCCAGGTTACGACGCAGCTACCCGGCGCCAATGCCGACACCATCGCGCGGCTGATCACCGCGCCGCTCGAACGCCAGCTCGGGCAGATCCCCTCGCTCGAAAACATGAGTTCGGCGAGTTCGCAAGGCCTGAGCCAGATCACGCTTCAATTCAACCTCGACCGCGACATCAACGCCGCCGGCCAAGACGTTCAATCCGCCATCAGTGCTGCCGGCGGGCAGCTTCCCCAAAATCTGCCCTACCCGCCCGTCTACGCAAAGGTTAACCCCTCCGATCCGCCGGTCCTGACCATCGCGCTCACCTCGACCGGACTATCGATGGAGAAGCTGAGCGATCTTGCGGACACGCTTCTGAGCCCGAGGCTCAGCCAAGTTACCGGCGTCGGCCGCGTGACGGTACAAGGCAACGTCCGCCCAGCGGTGCGGATCAAGGCCAATCCAACTCAGCTAAAGTCATACGGACTCGCGCTGGAAACCGTCCGCGCCGCCATCGCCAACGCCAATGTCACGGGCTCGAAGGGGCTCTTAAGCGGACCCGAAAAAGCCTATTTGATCGGAGCGAACGACCAGCTCGAAACGGCCAAGGCCTATGAGGATGTCGTCGTCGCCTACTCCAATGGCGCACCGGTTCTGCTCCGGGACGTTGCCATCATCCAAGCGGGATTGGAAAACAACAAGGTTGCGGCGCGTTTCAACGGCGTGCCCGCTGTCATCATCGACGTGCAGCGCCAGCCCGGCGCCAACATCGTCGGCACGGTCGATCGCATCCAGCAGATCCTGCCGCGCCTGTCCGCCGCGCTGCCGGCCGGCGTCAAGGTCGAGGTCGCCGCGGACCGCACCGGCACGATCCGCGCTTCAGTGACCGACGTGCAATTCACACTGATCCTGAGCGTAGCCTTGGTGGTGCTTGTGGTGCTCTTGTTCCTGCGCACCCTGAGCGCAACCATCGTCGCGGGCGTAACGCTACCGCTCTCGCTGATTGCCTCCTTCGGCATAATGTATTTCGCCGGCTTCAGCCTCGACAATCTTTCGCTCATGGCACTCACCATCGCGACCGGCTTCGTTGTCGACGACGCGATCGTGATGATCGAAAACATCATGCGCCATATCGAGCATGGCGATAAGCCGATGGACGCGGCTTACAAAGGTGCGGGCGAAATCGGCTTCACGATCATATCGCTGACAGTCTCGCTGATCGCGGTGTTCATCCCGCTCTTGTTCATGACCGGTATCGTCGGCCGGCTCTTCCGCGAATTCGCCCTCACGCTGACGATTGCCGTTTTGACGTCGATGGTCATCGCACTGACGCTGACACCGATGATGAGCGGGCGCTTGCTGCGCGCCGGCAGCCATGGCGAGCGGGCCCCGTGGTACGCCAGGCTCACCGAGGCGCCGCTCAACGCGATGTTTGTCTTTTACCGCGTCACGCTTGACGTCGTGCTGCGATACCGGACGCTCACGCTGATTGTCGCCGCCCTGACACTCGTCTTTACGGTCACTCTTTACCTGGCGATCCCCAAGGGCTTTCTACCCGATCAAGATACGGGCTTTCTCACAGCGGATACCGAAGCCGTGCCCGGCGTCTCGTTCGAGCGCATGAACGCGCTGCAAAGGACGGTGGAAGACACGATTCGCAAGGATCCCGACGTGCTGGGCGTTGCATCCGTGGTTGGGGTTGGCACGACAAACGCCACACCCAACGTCGCCCATTTTGCCCTCACCTTGAAGCCTAAGAACGACCGGCTGGCGAGCGCAAACCAAATCATGGAACGGCTAACTCAGGCCGCACGCGAGATTCCCGGTATCTATACGACCTTCCAAATCGTCCAGGACATTCAGATCGGGACAAGCCCGAGCCACACCCAATATCAATACGTGCTCGTCGGGCTGGACCGGGCCGGTTTTTCGGACTGGGCGAAAAAGCTCGAAGAGGAGCTGAAACACGACAGCCGGTTGAGCCACGTCTCGTCCGACATTCAGGAGGATGGAAACGCTGTCATGATCAAGACCGACCGGGTCATTGCCGGGCGGCTTGGCGTGACGATGCAGGCTCTCAACGACACTCTTTACGATGCCTTCGGACAGCGCCAAGTTTCGACCATCTACGGTCAATCGAACCAGTATCGCGTTGTGCTGGAGGTCGATCCCAAATATCAAACCGACATCGAGGCCCTCGGTTCGATCTTCGTGCCCGGCAACGCCATCAGCAACTCGACAAGCGGTAATTCCACCACGGGCCTCGCCAGCAGCAGCAGCGGCGGCGCGACGAGTTCGGCCATCAGCGCCGTGCCCGCCGTCGGCCAGGGACGCGGGGCGCAAGTCCCATTCTCCGCTTTCTCCACGCTCGAACGCACGATCGCGCCCCTTTCGGTCAACCATGTCCAGCAATATCCAGCGGCCACGATCAGCTTCGACCTTGGCACCGGCGCCGCTCTCGACGCGGCCGTGCAAGCTGTCACCGAAGCAAGCGCGCGCATCGGCGTCCCAAGCTCGATCGTCGGCAGCTTCACCGGTGCCGCCGCCGAGTTCAACGCGTCGCTGAAGAGCCAGCCCCTTTTGATTCTCGCAGCGGTTGTTACGATCTACATTATTCTCGGAGTTTTGTACGAGAGCTTCGTCCACCCCTTTACCATCCTGACCACCCTGCCTTCCGCGGGCATCGGCGCGCTGCTTGCGCTGGAACTCTTCGGTATGGAATTCTCGTTCATCGCACTGATCGGCGTCGTTCTGCTCATGGGTATCGTGAAGAAGAACGCGATTATCATGATCGACTTCGCCATCGACGCGCAACGGAACCGCGGCATGGCAGCGCCGGAGGCGATCAGGGAAGCCTGCCACTTGCGCTTCCGCCCGATCATGATGACAACCGTTGCGGCGCTGCTCGGCGCACTGCCGCTGGTCCTGGGTCACGGCCCAGGATCGGAGCTTCGTATCCCGCTCGGCGTGACGATCATCGGCGGGCTCTTGCTCAGCCAGCTCCTCACGCTTTACACAACGCCCGTTATTTATCTGGCGATGGAGGGCCTGAAGGACCGCGCCGAGGGCCTTTTGACTCCAGTGGAAGAGGAGCCGTCCAGCGTGCCTTCCACCGAACCCGGAGGCGCGTGATGAGCGGTGAGCTAGGCACTCCCTTTCCTGCCTCGCCGTGGCCCGCGCTGGAAGGCACGCCCATGACAGTTGTCCCATGAATCCTTCCGCGCCATTCATCCGCCGTCCAATCGGGACGACGCTCCTATCGGTAGGGCTTTTCCTGGCGGGCATCGTCGCCTATTTCAACCTGCCCGTCTCCAGCCTTCCCAACGTGGACCAGCCGGCCGTGCGGGTGAGCGCGTCCCTTCCAGGTGCCGACCCTGAAACCGTTGCTGCCACAATCGCAGCCCCCCTCGAACGCCGTATCGGGGAAATCGCGGGCGTCAACGAGCTGACCTCGACGAGTTCGATCGGGTCGACCAGCATCCAAGTCCAATTCGACCTATCGCGCAGTGCCGACGACGCCGCCCGCGACGTTCAAGCCGCGATCAATGCGGCGCAAGCCGACCTGCCGACCACGCTAACGCGCCGCCCGACGATCAGAAAGTCGAACACCGCCGGATCGCCGATCATGATCATGGTGATGACCTCGCCAAACCGGTTGCCGACCGAGCTTTACGATTTGGGCGACCTCATCGTGAACACCCGGATCAGCCAAGTGAACGGTGTGGCGGAGGTCTTGCTGGGCGGCGCGCAAACTCCGGCAGTCCGGGTTGTAGCCGATCCAGCCGAGCTGCAAACGCGCAGCCTCGGTTTAGAGGATGTGAGAACGGCGATCACGCAAGCCAATTCGCTCGTGCCCATTGGAAATCTGGACGGCCCCGACAAGTCCACACTCGTTCTGGTAAACGGACAGATTGAAAAACCCGCCGATTACGCTTCGCTCGTGGTCAAAGTCAAAGGCGGCGATGTCGTCCGCATCGGCGATGTGGCCAAAGTTTCCATGGGCACGAGCAATCGTCTGGCGGCAGGTTATTACAACAGTTCGCCCGCGGTCATTTTCATCATTTTCAAGACCTCCGATGCCAATGTCATCCAGACGGTCGACCAAATTTATGCACTCATGCCCGAGCTTCACCGTCTGCTGCCCGCCGACGTCCAACTCACGGTATTGAACGACCGGACCAAGACAATCCGCGCCAGCATTCTCGACATTCAAAAAACACTGCTTATCAGCATTCTGCTCGTTATGGCCGTGGTGCTGGTTTTCCTACGGCGCGGAATTCCGACAATGGCGGCTGGCGTGGCCGTGCCGTTATCTCTTGCCGGCACAGTCGGCTTGATGTGGCTGTCGGGATATAGCCTCGATAATATGTCGCTGCTGGCGCTAACGATCTCTGTGGGCTTCGTGGTCGACGACGCTATCGTGACCATCGAAAACTGCTACCGCAACATGGAGGCTGGGCTAAAGCCGCTCCAGGCTGCCCTGGAAGGCGCGCGGCAAATCGGCTTCACCATCATCTCCATCAGCATCTCACTGGTCGCCGCCTTTATTCCGCTCTTGTTCATGGGCGGCGTCATCGGAAAGCTATTCCGGGAGTTCGCCTGGACCCTCACTTACGCCATTTTGATTTCCGCTGTCATATCGCTGACGCTAACGCCCATGATTTGCGGCCGGCTCATCCGCCGGCTTCCGCATCCACGCGAGACTTGGCTCGATAGACGCATCGAACCGTTCTTCGAGGGTTTGCTCAGAGGCTACGAGCGCTCTCTCAGTTACGCCCTGCATCACCGCTATTTGATGGTCGCGATTACGCTAACATCGGTGGTGATGACAATCTTGTTATTCCGGACTCTTCCCGGCGCGCTGGTGCCGCAAGGCGATACTGGTCTTGTCATCGGTGTCGCTCGCGCCGCGCCTGAAATTTCCTTCGATGCGCTGGAGGACCTTCAGAAAAAGGTCAACGCGATTGTCGACACCGATCCCGATGTGGTGGGGGTTGCCGTCTCAATCGGAGGCACCAGCGGTTACGGATCCAGTAACCAAGCGCGCTTTTACATGGCGCTGAAGCCGATGCCCGAACGGCAAACCCCGGCGCCTGCCGTCATTGCACGGCTCCGCAAGAAGTTTGCCGCGCTCAAAGGCGTTGAAGTCACCATGTTTCCGAGTTCCGAGCTTCAGTTCGGCGCGCGGCAATCGAGGTCGCAATATCAAGTCACGATTTGGAGCCCCGAACTCAAAGACATCGTCGAGTGGCTTCCAAAGATTCAGGCGCGGGTCAAGCGGATCCCAGGCGTCGTGGACGTGAATTCGGACCGGGAGGCTGGCGGTCCGCAGGCCATGCTCACAATCGACAGGCTCAAGTCGGCTAAGTACGGCGTCGCTGTGAAGGACATCGACAATGCATTGAACGACGCGTTCTCCCAGCGCGCCGTCTCCACAATCTACGATGTCCGCAATCAGTATAACGTCGTCCTCGAATCCAGCCTTTACGTTCAGAGAAACCTGGAAGGACTTAACCGCATTTTTGTCAATGGCGGCGGCGGGCAGCAGGTCCCGCTCTCGGCGGTCACGACGCTGAGCCTTACCGGCGTCCCGCTCTCCGTCGCCCACACGGGACAGTTTCCAGCCGTAACCATCAGCTTCAACACCGCTCAAAAAGTCACCCTTGGCCAAGTGCTGCCGCAGGTCATGCAAATCCGTCACGATCTCCACATACCAGAATCTGTGCACGTGGAACTTGCCGGCGAAACGCTTGCCCTGCAGCAGCAGCAGTCCTCGACGGCCCTGCTCATCGTCACAGCGCTCATCGCCGTCTATCTCGTGCTCGGCATCCTTTACGAGGACCTGGTCCACCCGCTGACGATTCTTTCGACCCTGCCGTCCGCCGGATTTGGTGCCCTGCTCACGCTTTCGATAACTGGCCAGCCGCTCTCCATCATCGCATTGATCGGCATCATCCTGCTCATCGGTATCGTGAAGAAGAACGGGATTATGCTTGTCGACTTCGCCCTTGAGGCCGAGCGCGTGCACGGTCTATCCAGTCAGGACGCCATTCACCAAGCCTGCCTGGAGCGCTTTAGGCCGATCCTGATGACGACGCTTGCGGCCATGTTCGGCGCGCTTCCCTTGATCCTAGCGTCGGGTCCCGGATCGGAATTGCGCTCGCCGCTCGGCTATACCGTGTTTGGCGGGCTTGCCGTCTCGCAGCTATTCACCATCTACACGACCCCGGTGATCTATCTCTGGCTCGACAAACTACGCCATCGGTCTCAGCCGGCGCTTGTGGCCGAATCGCCGGAGGCGGTTTCATCGTAGCCGCTAGAGTGCGTCCGGAAAAAGTGTGAGCGCCATTTCCGGTAAGACGTAACGCAAAACAAAGACCCAGAGCCCGCTTTTGATTCCATCGAAAGCGGTTAGGCTCTAAAGTTTCACGCTGAAATCCAGAGTCGCCGTCATTGCAACGTCGAGCGAAGTCCTGCGCGGCATCGCCCCACGGCGCGCACTGGATGACGACAGGGGGGCATCGTCACCACATGCCCAGCGCACTTAGGATGACCAACTTGGGGCAGCGGAAAAGCTTCAATCCTCGCTGTCCGCATCCCGCCTGCGTCCGCCCCGGTGGCGCTTCGATTCCTCTTTCTCCGCCGCCTTTTCCGCAGCCTCGCGCGATGCCACCAGGCGCTCCATGCGCTCGGCTCGCTCGATCTCGGCCAGCCGGGATTTGATCTCGCCCAGGAACAGCCGGATGCGGCGCGCATTTCTGCCAAGATCGTGCTGCCCGAACCGCGACGACGAGCGGATGTCGATCTTCGCCGCTCTTGCCGACCCGGTGACACGGATGGCAACGTCATCGGTAAATCCGAAAATCCAGGTCCGGTCGACAGCCTCCATGTAGCCCGTTCTACCGCCCTCCGGCGCCTGTTCGTCGATGACCTTCCAGTTGAGCGCCTTCACGGTCTCCCGGACGGCGGAGTAAACGTCAACGAGCGGGCGCGAGACGATGAGCGCCTTGATATCCGGATAGGCCGCCATCTGTAGCGGGCGGAACGATGGATCGTAATGCGCGGAATTGGCTTGGCCTTGCCGGATTTTCGCAATCCGGTCGAAAGCCGGCGGGCTGCCCGGATCGGTGGTGACATCGTAAATCCGGGGCAAATTCAACAGATCGGGAAGAGACCACAGCGGAACCGCAAGCAAAAGCAGGCTCAGAAACAGTGCGAATCCGGCGCGCCCTGCCCCGAGACTGCCGTCGTTCCAGATGTTCACGAGCGCTGCCGCCGCGAGCGTAAGGCTGATGAGCGCCACTGCAACCGCGGCGCCAAAAGCCTTCAGCGCCAAGGGTGTGGCAAGGCCGAAGAACCGGTGCCAGACGAAGACCCCGGCGAACACCAGTATCGCGAGCACTGCGATACGATAGCTCCAGCGGGCCATACGGGAATGATGCTCATAGTACCGCAATGGAGGTCACTCCGCAGATTGAACCGAACGTCGCAGTTAGAGGAATGGGTTCAGAGTTTGCACATTTTTCGGAAATCCAACAAAAAACGCTTGCAGTGTCGCAATTGAGCCACCGAATCGCACAATGATTAAACTCGAAATTGAGCTTATGGCCTGGACGGCGGTTAGTAAATAATGGAGTGGACCGTGGGTGAAGATAATCAGTGGCGGCAGCTTGGTTCGATCGTCAATGCGGTGCTGTTGGATACGAGGGCCAAGGCAATTCGCAAAGGCGCCGTTTCTCAATGCGCACCTTCTCCTGTGACCCGGAAGATCGCTCCGCCCGCGGGCGGCTTCACAAAGCAACCGATGGGGAACGGCTTCCTCAGAAGCGAAGCCCCGCCGGCGCTGTCGCCCGTGCAGCTTGAGCTTCCATTCGGTATCGCCTCCACGCCCGGACAGACCTTCGGTTCCGCGCGTTCCCCCCGTGGCGTTCGATTGATGTAGAGGCGGGCGCGATTTGAGTCCGTCGAGAAAAAGCGTCAGCGGTTTTTCCGGCAAGACGCACGGCAAAGTAAAAAGCTAGAGCCCGCTTTTGATTCTATCAAAAGCGGATAAGCTCTAGCGCCCGGCCGCCGGCGCCGCGCTGGATGTCTGATCGCCGATGGATAAGGCGTCGTCCGCTTGCTGGGCGGTAGGGTTCAGCTTGCCGCCCTTGCCGGAGCGGTTGAGCTTTTGGATCGCATTCGGATCCAATTCATAGTACTGACCGCCCCCAGTCCCGGCCGGCGCGCCGGATTGCACCGGAGCCGCGGCAGCCGAACCGATTTGATAGCTGACGGGCCGCGCGGCGCTGCCGATAGGGCGTGTCTGTGCGGTTTGAACCGGCGCCGCATAGACCGGTGCCGCAGGCGGTTTCGGTGTTTGCGCGCTCGCGATTATGCCCGGCGGTTTCGGAGCCGGACGGGTAATAACCGCCGACGCGGACTGGTCCGCGACGGGTACCGGCGAAACGTTCGGCGTCTCGGGCCCAGCCAGCAAACTGGCCGTCATGACTCCCGGCTGCGGGGAAGGCGCGGGCGCGCGGGAAATTTGAGCATCCGGCTTATTCAGGCTGGCGAGGACCGTGGCCGGCACTCCGTCGATTCCTGGCGTCCTCCAAGGATCGATTTTCGAATAGACTGGACACGGCCCGTCTGGCGCCGGATCGGAAGCCTGACCGGGGAAGTGCACGTTCACGAGATACTGCTTCGAGCAGACCTTGACGACAGGCGGTTTGCCCGTTGCCTCGAAGGAATCGTATCCCTCCTTGAGCTTCATCCAGAATGGATACCACGGGCTATCGCCGTGGCGCCGCATATTCTCGGCCGTCATATGGAAGGGAAGCGCCTGAACGTGGAACTTGGTTTGGCCGGCGTTGAAGGCTTCGCGGGCCAAAATGTAGATTTCCTCGATATAGGCGTCGGTCATTGCGTAGCAGCCTGCCGACTTGCAGTCCCCGTGCACCATGAGCGCCGAGCCCGAATGCCCATTGGCATGGTCGTAGGCATTCGGGAAGCCGATGTTGAACGAGAGGTGATAAAGACTATGAGGATTTAACTGCGTGCGGCTGACCGTATAGAAGCCCTCGGGCGCCTGCCGGTCGCCCTGCTGAACCTTGGGACCCAAAGCGCCCGACCAGGCGCAGATGGGATAGGTGCGAAAATGCTGGAAGCGGCCATCCTTGAACTTCCAGACCTCCAGCTCGGATTCCTCTTTGAAAATCCGGACGAAGATCGGCGATTCCTGTTTCATGCCCTTAATGGCAAGAAGTGCTTGCGTTGAGGCCGGCAGCTGCCGCTCCGCCGGGGGCACACTATCGGTGCCGGCGCCGCCGAAGCCTAAAAAGCTTAAACATCCCCCCAAACCGAGGAGGAACGGCGCCAGAAGCGCGAAACGCAAAACAGTTCTCATCGAGTTCACCCCGTGCCCGCTTGCACTGCCGGGAGAAGATCGACGGTTTCCTTTAAGGTCCCGTTGCAATCGGGGTGCAGATCTTAAGAACCGCATTCCTAAGCTGTAAGCTCCTGATTCGCCTTGGCCCCACACTCGCGACTTCGCCGGTTCAATAGGGCCAAAATAGGACCGTCCGGCTAGGTTGCATCGAACTACCGCAGTGCGGGCAACGATTTTCCGATCGACAGGAACTTCTCCTGCCTCTGCCTGCGGATCCCGTCTCCATCGGACGTGTCGAAATCCAGCAACGCAAGCTCCAGGGCCTCCCCCACCCTTTGAATGGCGGTGTCCGGATCGCGATGCGCTCCCCCGACCGGCTCGGCGATAATACCATCGATAATGCCAAGCTGCAGTAAGTCTTGAGCCGTAATCTTCATGTTCGTCGCCGCATCCCTGGCCTTGCTGCTGTCGTGCCATAGGATAGAGGCCGCGCCTTCGGGTGAAATCACGCTGTAGATCGCGTGCTCCAGCATCAGAACGCGATTCGCCGAAGCCACGGCCACAGCGCCGCCAGACCCGCCCTCGCCGATGATGACCGCGATCATCGGGACGGAAAGCGATAGGCAGCACGCCGTCGAGCGGGCGATGGCCTCGGCTTGGCCTCGCTCCTCGGCCTCGATGCCCGGATAGGCGCCAGCGGTGTCGACGAGACTGATAACCGGCAGCCCGAACCGGTCCGCCATCTCCATCAAACGCACCGCCTTGCGGTACCCCTCGGGCTTTGCCATGCCGAAATTGTGTTTCAGCCGGCCCTGGGTGTCGGCGCCCTTTTCATGGCCGAGGATCATCACGGTGCGCCCGTGGAATCGTGCGAGCCCGCCGATAATGGCAAGGTCCTCGCCGAAATAGCGATCTCCGCCCAACGGCGTGAAATCGACGGCCAGCTCGCGGATATAATCCAGCGTATGCGGCCGCTCTGGGTGCCGGGCGACTTGAGTTTTTTGCCAAGGTTCGAGGTTGGCGTAAGTCTCCTCCAGCGCCGCTTGCGCCTTCTCGCGCAGCGTCACGATCTCCTCCTTGATCGAGACCGCGCTCTCTTCTTCGCCGAGGGCGGTCAGCTCTTCGATCTTACTTTCAAGTTCAGCGATGGGTTTTTCGAAATCGAGATAGGTGCGCATGGGGATTTGCTTGACAGCTTTGTTCTTTAGGTTTCGGGAAATGCCCTAGCATGGCCAGGCCGGTAGGGCTAGTGCCGATGCCAAACATACCTACCTACCGCATTTCGCAAAAATCGGTTACCGCCGAAGCCACCGCCGATGCGACCGCGCCTCTCCGTTCCTGCGAGGCCGCTTCCACCTCTTCCTCCCGGTTCACGATAATACCGGCTTCCAGCAGAACGGCAGGCGCGCGGTTTTCCTTTAAAACCACAAGATTATTATACTTGTAAATGCCCCTTTGGCGATCCAAGAGGCGTTTACGCTCGCCGGGGATGTCTTCAGCGTGGTGTTTGGAGAATGAGAGGCCTCTCGATTGCAGCTCTCCAGCTAACAAAACGGCAAAACGCATGCTTTGCTCTTCGCGCGGATTTTTTGCCGACACAAATAGCGAATATCCGCTAAATTTATCGCAGAAGTATTTAGTTTTGCCCTCGTAATTCCATGTCTCAAGATGGACCGCTTGGACCGAGTCGTGATGAATGGACAAAAAGAGGTCTGCCTTTGCGCGGTTGGCGTAAGCGGGGCGCGCATGCAATGCTGCCCTTCCGGTTCCCTTCGTGACCAGCAGTTCGGTCCGCGCGAATCCCTGACCTATTAGAGCCGTTGAAATGTCCCGCGCTAAATTAACGTTAAACTCAAATTCCGGGACTCCCCTCGCGCTGATGGCTCCGGGCTCTTCTTGCGTGTGCCCCGCATCCAAAACGATTTTGTAGTTTTTCTTATCGCAAGTGGCCGGAGCGGCGAGGGCCGGCGCCGGTATTGCCGTCGCGAAAGCAAATATCAGCGCGGCCGGGACCGCAAAAAGGCGGCACATAGTTCCCAAGTAGATCATCGAATGAATGCTCCGGCGTCTAGAGCGCGATGCGGGCCCATGACGTTCAATAACCCGCCGATGCGCTGGTTATGACGGTGTATAGGCAACAGGCCCCGCAGCCGCAACCGTCGCGGACGCCTAGCTAAATCGTTGCTGCCAGCGCGCCCCCCAGGGGCAAGCTGAATTGCCGGTTCATCGCGACAATTCTTGCGCCCGGAAGCGGTGCCGCTCCCGGTTGCAAGGTCCAGTCCCGCGCATTCAGCACCTCGCCGCCGCGGCGGACCTCCGCGAGCCTGTCCAAATCCAGATCGGCGTAAACCCACTGCGGTCTATTGAAGCTGCCCTGCGCCAATATGCCATCCGCGGAAAGCTTAACGTCCGGCGGTGCGAATATTCCCGCAGCTCCCATGTTGACGTCGAGCGCCGCCGACCAGGGCGCCTCACCCACCGTTGGCGCTTGGATCGTGTAGATCTGATTTTCCAGCGCCCGGGCCGCGCACCCGGCCCTGACCCGGTGATAACCCGATACCGTATCGGTGCAGGACGGAACGAGCAGTATCTCAGCGCCAGCCTCAGCAAGCGCCCGCGCGATCAGCGGGAACTCCACGTCGTAGCAAATCGCTATGCCGATTTTCGAAAATCCGGCGTCGAACACGCAAAGGCCGTTGCAGGGCGCGATCCCCCATTCCTCCGCTTCGAAGCGCGTCATCACGAGCTTTTGCTGATGGCCGCTCGCGCCGCTTGGCGCAAACAGGCGTGCCCGGTTCACAAAACGCCCGTCCATAAGTTTAACCGGCGCGCTTCCAGCGAGAATAAACACGCCATGCTCTTTCGAAAGCGCGGCGTAGGCGGCCTCGTAGTCGCCGAGATAGAATTGCAAGGCTTCGAGCGAGCCATGCAAATCGCGTCCGATATCGCGGCCTGCGAGCCGCGCCAACTCAAGCGCCGCATATTCGGGAAAGACGAGAAGCTGCGCGCCTTCGCCGGCCGCCTCCCGCACCCAGCGCGACAATTTGACTTCGAAGGCCCGGAACGAGGTCAGCTCCTCGATGGGGTATTGCGCCGCGGCGGCGCGCACAATCCGCGCCATCAACCGAGCCCCCGCAGCCAAATTTGCATGGGATGCTCGCTTTCTTCAGGCCGATCGATGTCCTTCCAGCGAAACATAGCCACCATCTCCGGAGCCTTCCGGTATCCCCGTTTCTTCCAAAACCCATCGAGCGGGGAATAGTTCAAGGGCCGGAGCGGATGATTCTCCGGCCTTATCACCGCGCAAAATGCCGAATATTTATAACCGCACTCTCTGGCTTGAGCCTCGCGCAGGTCGAAAAAACTGTGCCCGAGACCCTGCCCGCGATAGGCCGGAAGCAGCACCGATTCTCCGCAATAAAAGACCCCGGCCGGATCGAAACCCTGCGCCGCGAAGGGGGCGGCAAATTCTTCGTAATGCCCGGCTAGCGCCGAGCCCGTGGCGCAGCCTACGATCCTGCCGCAGTCCTCCGCCGCAACGGCGATGCAATCCTTGGCGGCGGCGAACGCCGAAAGGTAGGCCCGCTCGTAATCGAGCGAGCCGTCGTAAAGATAGGGATAATCCCGGAAAACCTCGATCCGGAGCCGCGCCAGATCTTGGAGCGCGTCCTTTAGCTCAGCGCCCGTCAGCTTGCCGATCCGCAATGTGCAACCTCCCTCTGCCGCCACCTACGCGCTGACAACGTTTGGCGCAGCATTTTGGCTTCACATAAAACCTACGGTTGCAAAATATTTTTCTTCGCCCCTACCTGGAACCGCCATCGGGCGCCTTTCCAGCGCTTGCGCCGGGTTCGCAATAGGCTCCAGGCAGCGAACGCATTATATCACGGGGTGAGGAGCCTCCATGATCCGCATACAGCCCCAAGATTTCGACATTGGCGCCGAGATAGCGGCCTTGCGCAAGGGGCGCGAGGACGCCGGTGCCATCGCCGCCTTCATTGGCACCGTTCGCGACCGGGCCAAAAGCGGCGCAGTCACCACCATGACGCTCGAACATTACCCCGGCATGACGGAGAAGGAACTCGCCCGGATCGAGGCGGAGGCTTATGCGCGCTGGCCGCTGCTCGGCAGCCTGATCGTGCATCGCATCGGGCGGCTGCTGCCGGGAGACAATATCGTGCTCGTCATCGTGCTGTCCGCGCACCGCCAGGCGGCGTTCGAGGCTGCGCAATTCCTGATGGATTACCTCAAGACCGGCGCGCCGTTCTGGAAAACCGAGGAGACGGGCGAAGGGCGCCATTGGGTTGCCGCGAACGCCAGCGACGAGGCCGATGCCGCGCGGTGGAAAAAGAGCTGAGATTAGCGCCGTGGTAAGCCCATGTTAAAGCCCGGCGCCATCCCGGAAAACGCATCGCGTTTACCGGGATCGTTACGGACACGGGAACACGGCGCCCCGAACGATCCCGGCGAGTGGCGCGGGATGACGGCGCGCTGGTTTAGTGCCGCGCCTCGGTAGGGCCGGTGCGCGGGACGGCGCTTTAGAGCGGTTCCCGAAAAGTGTTACGCGGTTTTCGGACGAGAACCGCTCTCACTCAAAGTGTAGAGCCGATTCACCCGATTCGTTCGAATCGGGATCGGCTCTAGAGTGCATCCGGAAAAGTGTGAATCAGTTTTCCGGTAAGAAGCACGAAAAAACAAAAACTTAGAGCCAGCTTTTGATTCCATCGAAAGCGAATAGGCTCTAATGCGTCCAGCTGCCGATGCGCCCGTATTTGAAATTATCGCTGTACGCCTTCTTCGACAGCCCGCGCGGATGCGGCTCGAATACGCGGTAGGCAATCCCGTTCTTCTCCGCGTAGGCGATTGCCTCCTCCTTGGTCTCGAAGAAGAGCTTGACCTGCGAGAGCATGTCGTTCGAGCTGGTCCAGCCCATCAAAGGCTCGGGCTCGCGCGGCGTTGCGGGCTCGAAGTCCAACACCCACTCTTTCGTCTTCGCCAGGCCCGACTGCATGGCGGTTTTCGCCGGCTTATAGATTCGTGCGATCATAGTGCCCCGGTTCCGGTGAATTGCTCCGGCCGCGAATTTGGCGCAACCTTGCGGAAATGACAATCGCAAAGCGACATCGCAAAGCGCATACCGGCCTTCTCTGCCGCACAATTCTCTTTGCTAACGCCCTCGATCCAGAGGCATGCTTAGCGCAGCCGCGCGATTACGGATAAAGCCTGGTCTTCGTCCAAATCGCGTCTGGACCGGTGCGCGAGAACAGGATCCGGTCGTGCAGGCGATGCGGCCGGTCGGCCCAAAACTCGATCTCCAGCGGGATCACACGGAATCCAACCCAATAGCGCGGCCGGGCCGGGTTCATGCCCTCGAATTCCCTCTCGAAGCGCAAAACGGCCCCTTTCAACGCCGCGCGGCTTTCAAGCGGGCGCGATTGCTGGCTGGCCCAGGCGCCGATGCGGCTGCCGAGCGGGCGGCTCGCGTAATAGGCGTCGGCTTCGGCGTTGCTGACTTGCTCCACCGTCCCGCGCACGCGCACCTGCCGGCGCAGAGACTTCCAGTGAAAGCAGAGCGCGGCCTTCGAGTTTGCCACAAGCTCCTGCCCCTTGGCGCTTTCGATATTGCCGTAGAATACGAAGCCGCGCGGGTCCAAGCCCTTGAGCAGGATCATGCGCGCGTTCGGCATGCCCGAGGCATCGACGGTTGCCAGCGTCATCGCGTTGGCGTCGTTGATCTCGCTACGCTCCGCCTCGTCGAACCATTCGTTGAAGAGAGGCTCTGGGCGGCTGGCCTCGGTGAAGTCGTCCAAATCCGGTTTGACGTGCATTTTTAGAAACCTGATTGGTTGAGTCTACAAAGCGGCGGCGCAAACGATCTGAGCCGCCAGCACTGTGCGCATGGTATCGCGAAGGCACGCGCCGGTGTACCCAATTCTCACGAGCCAGGCTACGCCATTTTTGCATCCCAGACAAAACCGTAGCCTTAACGCAGCATCGCAATCTTTCCGAAACGTTACTGGCCAGCAATTTTCGTAACTGTTATTTTTGTTTTGAGACAATTGCCAACCAGGGAGAACCTCGATGCGCATTGGCGGTAGGCTCTTTACCGGTATCGCTGTGCTTGCCATTCTCGCAATGCCCCTATCTGCCGGCACGGCCGGAGCCAAGACAAGAAAGGTTTATCATCGGCATTTCGCTACGGCGCGCAGTGGCTGCCCCGTTCATAGGAACGGCGAAGGAGAGCTGATCGATTGCCGCGGATGGCGTCTGCGATCGAATGCCATCGGGTGGGACAATACGTGTTTCCACCTCGATTATCTTCCCTCCATGTACGCATGCGGCTCTACCGGGGGCGGCTGGTAGCAGCCAAGTTTTCCGCCCCCCAGCTTCACGATGAGCCGCGATGCTCCATATTCTACCCGCGGCCTTTATCGTCGCGGAGCGGAAAGCCGCTTCCGGAAGCGGTCTAGCAGCAGCCCCGGAATTTTCCCTTGCCGACGGCGTAGCGCGCCTGCTGCCGGTTGCGGAAGAACTCTTCATACGTCATCACCGGCTCGCCGGGATGGCTGGACTGCCGGTGGAGGACATAGGTCTCATAGTCGGGGACGCCGACCATGAGACGGGCCGTTTTCGCCGCCAGATCCCAGAGTTTCAATTTTTCATCCATGAGCTGCTCCTGCGGGGGCTGCCAGGCCACCCACTTCAACTGCTGTTACAGACGGAGTCCCGAGCGCGCGGCGGATGTAGATTATGCCATAAAACGCGATGGCCACGACAACGAAAACGAAAAGCCCGGCGAGCGTTGCGTTTAAATAATTATTGAAGATGACCCGGTGCATCTCCGTCAAATCCTTTGCCGGTGCCAGGATTTTGCCGGCGGCTAAAGCGTCCTCGAACCTGTGGGCTTGAGCGAGAAAGCCGATGCTTGGCAGCGGACTGAAGACCTTCTGCAGGCCCGCGGTCAGCGTGCAAACGAGCAGCCAGGCTGTCGGGATCAGCGTCACCCAGGCGTAGCGCTCGCGTTTCATCTTGAACAGCACCACGGTGCAAGCGATCAGAGCGATCCCCGCCAGCATCTGGTTCGAAATGCCGAAAAGCGGCCAGAGCGTGCGGATTCCGCCCAAGGGATCGATTACGCCCTGGTAAAGGAAGTAGCCCCAGAACGTGACTGCAAGCCCCGAGCCGAGCAGATTATTGAGCCAGGACTCGGTGTTCCTGAAGGATGGAACCACGCTGCCGATGGTATCTTGAAGCATGAAGCGTGCGACCCGCGTCCCGGCATCGACCGTGGTGAGGATGAAGAGCGCTTCGAACAGGATCGCAAAATGGTACCAAAGCCCCATCATGGACTTGCCGAACAGGCTGGTCAGGCCGGACAGGATTTGGGCCATCCCAACCGCGAGCGTCGGCGCGCCGCCCGTTCGCGAAAGCAAAGTCTTCTCGCCGACGTCCTGCGCCAGCTGAGTGATCGTTTCCGGCGTCACGACAAAGCCCCAATTGGAGATCACCTGCGCTGCATGGACAGGGTCGGTGCCAATCAGCCCGGCGGGGCTGTTCATGGCGAAATAGACGCCAGGATGAATAACCGAGGCTCCGATCATGGCCATGATGGCGACGAAGGATTCGGTCAGCATGGCGCCGTAGCCGATCAGCGGCAGCTGGCGCTCGTTCTCGATCATCTTTGGCGTGGTGCCGGATGAAATGAGAGCGTGGAACCCCGAAACGGCGCCGCAAGCGATGGTGATGAAGAGGAATGGAAAGAGGCTTCCGGCCCATACCGGCCCGGTGCCATCGGCGAATTTCGTGACCGCGGGCATCTGCAGATCGGGATGGACGATCAAAATGCCCACCGCGAGCAGCACCATGGTCCCGACCTTTAAAAAGGTCGAGAGATAATCGCGCGGCGCCAGCAAGAGCCAAACTGGCAGCACGGAGGCGACAAATCCATAGCCGATCACGATCAGGGCTAGCGTTTCGCCGCTAATCGTGAACCATGGCGCCAGATCCGGGCTCTCCGCCACAACCTGCCCATAAATAAGGGCCGCCAAAAGCAGGACGATGCCGATGACCGACATTTCCCCGATCCGCCCAACCCGGACGAAGCGGGAATAAACGCCCATCAACAGAGCGATCGGGATCGTTGCGAAGACCGTGAACGTGCCCCATGGGCTGCCTTTCAGGGCAATGACCACGACCATGGCCAAGACGGCGAGCAGGATTATCATGATGAGAAGCACGCCGATGAGCGCGATGCCTCCGGCCACGGGCCCCATTTCCGACCGCACGATGTCGCCCAGCGAGCGCCCGTCGCGCCGCGTCGAAAGGAACATCACCGTCATATCTTGCACGCCACCGGCAAACACCGCGCCAACGAGGATCCAGAGCGTACCCGGCAAATAGCCCATCTGCGCCGCGAGCACCGGCCCGACGAGAGGCCCCGCGCCCGCGATGGCCGCGAAGTGGTGGCCGAACAGCACATATTTGTTCGTCGGAACGTAATCGAGACCGTCATTGTGACGGTAGGCGGGCGTCGGCCGCGAGGGATCGATGCCGAGCACCTTTTTCGCGACGAATAGCGCGTAGAAGCGGTAGGAAACAAGGTAAACGCAAACCGCGGCAATGACGAGCCACGCGGCGCTTATCGTTTCGCCCCGGCTCAGGGCGACAACGCCCAGCGAACCAGCCCCGAGCAGGGCAATGGCGATCCAAAGTAGCGTATGCTGAATTCCGTTCCGGCTGGCGGCGGCGGCGCTCATTTTCTCCCCCAATGCAAAGGTATGTCGCATACCACGGCCACTCCCGCAGCCGCGGAACTATAGGGTAAGACTGTGAAAGGCGAGGAGCAATTAGCCGTTATGCGGCTTTTTGGCCGCTTAACAGGCGTGGCGCATCCGCCCAGGAAGCCTGAGGCGGGATGTGCCCTTTGCGGCAACGGTGGCGCAAGCCGTAGCCGCGCATGAGCTCAGAGCGCGGGTTCCGGGGAGGGCATGCCCGCCCGGTTTGCAGCCTCCCCTTTTGGCAGGCCCTAGAAGACGCGGCCCCCAGTTGAATGGTAAGCTGTGAGGTGATAGGGCTTGCAACGCCGGTGCTTACGGCTCACGAGCCTAAGTGTTCGCCGTCATTCTAATTTCAAGGCGCCGTGAAATGGCTTGAGGCCCATTCCTAAATGACTGACGAGATTTTCAGGCTCCTGTTCGAAGCAGCCCCGCATCCCTATCTCGTATTGCGCCCCGATGCGGCCTTTACCATCGTCAGCGTCAACGATCGCTATTTGGCGGCTACGGGCACTGACAGGGCCGCCATACTGGGCCGTGGCCTGTTCGAAGTCTTTCCCGATAATCCCGATGACGCCACAGCTACCGGTGTCAGCGATCTGCGAACCTCGCTCGAGCGCGTGAAGCGTGAGTGCATCGCCGATGTGATGGGCGTGCAAAAATACGACATTCCGGACCCTGCATCCGCGGGCTCGTTCAAAGTCAAATATTGGAGCCCAGTCAACACGCCGGTGTCCGGCGCGGATGGCACGCTCCTCTTCATTATCCATCATGTGGAGGACGTGACCGAGTTCATCCTGAGCCGGGAGCAGGCTACTCGCGAAAACAGCGAGCGGATCGAGAGCGTGCAGGCCCAGGCCGAGCGCATGGAGGCCGAGGTGCGGCTACGGGCGAGCGAAGTGAAGGAGGCAAACCGGCAGATCAAGGCTGCCATGGAGGAACTCGGGCGGCGTGAGGCGGAGCTCGCGCGCCTCAACGATCAGCTGCAAGAACTAGACCGGGCCAAAACAGCGTTTTTCTCCAACGTCAGCCACGAGTTCCGCACCCCGCTCACCCTGATGCTCGGATCTCTGGAACAGGTATTTGGCGATGTGTCCGCAAGACTTCCGGAGGTTCAGCGCAAACGGCTGGCCGCCGCTCAGCGCAACACTCTGCGGCTGTTGAAGCTTGTCAACACGCTGCTCGACTTCACCCGCGTCGAGGCGGGACGGGCAGAGGCCGCCTTCGAGCCGGTGGACCTCGCCTCGGCGACTGTCCAACTGGCGAGCCACTTCGAATCCGCTTTCGCCGGCGCGGGCCTCGCCCTCACCGTCGAATGCCCCCCTCTGCCCGAGCCTGTCTATGTCGATCCCGGGATGTGGGAGAAGATCGTCCTTAACCTCGTTTCCAACGCCTTCAAGTTTACCCATTCCGGCGGTGTCGCCGTTGCCCTGCGCAGCGCCGGCGGCCACGCGCTCCTGACCGTCCGGGATACGGGCACCGGCATTCCAGAACATGAGTTAGCCAACCTGTTCCAGCGATTTCATAGAGTGGAGGGATCGCAAGGCCGCAGCTATGAGGGCAGCGGAATAGGCCTTGCGCTGGTCAAGGAGCTTGTCCAGCTGCATGGCGGCACGATCTCGGCCGAAAGCAGCTTGGGTCAAGGCACTTCCTTTCATGTTAACATTCCCCTTGGGACCTCCCATCTGCCGGCCGGCCGTATCAGGGAACCTCGCGGCCCTTCGGATTCAGCGCAAGGCGCGGACGCATTCGTTCTCGAAGCCCTGAGTTGGCTGCCGGCTGCCGGCGAGGAGAGCCGCAACGGCGAAGGCTCACATTTGGCTTTCAACGGCGCCGGCGCAGAAGCCATCCGGCCACGTGTTGTACTCGCCGACGATAACGCGGACATGCGCGCTTACATCGGCCGTCTTCTGAGCGGGGCGGGGTATGACGTCGAGGCAGTGGCGGATGGCGAAGAGGCTCTTGCCGCTTGTCTTGCCAACCCGCCAGACCTTGTTCTAACAGACGTGATGATGCCGAGGCTCGACGGCTTCGGGCTGTTGGCGCGGTTACGCGGAGACGGGCAAACGGCGCTCTTGCCCATGATCCTCGTGTCGGCGCGGGCTGGTGAAGAGGCGCGAGTCGAAGGGCTCAAGGCTGGCGCCGACGACTACATCGTGAAGCCCTTCGGCGCACGCGAATTGCTGGCCCGGGTTGACGCGGCCATAAGGCTTTCGCTAGCCCGGAAGGAGGCGATGAGCCGCGAGGCGGAAATGGCCCGCCTGTGCGCGAGTTTCGATGGCGCGGCTGTCGGGATGGCCCATGTCGCGACGGACGGCCGCTGGTTGCGTGTGAACGATACGCTTTGCGCCATGACAGGGTTCTCGCGCGAAGAACTGCTCGCCAAGACCTTCCAGGAGATCACGCACCCCGCCGACCTCGAAGCCGATCTCGACGCCATACGGCAATTTCTGGCAGGAGATGTTGCTACCTTCCTCACCGAAAAGCGTTACATCCGCAAGGACGGAGGCGTCCTCTGGGTCAACCTCACCGCCTCGCTCGTTCGCGCAGCCGGCGGAACTCCCGATTACTTCTTTTGCGTGATCGATGACATCACGGAACGCAAGCGGGCAGAGCTGGAGCTTGCCGAAGGCCGCGCCCGTCTTGCCGGCGTGGTCGACTCGGCCATGGACGCCATTCTCAGCATCGACGCGCGCCAAAATGTCGTGCTTTTCAACGGTGCTGCGGAAACGATGTTTCAGCGGAAAGCCGCAGATGTCATCGGCCAGCCGCTTAACTTGTTCCTTCCGCAGCGATTCGACGCCGCACACCGGCAGCATGTCGCAGACTTCTCGATGACGGGCGTCAGCAGCCGCGCCATGGACAACCTCGGCACGCTCTCCGCGCTGCGGGCGGATGGTACCGAGTTTCCTATCGAGGCATCCATTTCGCAAACTGAGATTGCTGGAGAGAAGCTCTTCACGGCCATCATCCGCGACATCACCGAGCGGAAACGGGCGGAGAACACGCAACGCCTGTTGCTGGCCGAACTCGATCACCGGGTCAAGAACACGCTTGCCACGGTGCAGGCAATCGCCCTGCAGACGCTCAGCGCCGCAAGCGACCCCGCCGCGTTCGTGGAAAGCTTCAACGGCCGTATCCAGGCGCTCGGACGGGCTCACGGTTTGCTGACGCGGTCAAGCTGGCTGGGCGCGAATCTGGCCACACTCATCAACGAGCAACTGACGCTGGGGCCGCCGGGCACGGACGGCCGCATCTCATGCAGCGGGCCGCAGGTCCTGCTAGAGCCGCAGGCGGCCCTTCATTTAGGTCTCGTCCTGCACGAGCTCGGCGTTAACGCCCGGAAATACGGCTCTCTGTCCCGGCCCGAGGGCCGGCTGACAACGAAGTGGTCGTTGACTGGCGATGCGCCAGACCCCATGCTGCGGCTCAGCTGGGTCGAGAGCCATGGCCCCCCGGTTGCAGCTCCCGCCAAGCGCGGCTTTGGCGCAACCCTCATCGAGCGCAGTTTGCGCTACGCGCTTGGCGGCGAGGTACGGCTCGGCTTCGAGCCCGGCGGAGTCACTTGCGAGATTAGTCTCCCGCTCCAGCAGGCGGGTAAAGGCGCTTACGGCGCTAAGCTTTCGGAGAGTTCATCATGAGCGGCCCTCGAAGCATCCTTGTAGCTGAAGACGAATTCCTCCTGGCGATGCAGCTCGAAACGCTTTTGACGGAGGCCGGCTGGACGGTCATAGGACCTGCCGGCACACTTTCGAGCGCGGTGAACCTGGCGCGCAGCACAGCGTGCGATGCCGCGGTGCTCGACGTCAATCTGAAGGGCGAGCGTATCGATGAGGTGGCCGGCATTCTGGCCGGGCGGGGCATTCCGTTTGTATTCGCAACCGGATATGGCCGGGACGCCATTCCGGCCCTTTACCGTGAGACCGCCGTCCTTATCGCCAAGCCGTTTAACGAGCTGGAGCTGGTGCAAGCGATAAAGGGCCTGCTTCGGCAAGTGTTGGATTAGGCCGGATGGCCCAACGAGCAGTGAACAGGCCGGCGGGGCCGGGCCTCGTTCGAAGCTTCCCGAAGCCGCAATTTGACTTCGATGTTGATTTCAAACGCGGCAGCCCGGCATTGCCGGCCATTAAATTCATGCGACCATAAGGATGGGGCGTCCGATCCCGTCTAAACACCGGTGCGGACAATGTCATTCCTAAGAGCTTATTTCGTGATGGTTGGCCAATGGGAAGACATCTGTTCACGCCTCCTCTCCAAGCCTGAGAAAACGGATGCATGCTTGGCCATATTGCGCGACTTTATTGATCGTCTGGCGCTTCTGTCAGCGCGTGCGCCAAATCCGCCGCTTCGGTTTTACGCCTACATGTTTGTGCTGAATCGATTTGTGGCGCCTGGTCCTGGATGTCGCGATGAACTTGGGCAAATGGCGATTATTCCGGCTGCCAGGTTCGTCCATGAATGGCTTAATTCCCACGCCGTGGCTCCATGCCGGAGATGATGGAACGAAGGCCTATGCCCGCCGCCACTTGCTCGCCGTCCGCATGGTGCGTGTGATTACGGCTTGCAGCGTCTCGCGAGGTAGCCGGCGGGCTTCGAACTGCCGCGGCTGCCGGCTGCCGGCGCATTTTCGTAGCGTCAGCGTATGGTTAAACCCAAAATGGTAAATGCAGGCGGATTTCTAATTCTACCCGCCGCGAAGTACGCGATTTTTCGCGTTTTCACCCGCAATTGTGCGATTCAAAAAGTCCGTTAATGATAGTTTGTTGCGCGCGTTAACCGTAAATCGCAATCCTCGCGTGCAATGCGCCGCCGCTGCACTCCCGTGGCCCTCCAACGCAGCCAAAGACAACATGACGTATTATCAATGGCTTATGGCGTAAAGCCCACCGCTTAAGGCTTCGCTAAGGCGCTCTGTTTACAATGGCGCCTTAACGGAACCATGGCATTTCGAAGCATCGCCTCAACAATTCGGAAAGCGGGATTGAACCGCGCGATCTCTAGGGGTAGAAGAGCGCAAACGACACAATAAGCCGCCTGCCGCATAGGATAATCCGCCATGTTCCACAAAATTCTGATCGCCAATCGCGGCGAAATCGCCTGCCGTGTTATGAAGACCGCGCGCCGGATGGGGATTAAGACCGTGGCGGTCTATTCGGAGGCCGACCTCGACGCGGTGCATGTGGGTATGGCCGATGAGGCGGTGCTGATCGGGCCCCCGCCTGCCGCGCAGTCTTATCTCGTGATGGAGAAGATCATCGAGGCGGCCAAGCAGACGGGCGCCGAGGCGATCCATCCCGGTTACGGATTTTTGTCCGAGAATGCAGCCTTTGCCGAGGCGCTGAAGGCGGCCGGCATCGCGTTCATCGGCCCGAATATTCACGCCATCAAGGCGATGGGCGACAAGATCGAGAGCAAGAAGGCCGCGGCGGCGGCGAAGGTTTCCACCGTGCCGGGTTATCTTGGCGTGATCGAAAGCCCTGAGCAGGCCATCGAGATCGCAAACGGCATCGGCTACCCGGTCATGATCAAGGCGAGCGCCGGCGGCGGCGGCAAGGGCATGCGCATCGCGCGCTCGGCCGATGAAGTGCGCGAAGGCTTCCTCACTTCCACGGCGGAGGCGAAATCGAGCTTCGGCGACGATCGCGTGTTCGTTGAAAAATTCGTGGAAAATCCGCGGCATATCGAAATCCAAGTGCTCGGCGACAAGCACGGCAACGTGGTCTATGTGTTCGAGCGCGAATGCTCGATCCAGCGGCGCAATCAAAAGGTGATCGAGGAGGCGCCGAGCCCGTTCCTCGACGAGGAGACCCGCAAGGCCATGGGCGAGCAGGCGGTCGCGCTTGCCAAGGCCGTGAATTACGAAAGTGCGGGCACGGTCGAGTTCATCGTCGATCCGCAGAAGAATTTTTACTTCCTCGAAATGAACACGCGCCTGCAGGTCGAGCATCCCGTCACCGAGATGATCAGCGGCCTCGACCTCGTCGAGCTGATGATCCGTGTCGCGGCCGGCGAGAAGCTGCCCTTCGAACAGGCCGATCTCAAGATCAACGGCTGGGCCGTCGAGAGCCGCGTCTACGCCGAGGACCCGTTCCGCAATTTCCTGCCTTCGATCGGCCGGCTTGTGCGCTACCGCCCGCCGGCGGAAGGCCCGCGTTACGGCGGCATCGTCGTGCGCAACGATACCGGCTGCGAGGAAGGCGGCGAGATCTCGATGTTCTACGATCCGATGATCGCCAAGCTCGTCACCTATGGGCCGACGCGCGAAGCCGCCATCGACGCCCAGGCCGCCGCTCTCGACGCTTTCTATATCGACGGCATCGAGCACAATATCCCGTTCCTCTCCGCGCTGATGCAGCATCCGCGCTGGCGCCGCGGCGACCTTTCCACGGGCTTCATCGCCGAGGAGTTTGCCGGCGGCTTCAAACACCGCCAGCCCGAAGGCGAGGCGCGCGACATTCTGGTTTGCGTGGCAGCAACCATCGACCACCTCAATAATGTCCGCCGCCGCCATATTTCCGGGCAGCTGCCGAACGCCGTGGGCCTCAAGCTCGGTCAAACGCGGGTCTGCCGGCTCGGCACTTTCGAACAGCACATCAGAGTCTCGGGCGACCTTGCCGACGCGGCCACGGTCCAGCTTTGCGCGCCGGACGGCAGCGTGCGCCGCACGATGGTCCTACATTCGAATTGGTGGCCCGGCGAGCCGCTTTGGCAGGGCAAGATCGTCGGCGACAAGGAGCTGTTCGTGCAAGTCCGCCCCGTCCCGAACGGCTACGACCTCTCTTACGCCGGCGTCCGCGCCAATGCCTATGTCTACACGGCCAAGGAGGCCGAGCTTGCCGCGCTGATGCCCGAGAAAAAGCCGGCCGACACCTCGAAAAAACTGCTCTGCCCCATGCCCGGCCTCGTGATCTCCATCGCCGTTACAGAGGGCCAGGAGGTGAAGACGGGCGACACGCTTGCGGTCGTCGAGGCCATGAAGATGCAAAATGTGCTAAAAGCCGGCCGCGATGCCACCGTGAAGAAGCTCAAGGCGAAGCCGGGCGATAGCCTCGCAGTGGACGCGGTGATTATGGAGTTCGCTTGAGGCTACCTGCTCGACGATAAACTTCCCGTCGCACTCGATCCGCTTCGGGAGGATGGTTTTGGCTTCGCGGAGGGCGTAAGGATTTTTAACTGCGCCTTCTCGTCTTCCGATCTACTTAATCGCTTTTCCAACCCAAGAAATCGAGCAACGGCCGCAATAAGAATCGCCTGCAAAAGCGACCGCTAAAGAAGCGATAGGAAAAACCTTATCGTCTACTAGCGACTACACTCTCCGAAAACACCTTTCCCAGCGCGGTGGGCTGCGGAACTCTCAATCCCCGCCATCTCTTTTCGCGCAGGGCCCGCGCCAGAGGCCTTCGCGGCAGAGTTATTCGATCATCGAAATACCACCAGACGAGCGCGTGCGTATCAAGAAGAAGCGTCATGCGGCTTCCCCGCGGCAGGCGCGTTCAACGGATCGCCTTCGTACCCTTCCTCCCACAATTTGAGTTCCTCCTCGGGCATCGGGTCGAAAAAGGCACTATCGGGGATCTCAGGCAGCACGCCCTTCAGCATGCCGGGCTGACGCTTTGGTTTTCCTGCGTCGCCCAAGGGCAGAAGGCGCACCACGGGCTTATCCTTGCGCGCGATGATGACCTCTTCGCCGCGCTCGGCGCGCTCGATCAGCTTCGAGAGGTTGGTTTTCGCTTCGTGGACGGTATAGGTGGGCATGGCGCGCTCCTTAGCTAAAGAGCCTAGCTAACCGGCCTATGCGCGTCAACACCGCCGGCTATGCCAGCCGGGAAGGCTCATCCCAGTTTGCGGGCAGGCTAGAACTTCAGAGCGAGCGTATCCCAAAACTTGTCGAGAACCGCTTGATCGGTGCCTTTATTTTCGTCCGCTATCATGCTCATGAGAAGCACGCCCCGCCCGTCCGTGCCATAGCTGAACACCTCGACCGTTTTGATTTCCTTGCGGGATTTCAGAACGCCTTTCAGGCCGGAAAGCTTCGTCCCGGAAGGAAGGTTCCTGCCCGTTTCCGACTGGGTTAGTTCCGCGCCGGCTTTCACATCGCCTTTGGTCAGCTCATTCATCATGAGCTGCTTGAGCGACGTCGGGTCGATGGTTTCGTACTCTTGTATAATGACAACTGTACCGATCGCCGAAGCCATCATGTGTTGTGTGATGGCTTCGTTGAGCCGGTGGGTCGCCACGGCGAGGCTACCCGGATGGTCGAACGCCAGCATGTCATCCGACCACTGGGCGAACGGGTTGACGGTCAAGCCAACTTCGACGGTCCTGCCATCCTGAAGGGTCACTTGAACCGTCTCGCCTGCGTTGAGCTTGGCGTTTACGCCATCGACGGTGACGGTAAACCCCCGCGTTCCATTCGAGGCATTCGATGAGCTGCTTGCATTCTCCGCGTGGACCGGCATGGCAGCGAGCGATAATGAACAGGCAAACCCTATCAAGAATTGCCGCATGAAGATCTCCGTGAGCTGGCCAGCGATGGCGAGATGTGTTTGTCCCACACGAATCGGTTTCAAGTCCAGCCTCAAGCTTTCGTCTTCTGGCTGCTCAGCGTGCCGCGTTTCGGACAAGCAGCCGCGTCCTCGCGCCATTTCGAACGAAAATGTTCAAGCTGGAGTAACCCAACCGCTGAGCGGCCCGCCCGCAGCGGGCTCGCCGGGCGGTACTTTCCCGGAAAAATGCCGCCGCCGCTGTCCGCTTCCTTGCGATCTACGGCACGTTCGAACCGGTCCTACAACCCACAGTAGATTAGCCGCGAGTTGGCACTACTATGTTCAAGCGTTTTTTTTGAAACTGGCAACGAATTAGAAGTTTTGAGGACATTTGCCGCAGTGTTTCCGCTTTTCCATCCCTATTATCTCCTGTATGGTCAAACTCCTCCTTTGACTGGCCAAGGGCATTTGTATCCGGTGTTGAATAGACAGAGCTGAGGACGCTTCCACGAATGACTGAAATCCTTGCGCTTGCCGAACTCAGAAATTTACGGCGATATGCGTTCTGCCTCACAGGCAACCGCTTCCTGAGCGACATGGCGGTGGAAGCCGCGCTGAATTCGCTCGTTTCGGACGTGCGTTCGGCTTGCGGCCGGGCTGTCTCCCGCCTCGATCTCTATAGGAGAGTCAACGAAGCCTCCCGCACGAGTTTGCAGAAAAGTAAGGTTACGGCTGCGGTCGGAAGCGGGCTTCACTCCCGTCTGTTGCGCCTGAGCGAAGAGCAAAGGCAGGTCACCGCACTACATGCCGTCGTCGGTTTGCCCTATGGCGATATTGCCGCGATCATGGACCTGAGCGAACAGCATGTCCGCCGCGCCCATATGTGCTCGCTCACGGCGATGCGTATCCAGCCGCTTTCGGTTCTCATCATCGAAGATGAGGCGCTGATCGCCCGCGAACTGCAGGAAATCGTGACCAATCTCGGTCTCGTCGTGGCCGGGCTGGCCAAGAACCGCGCGGAGGCGTTGCTGATCGCTGGGCGCTCGAAGCCGCAGCTCATCCTCGCCGATTATAAGCTCAAAGGCGATACCGGCATCGACGTCGTGAGGGCCATTCGCGAAAGCCTCGACGCCAATGTGATCTATGTGACCGCCCATCCGGAGGCCGTGGCCGCAAGGGAAGAGCGCGACATGGTCATCGCGAAGCCATTCAACGTTCGCATGGTCGAAGCCGCCGTCCAAACGCATATCGCGGCATAAAACATTTTGACGGCAGGGCGGGCGCCCAGAAGGCCGTGACCGCTCCCGGCGCCGGGACAGTGAGCCTTTCGCTGTGTCATCGAATTCGCCGGGCTTCGGCGTTCGGGGATTCGCGTTTGCGATCGCCCCCGCCATCATCGCCGCATTTGATGCGGCCGTCCGGTAAAAACCAGACATTTCAGCGCCAAGCGCGATGACCGGGCTTGAGCTTGGGCGATTCTCTATAGAACTTGGGCGTCATCCGGGAAAACGCATTGCGTTTATCCGGGATCTTCACGGACATTGGGCCATGGCGTCCCGAACGATCCCGGATAGCGCGCGAAGGGCGCCCCTTCCGCGATGACGGTGTTGAAATCTAATGCCGAATTAAGCCGGACAGCAGTGGGACAAGCCCGGCCATGTTAATTGCCGGCCTATTTCATCGTCGGAATGACGAACTCCGCGCCATCCTTCACGCCGCTCGGCCAGCGCGACGTTACCGTCTTC
This sequence comes from Rhodomicrobium sp., assembly GCA_052148445.1. Classification (GTDB taxonomy): domain Bacteria; phylum Pseudomonadota; class Alphaproteobacteria; order Rhizobiales; family Rhodomicrobiaceae; genus Rhodomicrobium. The sequence continues at coordinate 56,028 of JBKQIH010000196.1, forward strand.
GTCTTGGTATAGAAGCGGATCGAGTCGGGGCCGTGCTGGTTCAAATCGCCGAACATGGATTTCTTCCAGCCGCCAAACGTGTGATAGGCGAGCGGCACCGGGATCGGCAGGTTAATCCCGACCATGCCAACATTGACGCGGGCGGCGAAATCGCGCGCAGCATCGCCGTCGCGGGTGTAGATCGCGACGCCGTTGCCGTATTCGTGATCGTTCGCCAGTGCAAGGCCCTCCTCGTAATCGTGGGCGCGCACGACGGAGAGAACCGGCCCGAAGATTTCCTCCTTGTAGATGCGCATGCTGGGCTTCACACGGTCGAACAAGCAGGCGCCCATGAAGTAGCCCTTCTCGTAGCCCTGCATTTGGAAGCCACGCCCGTCCACGAGAAGCTTGGCGCCTTCATCGACGCCCGATTGCACGAGGTCCTTCACCCGCTTCAGCGCCGCGGCGGTCACGAGCGGGCCGAAATCCGATTTTTCATCCGTATAGGGCGCGACCTTCAGGGCCTCGACCCGTGGAAGCAGCTTTTCGATCAGCCTATCCGCGGTTCCCTCGCCGACCGGTACGGCGACCGAGATGGCCATGCAGCGCTCGCCGGCAGAACCGTAGCCCGCGCCAATCAGCGCGTCGGCAGCCTGGTTCAAATCGGCGTCGGGCATAATAATCATGTGGTTCTTGGCGCCGCCGAAGGCTTGCACGCGCTTTCCATGCGCGGTGCCCGTGGAATAGACGTAGTGCGCAATGGCGGTCGAGCCGACAAAGCCGATGGCCTTGATATCGGGATGGGTCAGGACCGCGTCCACGGCCTCCTTATCGCCGTTTACAACATTAAAGATGCCTTCCGGCAGGCCGGCCTCGATAAACAGCTCCGCCAGCCGCAGCGGCACGCTTGGATCGCGCTCCGACGGCTTTAGAACGAAAGCATTGCCGCAGGCAATGGCAGGCGCCGCCTTCCAAAGCGGGATCATGGCCGGAAAGTTGAACGGGGTAATCCCCGCCGCGACGCCGAGCGGCTGGCGCATGGAATACATGTCGATGCCGGGCCCGGCCGCATCGGTGAACTCGCCCTTCAGCAAATGCGGGACGCCGATGGCGAACTCCACGACCTCGAGCCCTCGCTGGATATCGCCCATACTATCGGGAACTGTCTTTCCGTGTTCCGAGGAAAGCAGCTCGGCGAGCGGCTTCATCTCCTTGGCGATAATTTCCAGGAACTTCATCATCACGCGAGCCCGCTTTTGCGGATTCTGCGCAGCCCAGGCCGGCTGCGCCGCCTTGGCGTTGGCAACGATTTCAGCCACCTCATCCGCGCTAGCAAGCGCAACGCGTGCCTGAACTTCTCCAGTGTGAGGCGCAAAGACGTCCGCGAAGCGTCCGGACTTGCCTTCAACCCTCTTACCTCCGGCAAAATGACCGATGTGGCGCATGAAGCACTCCCAATGCACGGCGATTTGTTGTGCGAGCACAGTACGGGAGCCGCCGCCCGCGATCAAGCCGCACAACGCCGGGCCGGGCTCACCGCGGGGAGCTTCTTCATGGCACCATATAATCCAGGCCCCAGTATATACAGCCCAGTACGCGCACCAGTGCAACATCGACTAGGCACAACTTATACGTGGTCAACGTTGTATTGTCACACTATGGCCACAACGCACCAGTTTTTCTACCTTTGGTTGTTATGAACTAGTTCGCGCTATCCGAATCGTGCAGACATGCTTTAAATTGCAATCTACAGTTGCAACAATCGCGATACGGTACACCATCTCTTGGCTCATAGGTGCGACCGATATACAGGGGGTAGACCATGAAGCATTTCCTCAAAGCCATCGCCCTTGCGGGGCTGCTGGCAGCAACTGGCGCGCAGGCGGCCGATATTGGCGCTCCGGGCGGTTACAAAGACGAGGTCATCGTTCCAACGTGGTGGGACGCGGGAGACATTTTCGTTCGCGTCCGCGCCGAGGCGTTTGTTCCCAATATTGGAACCCGAAATTGGAATTTTGACGGTCCTCTGCCTGGGGCCGACCTCACCGCGACGACCACGTTCATTCCAGAACTCGATCTGAGCTATTTCGTTACGAAAAACATCGCCTTCGAACTCATCTGCTGTGTCGGCCGGACGCAGGTTAACGCCGCCGGCAGCCTCCCGGGCCTCGGCTACGCCGGCACGGTTGGCGACACTTGGTTCTTCCCGCCAACCGTTATGTCTCAATATCACTTCGACGCGACCCCGTATGGCTTCCCCGGGCTAAAGCCTTACGTCGGTCTCGGCGGCGGCTACATTTGGTTCTTCGACGAAGGCAACAGTAACTACATTTTTAAGAACCTGAAGCTTAACAGCACCGCGACGGCCGCGGCCCAAGTTGGCTTCGACTACCACCTGGCGGGCAACTGGTTCTGGAACGTAGACTTCAAATATCTGTGGGCGGGCACCGACTTCAGCACAATTCACGGTGCAGTAACCGGCCACGTAGATATCGACCCGATCATCGTTGGCACGGGTATCGGCTACCGCTTTGGCGGTTACGTTCCGCTGAAGTAGCACCGAAGGTCCAGTGTAAAAGCGCGGACGTTAGCCGCGCTTTTCTGTATCCGCAGCATGACGTTCACGTTCCTGTTACCCATCGGCCACAACCCGGCCCCGATGTAAGCAGTGCCGGCCAGATTTCTGTTAAACAAACCCCGAGAATCAGATGTGCATGTGCATATCCATCCGCCTAGGCGGAAGAGATTTGCGACTCAAAACTAGGCACACTGGGCATACGGGGTAAAACAATGAAACATCTTCTCAAAGCCGCCGCGCTTGCGGGGCTTCTTGCAGCAACGGGCGCGCAAGCCGCCGATCTAAGCGTCCCGGCCGGCGGATATAAGGACGGGTATGTTGCGGATACATGGTGGAATGCTGGCGATGTATTCGTCCGCGTCCGCGCTGAGGCGTTCGTTCCGGACGTGTCGACGAGCAACTGGAACTCCAGTCATGCTAGCCTTGGCGCTAACCCAGACCTCTCCGCCAATTCGACGTTCCTTCCGGAACTCGATCTTTCGTATTTCATCACGAAGAACCTCGCTGTTGAGCTGATTTGTTGCGTCGGCCAAACAACCGTTCAAACAGCGGGCAGCATAGCGGGTTTAGGCAAAGTCGGCGACACTTGGTTCTTCCCCCCGACGCTCATGTCGCAATATCACTTCGATATGGCAGCCTACGGCATGCCTCAGTTTAAGCCCTACGTTGGCGCCGGCGGTGGCTACGTTTGGTTCTTCGACGAGAATCCCGCCGGCTCTTTCAAATCGCTTAAGCTTCACAGCGCTCCGAATGCCGCGCTTCAGGCCGGCTTCGACTACCATCTGGCCGGCAACTGGTTCGCCAACTTCGACTTCAAATACATGGTCCTTGGCACCGACTTCAGCACAACGGTGGCGGGTTCTCATGTAACCGGGCATGTCGATGTCGATCCGATCGTCGTCGGCGCCGGTATCGGCTATCGCTTCGGCGGCTACCTTCCTTTGAAGTAGCCCCTTGAATTCTATAGGGAAGCGCGCTTCACCGTCGCGCTTCCCTATATTCCTCAAACTGCCCTCGAAAGCGCGGACTATGGCATATAGGCCACAACCTGTGTCCAATGCACGTGGGCGGCCTTAGTTTTTGATTAAAGTCAAACCCCAAGTCGGCTATCCATGGATTCATCACATCCGGTGACGCGGACATTGTTCGCTACTGGAACTTGTTAACAGTGTAGGCACTTGGGGGTTAATATGAAAGGTTTTCTCAAAGCCGTCGCGTTTGCGGGGCTTTTGGTTGCGACGGGCGCACAAGCGGCCGATCTGAGCGCTCCGGTTACGGGCGGCGGCTATAAGGATGAAGTCGTTGCCGATACGTGGTGGAATGCCGGCGATATCTTCGTTCGCGTCGACGTGGCGGGCGTTCTCCCGCAGACTTCGACGAGCAGCTGGAACCCGGCTATACCGGGCGCTAATGCGTCGATCACCGACTCGGTCATTCCGGAAGTAACGATCGACTACTTCCTCACGAAGAATATCGCTGTCGAACTGATGTGCTGCTTGACCGAGCACACCATCAACGCCTCGGGCTCGATTGCAGGTCTTGGCAAAATCGGCGACTCCTGGCTCTTCCCGCCAACCCTTCTGTTGCAATACCACTTCGATGGCTTCGGCGCGTTTAAGCCCTATGTTGGCGCAGGCGTGAACTATACCGTCTTCTTCGACGAAAGTGCGGGCCCTAACTTTAACCACCTGAAGATCGACAACGCTTGGGGCGCTGCTGTGCAAGTCGGCCTCGACTACCACCTGACCGGCAACTGGTTCGCCAACATCGACTTCAAATATATCTGGCTCGACACCGACGCGAGCGTGAAGCTTGGTACCACTCCCATCAGCACGCACGTCGACATCGACCCGATCATCGTCGCAGCAGGCGTTGGCTATCGCTTCGGCGGCTACGTTCCTCTGAAGTAGTCTTCGGAAAAAGTCCCATCGGAGAAGCGCGGCCGCAAGCCGCGCTTTTTTGTGTGCCCAGGTCGCAAGCTTCTTTCGCAATGCCGCAAGCAATGTCATGCCGGAATCCGCTTGCGGATTATCCGGCGTCTGCAAGCTGTAGGGCAAATGGCTCGCTATTGGGTTTACATTCTCGCAAGCAAAAGGGATGGTGTCCTTTATACGGGCGTCACCAACAATCTTGCAGCTCGTGTCCACAACATCGGAGCGGTGCGGGGTCGCAGTTCGCCAAGAAATATCATGCCTTGCGCCTCGTCTATGCGGAGGGCTTAAGCGACGTCAACGAAGCGCTCGCCGCTGAAAAGTGCCTTAAAAAATGGCGGCGCGCTTGGAAGATCGAACTTATAGAACGGGGGGATCCCGATTGGCGCGATTTGATGAAAGATCGCGGATATCCGCAAGCGGCTTCCGGGATGACAGTAACGCTGAGCGGGCTGAGCCTTATCCCTGGGCGTCGAGAAGCTGGCGGTCCGCCTCCCCGTCCCCGCAGCTGTCCATGTTCGCCAATGCCGCCAGGACCTCGATATTGGGAACGATCACCTCGCGTGTGCCGCGCAGTTCGATCACCCCTTTATACTTCAGCCGGCTGATCTTGCGGCTCACCGTTTCGAGGGTGAGGCCGAGATAATCGGCAAGTTCGGAGCGTGTCAGCGGCAGCTCGAACTGGGCGTAATTATCCGGCAGCGGCGCGCAACCAGTGTACCTCGCGCGCCTCGCGATCATCAGGAGCAGGCTCGCCACCCGCTCATAGGACGATTTTCTGCCCAGCATAAGCGTCCAGTCGCGGCAAATGTCGAGTTCCCGGACGGTGAATTCGAAGAGCCACCGCTCCATCGCCGGAAACTCCACCAGCAGCCGGGCGAAGGACGCCCGCGGAAAGGTGCACAACTCGACTTCGGTGGCGGCAGCGGCCGAAAAGCGATGCTGATCGGCAAAAGTGTGACCCAAAAACTCCGGAGCGTACATCAGCCCGATGATATGCTGCTCGCCGTCCGCCGTGGTCTTGATGAGCTTGACCACCCCCGCCAAGACCGAGGCGAAAGAGATGGCCTCGTCGCCATCCCTAAAGATGTACTGATTGGCGGGCACCGTCCGCCGCCTTGCGATCGCGCTCAACCGTTCCAATTGTGCAGCGCTCAGCGCGGCACAAATTCCACGCTGCCGGACAACGCACATGTCGCACCGGATAGTGGAGATGTTGGCCGGACCGGAGGGATGGGGAGGCGGCGTGCGCAATGAAACCTCGAAGATGCGTTCTTTTTTTGCGTTCTCTTAACCGTAACGGTTGAGCCTCGCGTTGTCCAATGTCTCGCATTCAAAATGCGCGATCTTTCCTTCGCGATGCAGCCGGTAACCGGCGCAACGGGCCGAATACCGGGCTGCACAGCTTCCGCGCGGAGGGGATCAGCGATGCTTGAACTGGGCCGGACGCTTTTCGGCAAAAGCGGCCATGCCCTCTTTCTGATCTTCAGTCGCAAACAGGGCCTGAAAAACGCGGCGCTCGAAGCGTATCCCCTCGGCAAGAGTGGTCTCGAAAGCGCGATTCACGGCTTCTTTTGCCGTCATCACGGCCGGCAGCGAGAAGCTTGCGATCTTCTCGGCCGCCTTCATGGCTTCGTTCAACAGCTCCGCCACCGGAACCACGCGTGACACAAGTCCGCAGCGCTCGGCCTCGGCCGCGTCCATCAGCCTCCCGGTCAGACACAGATCCATCGCCTTGGATTTCCCAACGAAATGGGTGAGCCGTTGCGTACCGCCGGAACCTGGAATGACGCCCAGCGTGATCTCGGGCTGCCCGAACCGCGCGGTCTCGCTCGCGATGATGAAGTCGCACATCATGGCGATCTCGCAGCCTCCGCCCAGCGCATAGCCCGACACCGCGGCGATCGCAGGCTTGCGGCATCGGCTCAGGCGCTCCCAAGGCGCGATGAAGTCGTTCAGGATCACGTCGGTGAAGGACTTGTCCTTCATCTCCTTGATGTCGGCGCCGGCGGCGAAAGCCTTCTCCGAGCCCGTCAGCACCATGGCCCCGATATCCACATCGGCCTCGCAGGCATCCAGGACCTGGTTGAGCTCTGAGATGAGCTGCGCGTTGAGCGCATTGAGCGCCTGCGGCCGGTTGAGCGTAATCAGCCCTACCCTACCCCGTTTCTCGAAGAGCACCGTTTCGAAAGCCATGGTTGTCCTCTCAAATTCCCGATTGACAGCGCGCGCAGAAAAAGGTCGAACGCCCTTGCTGAACCTTACGTTCGATTAGCGAACCGCAGGCGTTATGGCAAGGCTGCCCGGCCCGCCCGTAGACGTCAAATTTTTCTTGAAAGCTGCCGCCCCCGCCGTCGGCATGCCGGTAATCGCGGATCGACGAGCCGCCGGCCAGCAGCGCATCGGCGAGAACGGACTTGATACTCGCCGACAGGCGTTTGGCGGCGGCCGTACCGCGCCGCCCCCCCGCAAGCACGCCGGCTTGCTCGTCCGGCGCCAAAGCCGCCCGGAACAGCGCCTCGCAAACATAGATATTGCCAAGCCCTGAAATCACTCGCTGATCGAGCAGGAATGCCTTCAGCACCTGCGACTTGCCGCGCGCGCGCTCGATCAAATAGCCGGCCGAAAGCCCCTCCGACAGCGGTTCCACGCCCAAATTCTTGAACAGCGGGTGCTTTGGCATGGTGCCGGGCGCAAACAGCGTCATATAGCCGAACCGGCGCACATCGTTATATCGCACGATATCGCCGCGGCTCATGGCGAAGATCACATGATCGTGGCGCGGATCGGCATCGTAATCGTAGTAGAAAGCGCCCGGCTTCTTTTCCGTACGCGCTAACTTTACGGCGGAATCTCCCCTCATCCTGTCCGTCTCTCCATGGGAGAAGGGACGCATGAATAAGCGCCGGGCGTCCAACAACGTCCCCTCTCCCAATGGGAGAGGGACAGAGTGAGGGGTGATACCCTCTTTCATTATGCTGTCCGCTGTTAAGTGAGCGTGTACCTCCATCCCCCCGGCACCGCCGCGTTGAATGGTGAAACGCCCAGTCATGCCAAGATGCATCGCGAGCGCAAGGCCGCTTTCCATCTCGGCGATAATGTACTTCGCGCGGCGTGTCAGCCGGATCACCCGCTCGCCTTGAAGGCGCGCGGCAAAACCCGGCTCGAAAGGAAAGCGCAAATCCGCGCGATTGAGCGTGACCGCTGCGAAAGAAGCGCCCTCCATCGCCGGCGTGAGGCCGCGCCGCACAATCTCGACTTCGGGAAGTTCGGGCATGCACTTAAGGTTAGCCGGCTCGCGTCCGTTGGCAAGCGCGAAAGCGGGGGATCAATGGCCGGTGACGTAGTATAGAAACGCGGCGGCGGGAAGGGCAAAACCAACCGCCGAGCTGAGCTCCCAGCCGCCATGTGCATAGGTCCAGGTGCCAAGCGCCGAACCCAGCGCTCCGCCTATGAAAAAGATTGCGATATAGAGCCCGTTGAGACGGCTCCGGTAGGCAGCGCCCAGCGAGAAAATGACACGCTGGCCGATGAGCAGGTTCACCGATACGCCGATATTGAGGAGGATAGCAGCCAAAACGAGCGCGGCCAGCGCCAGCGGCGAGCCGGGATCTCCGATGAGCGCCACTAAAAAGGAAGCGGCGGACACAGCGATGGATATGCCCGCCGGCAGCCGGGTCCATCCCCGGTCGGCTACACGGCCCGCAATCGGTGCGGCGATGGCCCCTGTAACTCCCGTCAGGGCAAAAAGCCCAATTCCGTGCTGCGACAGGTGGAATGGCCCGGCGAGAAATAGGGGGCTCGCCGTCCAGAACAGGCTGAACGCCGCAAACAGGCAAGCTTGATAGAGCGAGCGGCTTCTTAAGACGGGCGTTGTGAGGAATAGCTTACCCAGCGAGGCGAGAAGCTCGCGGTAGCGGGCTCGCAAAGCTGGCCTATACTCGGGCAGCGTCATGGCGAGCACGCCAGTCAGGCCAGTCATGGCGAGCGCCGAGATGAGGAAAACGGCGTGCCATGAGAAGAGCCCCGTCACAAAGCTCGCGAAAGAGCGTGCCAGCATGATCCCCATGAGCAGCCCGCTCATGACCGTGCCGGCGGCCTGGCCTGCCTTGGCATCGGGAGCAAGCTGCACCGCGTAAGGCACCATGATCTGCGCGACCACGGAGCAGAACCCTGCCAGCAGCGCCGCGGCCAGAAAGGGCATTGGATGCGCCGTGAAGGCCAGCGCCAGCACCGCGAGAATATCGAGCCCCATGACGTAAAGGATAAGCTTACGGTTTTCGATGAGATCCCCCAGCGGCACGATCAGCACGAGGCCCAGGCCGTAGCCTATTTGAATCATGGTTACGATCAGCCCGGCCGCGGCGGGCGGCAGGCCCAGCTCCTCGCCGATCGGCCCGGCCAGTGGCTGCGCATAATAAAGGTTGGCGACGATCAACCCGCAGGCCACCGCAAGCACAAGCGTTATCCAGCTAGGGGCGGCTTGCGGGCCGGGCGGATGCTCGCTGGAGGCGGCCGGGCGCGGGTTCATGGGGAGCTGAACTTACAGCGGGCCGCTTTGTTTCCTAACGCCGCCTAATAGCGACTCGAGTCTTGAGCGTGTTGCGCGGCGTCTTCGATGACGGCCGCGACCTCTTTCGGGCGGGACTCGTAGACGGAATGGCTCGCCCCCTCAAGTTCGGTCGTGTGGCAATGGGCGCGCGCGTAATACATCCTCTCCAGATCGGGATTGATGATCTTGTCCGCTCCAGCGACTATCGCCCAGCTCGGCTTAGCCTTCCAAGCGGCCACGGTCATCGGTGTGATAAAGACCTCGGCGGCCGTCAGGATCTGAGATCGCGCCTCGAATTCAGCCTGCCCGGGCGGGAGATCGGCGGCGAAAAGCTCCGGGAAGGCGGCGGGATCGAGGAAGGTAAAGCCGCCGGCGGTCTTCTCGATCGCTCCGTGTTGCTTCGCCAGGACACTGGGCATACGTTTCCCAAGCGTGCCTTCGTCCTCTCCAACATCGGGAGCGTGCGCAGCGACGTACACGAGCGCGGCGACTTGCGGGCCGGTGCCAGCCTCTGTGATGACCGAGCCGCCATAGCTGTGCGCGACGAGGATGGCCGGGCCTTTCTGGAGGGCGAGAATCCGCTTCGTCGCGGCCACGTCGTCTGCAAGCGAGGTGAGCGGTTCCTGCACCATGGTCACGTCATAGCCGTCGTTGGTTAGTATTTCATACACCGGCTTCCAGCCCGAAGCATCTGCCCAGGCCCCATGGACCAAAACGATGTTCTTCACAGTTTCAGCGTGCGCAGGGATCGCGGTTCCGCCAAGCGCGAGGCACGCGGCAACCGCCGGCGCGAGACAGGCTGTAAGCGGATTGAGGATCATAGGAGGCTTCCTTCAGCAGGTCACTGGTTAATTAAGTCTCATCGATCGTTACCTCACCGAAGTCAATCCTTTGATATAAAGAGGGTTCCTGTTCACTTTCAGGTAGTCTTCCAAAGATTAAACAAAGCTAAAATACATAGGCACAAGTTGAGACTTTCTGAAATGGTTCGATGCCGCCACAAGCATGAAAGCCAAAGCCGCTGAGAACCGGAACGGCAACGTGCAGCCGGGATAAGGGCAGTGCGTGCCAACTCAGTTCGCGGTTGCCGCTCTTTGCGGC
>JBKQIH010000197.1:0-3122 GCA_052148445.1 Rhodomicrobium sp.
GAATATTCTGAGGCATGAAGCAACAACCGGAGGAGATCGCGATGACCGCTTACGATCCGAACAACATTTTCGCGAAAATCCTGCGCAAAGAGGCGCCCTGCTATTTCGTTTACGAGGACGCGGACACCTTCGCGTTCCTGGACATCATGCCGCGCGCGGACGGCCACACGCTCGTCATACCGAAGCTGCCGGCGCGCAATATCCTCGACGCTTCTCCGAGCCTGCTCGCGCCGGTCATGCAAACCGCGCAACGTATTGCTATCGCTGCGAAAAAGGCGTTCGCTGCCGATGGCATGACCATCATGCAATTCTCCGAGCCGGCCGGCGGCCAAGTCGTGTTCCACTTGCATGTGCATGTGATCCCGCGCCTTGAGGGCGTGGATTTGCGCCCATGCGGCATCATGGGAGACGGCGCCCTTTTGGAGCGCCATGCCGCAAAGCTGCGGGCCGCTTTGACCTAAGCCGATCCAGCTAATTGCAAGCGTTTCTTTCGCTTTCTGTTCGCTTCCACAAGGGATTAGCGGGGCTTCGCGCGCCCCTGCATGCTACCTTCACCCCCAAAGACAACAAAACAGGTGTATCATGGGTAGTATCTTCGATGCGCTTTCCAGCGCGTTAAGTCAGGCTATGCAGCAGCAAGGCGCTCCGGGGCAACCCCCGCAGCCTCAGATGCAGCAACCCCAGCCCGAGCAGGTTCAGACCGGCCGGCCCACCTCCGCGCCCCCTTCGTTTTCCGATCTCCTGGCTAGCGCCGGCTTTGGCAACCTCGGGGGCCTCGTCACGCAGCTCAGTAAAGGCGGCTTGGACCAGCAGGTCAAATCCTGGCTCGGCGACGGCCAAAACGAACCCGTGAACCCTGGTCAGCTCCGCAGCGCGATTGGCGACCAGCAGGTGCAGAACATCGGTCAGCAAACCGGCATCCCGGCGGAGCGCATTTTGCAAATTTTGGCGCAATATCTCCCCGCGGCTATCGACCAGGCGAGCCCCAACGGGAAGCTGCAAGACCCATTCAAGCATTAACTTCTGGGCAACTAAGCAGCTCTGCCGTTAACGATTGGCGGGAAGGTTCGCGGCTGCGTGCCTTCCCGCTTGAACACGACATTACACGAAAGCGCCTTACCCATGCGTTAAGCGCAGCGTAGCGCATTGATTCCCATGGATAAATGCGCGTATGCGCGGCGCACGCGGCCGCGCCGGATGCGCTAAGTTACAGTTAACGCCAAACTGCCGATATATTTAACGGACTTTTTCAATCGCACTTTTGTAGGTGAAATCGCGAAAAATCGCGCATTTCGCGGCGGGGAGAAATTAACGCGCCGCCCCGTTAACCACGCCGGCATTAACCACAGTACGCCGCTACAACATAACGGTGCATCATACGGTAATGTGGGTCGATTGCGGACGTGCCGGTCTTCTCGCGACCCCATGAGCGCTACATCGGCTTCAAGATCTAAATGCGCGCTTCTTCAAGACGCTCAACACGACCCATCTCCGCCAATTCTGGGGCTCGCCCAAAAAAGCCGCAAAGGGTGGCAAGTTGCCCTGACAAGCTCTCACTTCAGACAAATCGGCTGCATATGGTAAGACTCTGTTAAGGCACGCCAAGGTACAGGGATGCCTGCAGACAACCAGGAGTGGTGGCGCAAGACGGCAAGCATTTACCTGCTTTGTTCGCTGCAAAGTTCTTTTTGTGTCTTCGCGCGGCGTAGAGTTTGGAATAGTCGATGTCAGTACCAATGCGGGAGCCGGGGGCTTTCCTTGGGTGTGTGTTAACGCTGCTGCTCGCGGTCGCGGCCCATGCGGATGAGGCCGCGCGAAATGAGACCTCGTTCGCCAAAACTAAGCCTGGGCAAGTCCAGAACGTGTCCATTCATTATAAGACCGTGCACGTGGCGGAGGTTGCTGCAGTCTTGCCTGAAGCGGCGCCAGCCGAGCGCAACATTACCGCTCAGCCGCTCATTCTAAATATGAAGGCACGCGGCGCAATGCAGGCGCAGCCCGTGAGCGCGGCGGTTTCGGACCGCGTCCAGCCGCAAGAGTTTGCCGCCGGGCCTCGTTTTGCGAAAGCGGACGATGAAATCGGGAGAGCGTCGCCGTCCGTTGCGACTTTGCAACGGGGGGCTGGCGTAGCGATCTACGATATCGAAAGGGGTGTGGTTTACTTGCCGGACGGCGAGAAGCTCGAAGCACATTCAGGCATTGGGCGGATGCGAGACAACCCCGCTTTCGTGAGTTGGCGCAACAGGGGGCCGACGCCGCCTCATGTCTATGATTTGACGCTACGAGAGAGCCCCTTCCTCGGAGTGGAGGCGATACGCCTGACGCCCGTCGAAGGCGACGCCGCAGTCTTTGGGCGGGCCGGTTTTCTGGCGCACACCTATATGCTCGGTAGGCGGGGCGACTCGAACGGATGCGTCGTGTTCAAGGAATACCACCGGTTTCTAGCCGCCTTCAAGAAAGGGCAGATCAAACGGTTGGTGGTTGTGCCACGGCTGAAAGAGGCGCCGGCTTCGATTTTGGCGGCCTTGCTTCCGGCGAAAAATGGCTGACCCTGCCGCTTTGGCGAAACTTGTTTGTTCAAATGGCCAGCTACGGCGTGCAGGACGAACATTTCTGCCTCGAAAGCCCTCAGCATTCGGCACCGAAGTCGTGTGTTGGTAGTGTCTCTTCATCGTCGCACGCTGGCGAACGAACTTGGCGGTATGGGTCGAAAGCCGAAAGGCTCATAGCGAGCATATGTCAGCCGCTGCGCCCTCGGAAGCGGACCAACTACTCAGTGCCAAGCCATGGCCGGGGTAGGAGTCTTTATCGAGCCAATCGCTGGTTTCATATGGCTGGCTTCTAACTTCAAAACTGGCATCACCATACGGGGCAGGCCAGCATCCCGAACTGGCGTGCGGCCTGTGATGTGCTGCCGCGGAAACCGATGCACTCTCATCAGCGAACTAATCCGTCACCCTGTGCAGCGATGCTCGCGCGGCTTGGCGAGGCCGGTGTGGGGTTTACGGCGGCAGGCTTCGGCCGCCTAAGCATGGCGGCGGCGCACCGTCAATTTCACGAGTTTAATAATGGTGGCGATAACAAAGAGCGACATGAATAATCGAAAGCCCAGGGTATGAATT
>JBKQIH010000198.1:0-10721 GCA_052148445.1 Rhodomicrobium sp.
TCCGCCCGCTACGGCGTCTTGCCGCCTGCATCCTTGCCCGCTTCGAGCGCGGCGGTCGTATCGGCTGGCTTTCCGCCGAACCATTGCCCCTTCGGCAACAGCCGCGACTTGAGGAACGCGAACAGCACCGGCGGGCGTACGATCTCGTAGAAATCGCCTGCGGGCGGCGCCGCCATTACGAGAGCCGCAAACGCCACGGCCATGAGTGCCGAGGCGCGCAAAGAGTGGTAGTCGAACAATTTGAGGGCGGTACCGAACGACTTCTTGAGGGTGGCGCCTTCGATATCGACCGAATAGATCTCGTCCAGCACGAGATGGATGATGAAGCCGATCAGCACGAACAGGCCCGTGAGCCAGGCCAGCGCCGGCGGCTCGCCGAAAACGCGGTCGAAAATGATCGCGGTCAGCCCCATGAAGAAGGCGCCGGCCAGCAGCGAATGGAAAACGCCGCGGTGCCGGGTTCGCTCGAAAAATACGCTGTGAACGCCGTAGCGGACGAAGAGATAGGCGGCAATCCAAACGATCCAAAGCTCGGCGATGGAATATTGCTTGCTGAGGCTCAGCAATGCGATAAACGCGCCGATCACGCCAAGCGCATTGAACAGCATGCGCGACGGCACCGCCTTTTCGAGGTCGATATCGGGCAGGATGCCGCCGATGGTGCCCGCGAGCGTCAGCGTCAGCAGATAATTAGGCGGCGCGGCATGCCCTGCGAGCGCTACCGTCGCGCAAAGACCGCTGCCGACAGCCGCGACCGCCAAATGCGTATTGAAATTCGCCATCCGTTGCCTCCGTTAAGACAACCTTAACTGATTCGCAGAAGGGAGGTGAGATATGGGCCTCTTTGCATCGTGGCTGCGCGGAGCGTGTCCACGGCCATCGCGATATGGCGGGCCGAGACATCTGTGTTTTCTCTTCCCATATACGGGATCGTTTTGAACAGAAGCTGCAGGTTATGGAATCGCAAGCTCACCCATTAGCGCGTCCGGAACGGAGTTTGCGCTATTTCATGTCTTTCGGCAGACGTTTGACCCCGGCGTACCGGCGGATGCTGATACGGCTGCGCGAAAACGAGATCGCTCTCATCGGCGTCGCGGCCCTGCTTGGCTTCACCATTGGAGCGGGCGTTGCGGTCATCGACGGTGCTGTCGTATGGATGCACTACATACTCTTCGGCGTCCCGATTGAAGGTCATTTGAGCGCCGGGACGCCGATCCCTTCCGTCAACAGTCTCCTGGCCCCCGCAATCGGCGGCGTTCTCGTGGGCGGCATCGCCACTCTCATCCGCTATGTCCGGCCGCGCGAGATCGTCGATGCGATCGAGGCGAACGCGCTTTACGGCGGCCGCATGTCTTTGTGGGATAGCCTTAACCTGGCGCTCTTAACCGTGGTCGCCGTTGGCTTCGGTGGAAGCGCCGGGCTGGAGGCGGCCTATACCCAGGTTGGGTCCGGTTTCGCGTCCAAGGCCGGGCAGGCACTCCGGTTGAGGCGGCAGGATCTGCGCCTGCTGGTGGGGTGCGGATCGGCCGCAGCCATCTCCGCCGCCTTCAACAGCCCTTTGACCGGCGCGTTCTATGCTTTTGAGTTAGTCATCGGAGCCTACACGCTGCAATCGCTGGCCCCTGTTGCATCGGCTGCCCTATGCGGAAACTTGGCCATCCGGGCAATCTCGGACGCGCCGCCGATGTTCGTCATGCCCGGCACCGTAACATTGCATAGCCGCGATTACGTGCTTTTTCTTCTCCTCGGTTTCGGAGCCGCTCTCATCAGCATCGCAACGATGAGGGCGGTCACAATCGTCGAGAATAGCCTACGGCGCCGCAAAGTGCCCGCGTGGCTCAGGCCTGTGCTTGGCGGAAGCGCCGTCGGCGCGGTTGCTCTGTTTTACCCCGCCGTGCTGGGAAGCGGGCACGGCGCGATTTCGAGTATTTTGAGCGGCGGCTTTGCCATGGCGCCGCTGGCAGCCCTGCTGCTGGCGAAAATAATTGCCTCAGCCTTGACCGTGGGCTCCGGAATGCGCGGCGGGCTCTTCAGTTCGTCGCTTTTCCTCGGAACCATCTTTGGAGGCACCGTTGCCGCGGGGCTCGCAGCCATCGCTCCCATCGATCCGGTTGTTTATGCGCTCGTTGGAATGGCTGCCGTTGCCGCCGGCATCGTTGGCGCTCCCATAACCATGACACTTCTCGTTCTGGAGACGACGGGACATTTCTCGCTCACCATCGGGGTGATGGCCGCCGTGATCGCCTGCACGGTGGTGGTCCGGCAAGCCTTCGGATATTCTTTCGCCACTTGGAGATTCCACGTACGCGGACTGCGAATCCGGGGCGCATACGACGTCGGCTGGATTGCTGACTTGACCGTGCGCAAGCTGATGCGCCGCGACCCGCATCTCGTGCCAGCTTCGGAAACGGTTGCGGAGCTGCGCCAGCATTTTCCCTTGGGCGGCCCGAAACACGCTTTTGTTGTCAATGAAGGCGGGGTGTATCTTGGAACCATCGAGACAATCGAGGCGCACTCAGACGCGTACGATGCAACGGCGCACGAGGCGAGGGCCATCGATCTAATCCATAACGAGCCACGGACGCTCACGCCGGACGAGAACATCCATGCCGCGCTTCAGATGTTTACGAAGACGCGATCCGAGGTGCTGCCCGTGGTCGAGGCGGGGAATAACAGCCGGGTCGCCGGCTTTGTGAGCGAGGCGTACCTTTTGAGACGATACAGCCAGGAACTTGAAAAGCAGAGGATCGAGGAGACGAACGGAGGGGTGTTCAGTCCCGCGAGCGGGCGGTTTTGAGGCGGGCGGGCATGCGAGCCGCCGCCGGCCTGCATATCCGCTAGCACAGGCGTCCGAGCGCCGGCGCCCTTTAAGCTCCCGTGTTTGCGCAGCGGTACCGCGCAGGCGTGCACTGGATCGCAAACTGAGGCCAGCGCCGTCGCGTGCTGGTCCATGGCGCAAAGAACAACGGCCCGGACCATGGATCGTCTGTTGTCCGGCAACGCCAATCGCGGAAGTCCAACGGCATGTTGCAAATCGAAAACCTCTCGGTTCTGGGTCTGCGCCCGGTGTCCTTTTCGCTTAGCACGGGCGAGTGCATGTCAGTTCAAGGCCCCTCGGGCGCGGGCAAGAGCTTGCTCCTGCGCGCCATCGCCGATCTCGACCCGAACTCCGGCAGCGTCTGCCTCGACGGCGCGGAACGGCAAGCCATGACAGGCCCAGATTGGCGGCGGTGCGTGGGCTATGTGCCCGCGGAGCCAGGCTGGTGGGCGGACCGCGTCGGCGAGCATTTCAGCGATTGGCCGGCCGCCATACCCTTGGTGAAGCGGCTAGGTCTTCCCGCGGACGCCGCAGACTGGCCCGTGCTGCGCGCCTCGACCGGCGAGCGGGCCAGGCTCGCGCTGGTGCGCGCGCTGATGGCTGGCCCGAAGGTGCTGCTCCTGGACGAACCCTCCGCCGCGCTCGATGCCGCCTCCGTGCCGGCCGTCGAGGCGCTGGTGGCGGAACGCATCGGCGGCGGGTTGTCCGTGCTCTGGGTCACCCACGATGCAGCCCAAGCCGCGCGCGTTGCCAAGCGCGGCTTGCGCGTCGAAGCAGGCCAGGTATCGGAGGCGCTCGCGGTATGACCAATTATGTTTCGCTGAGCGTCTGCGACCTCGCGATAACGAGCCTGCTCGTCCTGATCGACGCCGGACTGTCCCTAGCGCTCCGGCTCGGCATTCATCGCAGCCTCCTGATTGCGGCGGTGCGCATGGCGGTGCAGCTTTCGATCATGGGCATGGTGCTCACCACGTTGTTTGCTCTCGTCTCGCCGCTATGGACAGGGCTCGCCGCCCTCGGCATGGTGCTGTTCGCGGGCCGCGAGATCTCGCAAAGGCTGGAGCGCCCGTTTGAAGGGTTTTGGTCGTTCGGTATCGGCACGTTTTGCATGATGCTCGCCTCGGGCTTGGTGACGTCCTTCGCGCTCCTCACGGCGATCCGGCCCGATCCCTGGTACGATCCCCGCTACGCGATCCCGCTGCTCGGCATGATCCTCGGCAATTGCATGACCGGGATCGCGCTCGGGCTCGATTCGCTGACAAGCGGTGCCGCCACCCGCCGCGCCGCGGTCGAGGCCCGGCTAATGCTCGGCGGCACGCGGTTCGAGGCACTGCAGCCGGTCTTGCGCGAAGCCTTGCGCCGCGCACTTCTGCCCATTATCAATTCGATGTCGGCGACGGGGGTGGTATCGCTGCCCGGAATGATGACCGGTCAAATCCTCGGCGGCGTCGCGCCAGCGGAGGCTGTCAAATATCAAATCCTGATTATGTTCCTGATCGCGGGCGGGACGGGGCTCGGCGCCGTCGCGGCGGTGCTTGGCGGCGCTTACCGGCTAACCGATAGCCGCCATCGCCTGAGGCTGGACCATTTAGGACCGGCCCGGCGGTAGAGGGGGCTCGGCCGGCTAACCCGCTCCGAGCCACACCGCGGCGTTGTAGGTTATGAACGCACCGGCATAAGCAAGCGCCAGCATATAGCCGAAAGTGAGCGCCATGAGCTTCCAGCTTCCGGTCTCGCGCCGGATCACCGCCAGCGTGGACGCGCATTGCGGAGCGAAAATGTACCACACGAGCACGGATAGCGCCGTCGCTAAGCTCCACTGGTGCGCCAGCGTCTCCCCGATTTGCGCTGCCGCTTCCTTGCCGCCCTCGATGGCGTAGACCGTTCCGAGCGATGCGACAGCGACTTCGCGCGCTGCCATGCCTGGGATGAGAGCGACGCTGATTTGCCAATTGAATCCGATGGGCGCGAGAAGCGGCTGCAGGGTATGGCCGATCCAGGCGGCCAGGCTGTAGTCGATAGCCGGTGCCGTGGCACCCTCCGGAGGCCTCGGGAAGGAAGCCAGAAACCAGATCAGCACCATCATGGAGAAGATCGTGGTTCCCGCGCGATGGAGGAACATTTTGGCCCTTGTATAGAGGCCAATCGCGACGCTGCGCGGCCGGGGCAGCTTGTAGTCCGGCAATTCGAGCATAAAGGGCGGAGTGGGACTCTCGCGCCAAAACAGGAACTTAGCCAGCGCGGATACGCCGAGCGCGCTCAAGATCCCTGCCGCATAGAGCCCAAACATAACGAGCCCCTGCAAACTAACGGCCCCCCAAACGGTTCGGGCAGGAATGAAGGCCGAAATGATGAGCGTATAAACCGGAATGCGCGCCGAGCACGTCATCAGCGGCGCGACAAGAATGGTTGTCAGCCGGTCGCGGCGGTTGTCGATCACCCGCGTGGCCATGATCCCGGGAATGGCGCAGGCAAAGCTCGACAAGAGAGGAATGAAAGCGCGGCCATGCAGCCCCGCGCCTCCCATGATGCGGTCCATCAGGAAGGCGGCACGCGCCATGTAGCCGAGGTCTTCCAGGAGCAGGATGAACAAAAACAGGATCAAAATCTGCGGAAGGAAGACCACAACGCTGCCAACGCCGGAGATGACACCGTTCTCGACAAAGCTTTGCAGGAGGCCCTCGGGCAGCCTCTCGTGCGCCATGGCGCCAAGGGCATCGAAGGCCGAGGAGATGAGCAGCATCGGCTGCTGTGCCCAGGAGAACACCGCCTGGAACATAAGGAAAAGGAGCCCGAACAGGATAATGAGGCCGGCCACCGGATGCAGCAGCACCGCGTCGATCCGCGCCGTGACGGTGTCGGGCGCGGCCGGTTTTTTCACCGCCGCGGCGATAATGCGGTCGGCCTCGCGCTGCAAAGCCCTCAACTCACTTGTAGAGGGCGGCTTCCAGGTGGAGGCTTCGGACTGCGCAGGCGCGCTCATGGCAAATTCATCGAGCTCCCGCACAAGATCGCCGGTGCCTCCCTGGCGCACGGCCGCCGCCGTTACAACCGGAATGCCCAGTGCTTCCGACATCCGGTTGAGGTCGATCTCGATGCCGCGCCGCTTGGCGATGTCGATCATGTTCAGCACGAGCAGAAGAGGCCTTCCGGCGCGCTTGAGTTCGAGGACAAGGCGCAGCGCAATCCGCAAGTTGGTGGAGTCGGCGACGCAAATTAACAGGTCCGGCCGATCCTCCCCAGGGAAGCGGCCCAGCACAAAATCGCGGGTGACTTCCTCGTCGGGGCTACGCGCACGCAGCGAATAAGTACCGGGCAGATCGATGAGATTCGCGCGGGTGCCGGCGGGCGTCTGAAACATGCCGCTCTTGCGCTCGACGGTCACGCCCGGATAGTTCGCGACTTTCTGCCGGCTGCCGGTCAGCGCGTTGAAGAGCGCCGTTTTGCCGCTGTTCGGAGTCCCAATAAGAGCGAGATGACGTACTTCTGTATCTGCAATGACGCTCATAGACCGTCTGGTGACTCCACGATAATTGCCATTGCCTCGCGCCGCCTGATCGCAACCGTCGTATCGTTGACGCGAACCGCGATTGGGTCCCGGCCGAATAACCCTTCATGCAAGATCTCGACACGCGCTCCCTCTGTGAAGCCGAGTTCGAGCAGGCGGCACTCAAGCTCACCCTCCGGAAGATCGGAGTGATGCGCCCGCACCTCAAGTGCTTGCACGTGGCCGCAATAACCGCGTTTTGACATTCCGAGCGCTGCCGCGCGCGCCCCATTTCCAGCGTCTGTATCGAGACTCATTCCGGTTCCCTGCTAACTCAGTATTCATTCATGTTTGAGGCATCCCCGCACTGCCGTCAACAAAAAACGCACTGATGGCAATAGCTTAGAACAATTATAAAAAGGCTGCGCCAAGTTGCTCCGGCAAAATATCCTTGCTTCAGCGGAAGAAAAGCGCGGTCAAGAGAATAAAAGGCGGAATGAGAACAAGGGTTGACCAAACCATGAAGCCGAAGAAGCCCGGCATCTTCACGCCGAGATGCTGGGCGATAGCCTTGACCATGAAATTCGGTGCATTGCCGATATAAGTGTTTGCGCCCATGAACACCGCGCCCGCCGAGATCGCGGTGAGCGTTTGCGCCATCGGTCCCATCAGCTCTTTCGGATCGCCGCCCGCCGCATTGAAAAACACAAGGTAGGTTGGCGCGTTATCGAGAAAGCTCGATAGAATACCCGTCAGCCAGAAATAAGCGATGGTGTTCGGCGCGTCCGGCCCGCCGAGAAGACCGA
This sequence comes from Rhodomicrobium sp., assembly GCA_052148445.1. Lineage (GTDB taxonomy): Bacteria > Pseudomonadota > Alphaproteobacteria > Rhizobiales > Rhodomicrobiaceae > Rhodomicrobium. The sequence goes on from JBKQIH010000198.1 coordinate 7,112, forward strand.
GCAGCGGAGCGAAGCCGCCTTGCGCGCCCGCTTTCAAAATTGCGATGGCCGGGACGATGGTGATGAAGATTGCGGCGAAGAGTTTCGCCACCTCAAGCACCGGTTCCCAGTTGAATTCGTTCTGCTCGCGGTATGTGCGCGGCGTGAGCGCGAGCGATGCTATGCCGGTGCCAATCAGTATGATGTCGCGCCAGAGGCTCATCCAGGTAACTGCCGTCCCGAATATCGCAATCTTGCCAAACGCGTTCGAGCCGCTAATCGCGACCGCAACAACGACAACGACAAGGAGCGGGATATTCCTCAGGCCGCGCACAAACGGTGCCTCGCCCTCAGGCGCGCGGAGCTTTGCTGCGCCTTCCTGCGCGAAGAGATACGAGTCGAGGACAAAAAACGCCGCCAGCACAATCGCGGCCATGAACAGCATGTGGGGCCAGAGGGATTTGAGCGGCCAGAAGAACTCCACGCCTTGGAGGTAGCCGAGGAAAAGCGGCGGGTCTCCGAGAGGCGTCAGCGCCCCCCCGATATTGCAGACGAGAAAAATGAAAAATACCACGATATGGGTCTTATGCTGCCGGTCCCGGTTGGCGCGGACAATAGGCCGGATCAGGACCATGGCCGCGCCCGTCGTGCCAGCAAAGCTCGCCAGAAACATGCCGGTTAGCATCATCGCCGAATTCAATGCCGGCGAGCCCCGGATTTCCCCGCCAACAAAAATGCCGCCCGCGATGACAAAGAGAGCGCCGATCAGCACGATAAAGGGAATGTATTCGAGGATAAGCACATGAACAAGCTGATGAAAGGCGGTGCTGGTTCCGAATACCGCGGCGAAGGGCACAAGAAAGGTGAGCCCCCAAAACAGCGACACGAGGCCATAATTGCGATGCCAGAAATCTGGCGCAATCATTGGGAAAAGCGCGAGCGAAGCGAGCATGCCTGCGAAAGGCAGCACCCAGAACAGGTTCAATTTCGCGCCGTCAATCGCGCCGGCGGTGGCCGCGTAAGCTCCGCTGGACGAAAGCGCGGTGACGAGCAGAGCACTGACGGCAGCAGCGGCGAGCCGCCGGAGGGAAAGATTCGAGGCGCGCACGGTCTCACCAAAGGTCGGGGGGCAAATATTTACCGTCATCGCTAGGCGGCTCTTCTCCGCCGTGGCGATCCTGGACAGCATGCAGGAGCCTGAATTGCTTCGCTTCGCTCGCAATGACAACTCCGTGAAACTTATTTGAGCGTTAGCCGGCAGCGCGCGGCACAGCAACACCTTCAAAACCGCGCGCCCCCTCCCAATAACTATGCTCGGGAGTAAAGCCAAGAGGTTAAGGGCCATGAAAGAGCGCATTCAGAAGAGCGATGCCGAGTGGCGCGAAAAGCTGACGCCGGAGCAATACAAGGTCACGCGACAGCACGGTACCGAGCGCGCCGGGACGAGCCCGCTCAATCATGAAAAGCGCGAGGGGGTGTTCACCTGCGTGTGTTGCGGCGAGCCTTTATTTTCGTCCGAAGCCAAATTCGAATCCGGCTCGGGCTGGCCGAGCTTTTACAAGCCGGTAGAAGGCGATGCCGTGACCGAACACGAGGACCGCTCGTTCATGATGCGCCGGACCGAGGTGCGTTGCGCGCGCTGCGATGCCCACCTTGGCCATGTGTTTCCGGATGGGCCGCGCCCGACAGGCCTGCGCTATTGCATGAACGGGGCCGCGCTCGGCTTTGCGCCCGGCCAGGCGGCAGACGGGCGCCATAAGGCCGGGGCGGATTCATAAAAAGTTGGCGAGATGCTCGCCGCTTGCCGCTTCCGGGCGCTATTTCTTGGCGCCGGGCAACGCATTGAGCGCATCGGCGCAAGCTTGGCCGAGTTCGCTTGAATGGCTCTTCAGGCATTTCATTTTTTCGCCGTGCCCGGTTCCGGCATCCGCGCAGAATTTCTCGGAGTCGGCCTTGCAGTTCATGCGGACGGCTTTACGGGCTTCTTGCGCTGCCATGCGGGCGGCGGCGCATTCGGGCGAAAGCTCAGCCTCGTGCTCCTTCAGGCAGGCGCCGAGCTTGCCGTCGCCAAACGTCATGCCGGGACAGAGTTTTTCCCGGTCGGCTTTGCAGGCATGGCCTTGTTGCGCGGAAGCCAGCTGCGGCGTGACGATGAGTAGCGCGGCGGCGAGCGAGGCGAAGAGCGCGATTTTCATTCGGAGAGTCTCCCGTTGAAGAATACGTACTTGGCGCTTAGCGGCATTGAGGCCATTCCTCAACTGGGATTCCGCCGCTTTTAAGAACAAAATTGTAAGGAGCCTTATCCGCGCAACCGTTCATGACGGCGGTTGAATGCGAAGCCTAAGAGATTAAATCCAGAACCCAACACCAAGCGAAGGCAGTCCATGGATTACGACGCGCAAACGACCCCTCTCACTCCGCCCGTGGCCGAAATCCGGCCTGCCAAGGACCTTCACCACGGCGTCGAGCGCGTGGATAATTACGCCTGGCTGCGCGCCGCGAATTGGCAGGAGGTGATGCGCGATCCGGCCTCGCTCGGGCCCGATATCCGAGCCTATCTCGAAGCGGAGAACGCGTACACAAAGGCCGCGATGGCCGGTACGGAGGCGCTGCAGGAGACGCTGTTCAAGGAGATGAAGGGCCGCATCAAGGAAGACGACTCCACGGTGCCGTCGCCCGACGGCGCTTACGCTTATTTCTGGAGCTATGTGACGGGCGGCCAGCATCCGCGCCTTTGCCGGGAGCCACGGGCCGGCGGCGATGCCGCGGTTCTCCTCGACGGGGATGCCATGGCGGCGGGAAAAGCCTTCTTCTCGCTCGGCGCGGCAGCCTGGAGCCGCGATCACCGCTATTTGGCCTACGCCTTCGACGACAAGGGCTCGGAGTTCTATAAGATCAAAATCCGCGACCTTCAAACTGGGCAGGAATTGGCGGACGCGGTGCCGGATATGGAGGGGCAGCCCGTTTGGGATGCGAGCGGCACAGCGTTCTATTATACCCGCGTCGATGAGCATCGCCGGCCGCAGCAAGTGCTGCGGCATCGCCTCGGCACGGAAACCGTCAAAGATGAGACGGTCTACCGCGAGCCCGACCCGGGCTTTTTCGCGCGCGTGTCCGAAAGCCAGGACCGCCGCTATGTCATTGTAAGTTCAGGCGATCATGAGACGAGCGAGGTCCGCCTCCTCGATGCCGCCGCGCCGGACAAGGGCCTTCAACTCGTGGCGCCGCGCGAGAGCAACCACGACTATCATGTGGACACGCACGATGACCGCGTCATCATCCTCACCAACGAAGGCGGGGCGGAGGATTACAAGATCGTGGAGGCGCCGCTCGCCAGCCCCGGCCGGGAGAATTGGCGCGATCTGGTGCCGCACAAGCCGGGCCGGCTCATCCTCGACGTGACCTGCTTCAAGGATTATCTCGTGCGGCTCGAACGCGAGGACGGGCTGCCGCGCATCGTCATCCGCCGCTTTGCCGACGGGCAGGAGCATGCAATCGCGTTCGCCGAGGAGGCATACTCCCTCGGCATGTCCGACGGTTACGAATACGACACCGAGATGCTGCGCTTCACCTATTCTTCGATGACGACGCCGCGCCAAGTCTATGACTACAACATGCGCACGCGAGAGCG
>JBKQIH010000199.1:0-6649 GCA_052148445.1 Rhodomicrobium sp.
AGTTTTTACTATCGACATAGCCGCAAGCGTGGCAAGATAAAAACCTCATAAAAAAGAAGCCAATCGGAACGTTGGCTCGATATGGGAGGGAACCATGATCGAGATTAAGCACAAGGAGACGGGAGAGGTTCTCATTTCGGTCGATGCGCCAAGCTTGGCGGGCGCCGATTTGCGCGATACGATGCTCGAAGGCGCCGATCTTGCCGGGGCGGATCTCACCGGCACGTTCCTCTCCGACTGCGACATCCGGGGGGCCGACCTGTCGGGCGCAACCCTCAGGCGCGCGATCCTGACCGGGAGCAACTTGACCAAGGCAGACCTTTCCAGCGCTAGCCTCGAAGGCGCCAAACTCGGTCATGTCAGCTGTGCCAAGGCGGCGGTTCTTGAGGGATGCAATCTCAGAGGAGCCAACTTACGGAATGCCGACCTGAGAAGCGTGAACTTCCATGCGGCTCAACTCAACGGCGCCGATTTGAGAATGGCGGATGCTTCCGACGCCATGCTGCCGGGCGCAAACCTCTCGGGTGCCGATCTGAGGGGAGCGCGCTTTATTTCCGCGTGCATGCGGGCGGCGAACCTCAGGGGCAGCAACCTTTCCAACTGTCATCTGAACAGCGCAAATCTGGCGGACGCCGATCTGTCCGAAGCGGTCTTGTCGGACCAAGCCGGCGGTCATGCCAATCTCGATCTTGCCAATCTGCGCAAGGCCCGGCTCTGCGGCGCGAAGATGCGTAGCGTCTACATGATGGAGGCAAACCTTCGCGATGCGGATTTGCAAGACGCGGACTTAACGGGCGCCAACATTGCGGGCTCGATCCTGCGCGGTGCCAACGTCGCGGGAGCCGATTTTTCGCGGGTCGAACTCGTTGAGGTTGGGATGGAGTTCGCCAATTTCTCGCAGGCTAAGAACGCCGACATCCCGCCGGGAAAACGCAATGTACGCTAGAGCCTATCCGCTTTCGATGGAATCAAAAGCGGGCTCTAAGTTTTGGTTTTGACGTGCGCCTTACCGGAAAAACCGCTCACACTTTTTCCGGACGCACTCTAGAGCATCGCCAGCGTTCGGATCGGGCACGCTCGAAAGCTTACGGGCTAGCTGGATTATTCGAGCTGTTAGCGAGTGCCACGGCTAATCCCGCGCCGCCGGCAATTACCAGCCCTCCGGCAATGAACGATCCGTCAGGCGGACCCGCATATGCTACCGGGCCGTCCTTCAATCCACCGCCGGTGCAGGCGGGAGGCGTTGAAAGCACCACCAAGAGCTGGTTTGGCCCCACGCGCGCCGTGCAGCCGTTCTCATAAACAATGCTGGCCGAGCCTGCCTCGGTGCGGACGCGGTCACCCGGACCGAGCGCGGCGCCGTTCATAACCGGCTTGAAGCCACTGCCCCGGTTGACGGACACGGCCCCCTCAACATCGGAGAGCGTCGCCGCCTGCGCGCTCGCTATCGTCAGCGCGGCGAGAACACAAATCGAAATTGGCCTGCGTAGCATCCAGCTTCTCCTTCGTCGCGCTCCCATTGCTTATCGGCGCCTCCGTCCGCAGCGGGATCCCAAACCCGCCCCAACGCATCCCCTGCGACCGCCCGTCATGAAATCGCCGTAACTATTGTGGCGGCTAAGGCGCAAAGCCCTATATCACGGGCTAGCCTTCAACTTGGACGGTCCAATCCTTCATGCTCCAGCTCAAGTCTTTACGAACCCTGCCCTATTCAAAACCTCAACGATCGGGCACACTTCTCAAAGTTCAACTACTCGGTGCTTTGCTCATGACCCTCGCCCTTTCTCCCGCAGATGCCGCCCAGCCGCCCTCGCCTTCGAACCTCGCCTTCCACGGAAAGCTCGAGAACGGTCTCGAAGTGGTGGTCGTGCCGGACCGGCGCGCGCCCGTAGTAACCCACATGGTGTGGTACCGGGTTGGCGGCGCCGACGAGCCGCAGGGCAGATCGGGCATCGCGCATTTCCTTGAACATCTGATGTTCAAAGGCACGGAGAAAATCCCCGCGGGCGAATTCTCCAAGATCGTCGCGCGGCTCGGGGGCCAGGACAATGCCTTCACCGCGCAGGACATCACCTCCTATTTCCAGCGGGTCGCCAAGGAAAAGCTCCCGAAGGTGATGGAGATGGAGTCCGACCGCATGGCGAACCTTAGGCTCGACGAGAAAGAGGTTCTGACCGAGCGCAAGGTGATCCTCGAAGAGCGCCGCAGCCGCGTCGACAACGACCCGGGCTCGCTCCTGCAGGAGCAGATGATGGCCGCGATGTATGTCGCGCATCCCTATCATACGCCCGTGATCGGCTGGGAGACGGAGATGCGCAAGCTCAGCAGGGCCGACGCGCTCGCCTTTTATAAGAAATTTTATGCGCCGAATAACGCGATTCTTGTCGTCACGGGCGACGTCGAGCCGGAAGACGTTATGGCTCTTGCGAGAGAGACCTACGGCAAAATCCCGGCCAATCCGGAGGTGGGCGGTCCGCGTGTGCGCCCAACCGAGCCCGAGCCATTGGCCGAGCGCCGCGTCATCCTGCGCGACGGCCGCGTCGGCAAGGCGACGCTTGAGCGCTATTATCTCGTGCCGGGCGCCCGCACCGCCCCGGCCGGCGAAGCGGAGGCTCTGCAAATCCTCGCTCGTGTTATCGGCACCAGCGCCACAAGCCGAGTGTATAACGCGCTCGTCCGCGACGAGAAAAAGGCCTCCAGCGCAAGCGCCTGGTATAGCGGGCTCGCCCTCGACAGCGGACGGTTCGGATTCTATGCGGTTGCGGCCGGCGACACGAAACTCGAGGATATCGAAGCCTCGATGGACCGCGTGATCGACGAAGTGATCCGCAACGGCGTCACGCCCGAGGAACTGGAGCGCGCCAAGACGGGCGAGATCGCCAATTTGATCTATGCCTCCGACAGTCAGCAAAGCCTTGCCCACACCTATGGCTGGAACCTGGCAACCGGCCGCACCGTCGCCGATGTCGAGTCCCGCCCCGAACGGCTGAAGGCGGTGACGAGCGAGCAGGTACAAGCGGTGGCGGCGAAATATCTCGACCGCAAACGCTCCGTGACCGGCTATCTCATTCCTGTGCCCTCGCATCTCGCCAAAGTGCAGCCGCGCGCCGGCGGCGAAACCGGAACCTTCCACTAAGGATCGGAAACACTCATGATGCAGACTTTCCTTGGGGGCAAGCTCCTCCGGCTCGCCGCTGCGGCACCCGCCGCGGCTCTTTCACTCCTCCTTTTGGCAGCATTCCCGGCAAACGCCATGAAAATTCAAAAAGTTACTAGCAAGAAGGGCATCGAGGCCTGGCTTGTCGAAGACCATTCCAGGCCGATCCTCAGCCTGCAATTTGCCTTCGAAGGCGGGGCTACCCAGGATCCCGACGGGAAGCCAGGTGTCGCCACCTTCGTGTCCGGCATGCTCGACGAGGGCGCGGGCACTCTCGATTCCGAAGCGTTTCAGAACCGCCTCGAGGATCTCGCGGCCAAAATGAGCGCGCAGGCGTCGCAAGACCATATGACGCTCTCGTTCCAGACCCTCACGGAAAACCGCGAGGAGTCGCTCAAGCTGTTGCGCATGGCGCTGATCTCGCCGCATTTCAAGCCCGAGGACGCCGAGCGGATCCGCGAGCAGCTTGTCGCGAATTTGCGGGTCGAGGAGAAAGACCCGAACAAGGTTGCTTCGGCCGAATGGTTCAAGCTTGCCTTCGGATCGCACCCTTACGGCCGCCCGGTGAATGGCACGCTCGACGCCGTCGCGGCGATCACGCCCGCCGACTTGCATGACTATGTGAAGAAGAACTTCGCCCGCGACAACCTCAAGATCGCGGTTGTCGGCGATATCGGCCCGGTGCAGCTCGGCGAAGCGCTCGACAGCGTGTTTGCAGATCTGCCCGCGAAATCGGACCGCAAGCCCGTGCCGGAGGTCTCCTGGCAAGGCGTATCTAAACAGCGCATCGTGCAAATGCCCAATCCGCAGTCGGTCGTGCAGTTCGGCTTCGAGGGGCTGAAGCGGAACGATCCCGATTTTATCCCGGCTTATATCCTGAACTATGTCGTGGGCGGCGGCGGTTTCTCCTCCAAGCTCATGCAAGAGGTGCGCGAGAAGCGCGGGCTTGCCTACGGGGTTTACACCTACCTTTACCCGCTGGAGCACGCGGGCATCTTCGCCGGCGGCGTGGCGACGGAGAATAAATCCGTCGGGGAGTCGCTCGATCTCATCAAGGCGGAACTTGAGCACGCGGCGCGCGACGGCCTCACAGAAGAGGAGCTGCGCAAGGCCAAGGATTATCTCGTTGGCTCGTTTGCGCTCCGCTTCGACACGTCGGGGAAAATTGCCGCCCAGCTGCTGGCGATTCAGCTCGACAATCTCGGCATGAACTATATCGACCGGCGCAATGGCGAGATCGAAGCCATCACGGTTGCCGATATCAAGCGCGTCGCCAAGCGCCTGATGGAGCCGAAAATCCTGATCGTGACCGTGGCCGGCGAGCCCGAAGGCATCCACGACGTTGGGCTATAGAGCCAATGGCGTCATCCCGTGCGCAGCGCAGCGCGAAGCGGTGCTCTGCAGACACGGGATCGTCACGAAAGCCGGCGCCCTTTACGATCCCGTGTCTGCGCAGCGTCATTGCATGCCGCAACGCGCACGGGATGACGCCACAGTGCAGAAAAGCCGCGCCACCGCGGCTTTTTTCTTTTTGTGCGTTTGCCGATACTGATCTGTTGAAAGAAAGAGCCGGCCGCTTGCCCCGATGCCGGTCAAGCGCCACTGATTTTGAGGATCGCGCGTAAAGGATTCGCACCATGATGTACCGGCAATCGATTGACGGCTGTCTTGCCTCGAAGATCGGCGAGGCTGGCTTGACCGCGGAACGGCTTACGCAATGGCTGACGCTTGTCACGCCCCGCTTCAAGGCGCTGCAAGAAGAGGCCCAAGCGGGCAGCTTCGCGCATTTCCGGATTCTGGGCGAGACGGCCGACATCGAGGCGGCGGCCGCGGCTTACCGCGCGCTTTCGGCCGGCGCGGACACGGTTGTCATTCTCGGAACCGGCGGATCGAGCCTCGGCGGCCAGGCGCTCGCCCAGCTCGGAGGCTGGTCCATCCCGGGCGATGGCGGCTCCGCCGGCACGGAGCAGCCGCGCCTGCGCTTCTACGACAATCTCGATGCGCGCTCTTTCATGTGCGGCCTCAGGATTCTCGACATCCCCAAAACGCGCTTCATCGCGATTTCCAAATCGGGCACGACCGGCGAGACGCTGGCACAGGTGCTGACGGCTTTCAAATTCATCGAGGATGCGGGCCATGGCAGCCTCATCCCCAAGCTGTTCCTCGGCGTCACCGAGCCGGCGAAGCCCGGAATTGCCAATGGCCTGCGCACGCTGTTCGCCGCCCGCGGCATTCCGATGCTGCCGCATAACACGGAGATCGGCGGCCGTTATTCGGCCTTCACCAATGTGGGCCTGTTGCCGGCCATGGCGCGCGGCCTCGATGTTGCGGCCTTCCGCCAGGGCGGGCTCGATGTGGTCCAGCAGCTCATGAGCGCCGCCATGCCGGAGGAGCACCCCGCCGCCGTGGGCGCGGCCGTAGCCATCGGGCTCGCGAAGGATTTGGGCGTCATCGATTCGGTCATGATGCCCTATTGCGACCGGCTTGAGCGCTTCAGCGCTTGGTATGTCCAGCTTTGGGCGGAAAGCCTCGGCAAAGGCGGAGAGGGCACGACCCCCATCGGAACGCTGATGCCGGTCGATCAGCATAGCCAGCTCCAGCTGTTCATGGACGGCCCGCGCGTGCACCTCATGACCGTGCTTCGCGTCGCCGGAGCATCCGGCGCGGACACCTTGGCGATCCCGCCAGAGCTTGCCGCCGAAGCCGGCGCGCCCTATCTCGCCGGCCGCACCATCGGCAATCTCGTCGCGGCCCAGCAAAGAGCCATCGTGGACGCGCTCGCCGAGGCGAAGCGGCCCGTGCGCACCATCGACATGGACCGCCTCGACGAGCGCACGCTCGGCGCGCTGATGATGCATTTCTTTATCGAAACTATCCTTGCCGCCGATCTTCTGGACGTCGATCCGTTCGACCAGCCTGCCGTCGAGCTGGGCAAGCAGCTCACGCGCCAATATCTCGCGGGATAAAGCGTGCCGATCCGTCCGCTGATTCCGGCCCGCATAATGTGTGACTCACCCCTGTCCCTCTCCCGTCCCGAATCCGCTTGCGGATTCGGGCATTCCTTGTTTCAAGCTCGCCGAGGCGAGCTTGCTGGGAGAGGGTACGCCTACACAACCGCCGCGACCTGCCCCCCCTCCCCTCGCGGGAGAGCGCTGGGGTGAGGGGGCCTTTTGTTTGCGATTGCGGTACAAACCCTCGCTCCCGTCTGGCCTCGATGACTCTCTCTTGGAATGACATCGTAGAGAAAGCGCTTTACTAAAGGTTTAATTAGCAGCTAAGCTGCTGACAATTATAGATAAAACTCGACAGCCGACATGCGCCCGGGAGCAGCGTTTGAGTCTTCGCATGGTTAATTTCAAATCGCAACGGGGCTATGCAGTTGACTCCCGTGCCTACTAGATATAGTGGTTTTCGGTATGAAGCGTTATCCTGCCGACATGACCGATTTCATGGACATGTTTCCGACAGAAGACGCCTGCTTGGAGTATCTGA
>JBKQIH010000200.1:0-38895 GCA_052148445.1 Rhodomicrobium sp.
TCTCCGCTCACAGCTCAAGGCGATTCTTTCGTCGGCGACATCAAACATCCGGCCACCGGCGACACCTACAAGTCCAAGATGAAGCTTAAGGATGCCGACAACTGGTTGATGGACGGCTGCACCGCGGCCGGCGTTTGCGCTAGCGGCACCTTTACGCGCGTGAAGTAAGAATGCAGCGGCAGCGCCTTAGGGCGTTGCCGCTTTCCCCCGGCCGATGGCGGCCGGTGGACGCGGCAGTTTGTGCCGCAGCGATCCGAGGCCTAAAGGGCGTTAGCCCTTTACCGCTGGTCTCCCGTCGTCCGGGTTCATGGGCACGGTGTACGCTCCGGTTCAATCGGCCGGTCATGAGTGGCGGCTCGCAGATAGCTCACATAAGGGGAGCAACATCCATGAGCGACGACCAGCAAAAGCCAGCGAAGGGTCTACCGTTCGGTCCCAGAGGTGAGTCTGTCCCCCTTTCTTGCGGTCTTGCTGTCGAGGCGGTGCAGTCTGTTGTGCCTATCGAAGCCTTGGAGCGCTTATGCAGCTCCTTTCAGCGAAGCGCCCGCCGCTGGGAAATCATCGTTTATCCGTCGATTGTAGCGGTCATTGCCATGATGGCCGGTGCTTTTTTCTTCATCTACTCGATCACGCGCGACATGCGCGACATGGCGCTGCAGATCCAGCCGGAGATCGGGGTTAACATCAACAAGGTTGCGGAGTCGGTTTCGCAGCTATCGACAAGCCTCGACCGGATGAGCCGCAACGTCGATACCATGCGCACCCGGATGGAAACCATGTCGGCCGATATGAATTGGATGTCGAAGCAAATGGTCTACATGAAGAACCTGGATACGATGACGCAGCAGATGACGCAGATGAACACGTCCATGAACGCGATGAACGCTCAGGCCGACGCCATGCGCTGGAACATGCAATCGATGAACCGGTCGATTGGCAGGCCCATGTCGATGTTCAACAGCTTCATGCCCTGGTAGCCGCACGCCATCGCCGTCATGAAGGCGCAGGCCGGCGCGATACGCTGGAAGACGCGGCCGATGCCTGCGAAGAACCGCGTCTGACCCCTGGAAGCCGGGCACCAAACATCTCACGGGTTGGTCATTCCGGCTGCTTCAATAGGTTTCCGCCGCTCCCGCTGTGCACCCCGCGCGACGATCCATTCGTGGCTGCGCGCGCGATTGGCGTTTCGAAAGCGTGTTCCACGCGCGAAAGGCGCGCGGCGGGACGCTTGGTTTATCCTTTCGTTAAGCTTTCCAGGCGCGTTCAGAATGCAACAGCTCGCCAGCTGAATGCAGATTCAACCATAGCACAGCTTGCGGTAGTGGCCGCATAGCTGTTATGCTTGTATGGTCGGATTGCAATATCAATATGCGACATCATATCGTCTACGTTGGGGGCGGACTGTCCGTCCACCAATGTTCGAATCTCAATTGCCAAGCCGAAAGGCCTAGCGGCTGAGAATTTAATGCAATGCCATTTCCCGGGAGGAGGACCGGGCCGGCAAGAAAACTTTGCGTTCCCCGGCATCGCCGCGCGTGCGGCTTACCGTAGGAATCGCAAACAACCGAAAGGAAGCCATTAGCATGACACGCTATTGCAACGCCATGCCGTGCGAGCGATGCCACGAGCTACTGTTCGAGGCCCTGGTACTTGTCAGCGTCTTTGCGTTGGCCACTGTTGCCAAAGTGCTACCGCTCATCGGCTGACACAGGATATACTCAGGCAGGTTATTCCTTGTCCTCCCCCAAGCGGCCGTTTCGCTGTGCTCTAGCGCGCGATACGGCCGCTTTTCTTTTGGCTCCATGCACCGTTTTACGCGCGCGCTGACTTAATGTCCCTTATAGGGGCACGGCTGGACGATTTTCGCGCGTAACAACCCGGCGCGCGCTGAATCGACGCGCTCCAGGACATCCTCAAGACAGGCGGCAAGCTCCGGCTGAGGGCCTTGAAGCTGTTCCAAGGCTGCCTCGTAATATTGCTCCCCGGCCTCGGTCATCCGGCCCATTGCATAAAGAACATTCCCGAATTCGCCTCGCAGAGCGGCGACATCGGGATGCTTGGCAACCAGCTCGCGGTAAAGGTCCACAGCCTCCGGCTTATGCGCGGCAGAGGCTTGGCGTGCGGCCTGCCAGTCAGTTAGCAGCGTGTCCGATCCGCCCGGCGCCGGGCTCGGGGACGGCGGCACAGCCGCGGCTTGACGCGCCTCCCAACTTTCGGACTGCGCCGGAGACGGAGCAGGAGCAGGTAAAGGCTCAGCCGCCGGGGGGAGTGCTTGGCTTATCGCAGGTTCGGCCCCGGAGGCGGCCTCATGAGCCGGAGGAGTTGTTGCAAGGGTCTGAGACACCGCAGGCAGCGGTGCGGGCTCGGATTTTTCGGGCTCTGCCTGCCGGGCGGGAATTGCCGGCTGCGCTGGCGTACTGGCTGCGGGGGGCTCGCCGATATACGGAAGGACACTTGGAGGCGGCGGCGAGGCCGGAGCGGAAGCGGGAACGGGAACGAGAGCGGGAGCGGGAGCGGGAGCGGGAGCGGGAGCCGCCGGTTTTTCGGCTGCGGCTGGCTGCAGGACAACTGGCCGGAGCGCCTTCGTCATGTAACCGCCGAGACGGGGCTCGGTGCAAAGCTCGTCGCCGAGCCTGTTCAAGATTTGGTACTGGTAGAGATAGCCAACCACCCCCGCCGTCACGATCGCGGAGAACACAAGGTGACTGATGAGAGAGCGGATGAACCGCCGGACCGGTCCGCGCTTCGGCTTGGCCACGGCTTGTTCTGCGCCGGCGGCGGGCCGGGGCGTTTCGAGCGGCGCAGCGGCAGGCGCGGGCGGTGCCGGCTGAGGCTGCGGCTGGACGGATGCAGTATCGGGACCGGCATCGACGGGAGCCGCCAGCCCCTCGGCATCGATGTTATTTTCCACTTCGTCGTTCATGGTTTCCTGCCGAATTCAGTTGCCGGCGCTTGCTGGTCAGGGCGCTGAAACTGCGGGGCCGGGCCCATCTGCCAGGGATAGGGTGCAAATTGGGAAGGTGCATTGAGCGGAGCGCCTTGAGCCGGGGACGGCCCGCCGGGCGGGTTCAAATAGGGCGCAGCGGCCGCCGCCTGCGACTGCCCACCGCCGGCACCGGTACCGCCCATCTGCGGATCGCTTCTCGGTGCCCAAGAAGATCCATAGGTGCTTGTATAGGCTTGTGGCACGGCTGGCTGGCTCTGCTGTGCCGCCATTGGCATTTGGGGCTGCGGAGCAGTTTGAGGCGAGGGCGGCATGGCCATTGGGTACATCGAATTGGCAGCCGGCGCCGCGGGCTGCTGCGCGGGACCGTGAAAACCGTCCGCGAACGGGACAGACTGTTGCGGAGGCGCGGCTTGCGGCATGGGCATCCCCGCTTGCGGCATTGGCGCCCCAGCGCCCGTAGGGCCCATTCCTTGTCCGGGGCCCTGAGCGCCGCCTGTGGCCGGGGCAGCCGGCGGTGCAGGCATGGCAGGCGCCGCAAGATCGATCCTCGTATAGCCCTCGGGAACGTCGAATAGCTTTGTATCGGGCGCGCCGGGCTGAATGTTGCGCAGCTCACGCATGACGCCGCCGGGCTGCTGCTCGGCTATCGCCATGCCGAGATCGGGCGCGTAGAGCGAAATGCCGCGCCGGTACGTGCCATTGGGCGACAGATAGAGGACTTCCCAGTTTTCCACCGTGCGGTTATCGAAGGACATGGTTCCGCGCATCGTGGCCTGCATCTCCCGGCCATCGGCGAATTCCTTGCGCACCGCCATTTTGCGCCCGGCGTCCCACCACACGCGGTCCTCCGCGGGCATGCTTTTGTGCACGATGACCCAGCGCTCGATCTTCGAGGCAGGCACGTTGGCAGTGCCGACGTCCGCCTCCATCTTGCATTCGGCTTCGTCCGATGGCTCGCAGGGCATGGCGGGGTGCAATTCGGCGAATGACGTACCTGGCGAGCCCGTGCCTTCGGCGTAAGTCCGCGTCAGCGGAAACAGGGTCAGCACCTTGCCCTCGCCAGGCCGCACGATCTCGACGACCGGCTGGCCTCCAACTTGGAACTCGTACCGGGCGCCCTTTTCGCCCACGAACATGCGGACATATTTCATTTCCCGGCCGGGCTCGGTCTCGACTGCGTCCGCTGTGAATTGAGGCCCCGCGCCAGCGGTGGTGCCTCCGGCAACGGTTAGAATTAGCGCTGCGATTGCTGCCGGTCTCATGGACCTCTCCTTAAAGTCTATCCGGCTTTGGTTGAATCAAAACCGGACCGTAGCTCTTTGTTTGCCCGTGCTCCTTATCGGAAAACCGCTTCACACTTTTCCGGAAGCACTCTCGTCGCTTATGCGCCGGAGCCCCCTTGCCGGGAGCTGCCGCCGCTGAATTTTATGCCCCGCGCCGTTCCCGGGCGGCCGGATCAATATCCAAAAGGCCGCGGCGCCCAGGAGGGGTACGCGTAGGGGAATGGCTGAGGCCCGTAGCCCGGGTAGAACCGGTTGTCGCCCGGCCCTGCGGGATAGCTTGGATACGCGCCCGGCCCCGTTCGATAGGCCGGATAGCTGGGATATGGGCCCGGCCTCATCGGATAAGGCTGATAGTTTGGATACGCACCCTGCCCCATCGGATAGGCCTGATAATTTGGGTATGCACCCGCCCAAGGGCCCGGAAAGCCCTGCGGACCGTAGCAGAACTGGCCTTGCATCTGGTAGCGGCCGTTATAGGCCCCATAGGCCCCAACGCCATTCCAGGAGCCTGCAAAGCAGCGGGTGCCTCCTGGGCCGGTCCACGTAGCCATCGAGGGGCCATAGGACGGCCAAGCTTGCGCCTGCGCATTGCTCGCCGATGCAGTAGCCGCGGCAAACATCAGTACACAGGCTAACGCAACCTTACGGTAATGACTTGTCATGGCTCTCGCTCCGCGATTTTCGCCGCTGGCGTGAAAGGTGCGTGCATGAGGAACAGAGTTCCCCCGGGCACCTGGCCGTCACCGGCGTATGAGAATTTTCGGGCGGAAGCCTGTGGAGCAGACGCACTTTCGCGCGCCGGCTCTTGAGGTTTTAAAGCCCCTGCGGTATCGTTAGACGTTGACTCAAATCCGATCCGCGCAGGGTCTTAAAACCCGGCTTCCGCCGTTTCGAACCAGCTCTGACTACTTCGTAGCCGGAGGTGCGGGGGGTGCCGGAGGAGCATAGCCGTACGGTGCGCCGCCCGGATAACCACCCGGATAGCCTGGGCCGTAGCCGCCGCCCGGATAGCCGTAGCCTGGGCCGTAGTTGTACGGGCCGTATCCGCCAGGACCGCCCCAGCCGTTGTTACCCCAGCCGTTGTTGCCGTTCCAGCCGTTGTTGCCGTTCCAGCCATTGTAGCCGTTGCCCGCGCCGGAACCGCTGAAGCCGAAGTTCATGCTGCCGGTGCCGTTGCCGTTGCCCCAGCCATTGCCGTTGCCCCAACCGTTGCCGTTGTTGCCCCAGCCGTTGTTGCCCCAGCCGCCGTTGTCCCAAGGACCCCAGCCCCAAGCGCTGGCACTGCCAGACGTCATTGCAACGGCGCTGATGCCGAGAAGGCAGGCAACAGCCGCGCCTTTGATAAGCTTATGCATTTCTCTACTCCCAATGATGCCCCTAAAGGAGGCTGTTCGGTTCAGTGTTAGCCTTCGAATTCAGCTAGGATGCTCTGCGGCCGAAGGCTCTTGCCGCGAAGCTTCCGTCCCTTTTACCCCCTACCAGCCATACGGACCGGGGACGGGAGTCCCATACGGTGTTCCGTAAGCCGATCCGTAGCCGTACGGATTGCCAAGCGTGCTTGGCCCTCCCAGCGCCGGGTCGGGGTATAATCCATTGCCATAGGCGTTGCCGTACGCATTGCCATAGGCGTTGCCGTTGGCGTTTCCATACGAATTGCCGTATGTGTTGCCATTGGCGTTACCGTACGTATTGCCGTAGGTAGATCCATATCCATAGGCTTGCGGCGCAGCCGGCCGCGGTGGCGGCAGAGGCTGGGGCGCAGGCTGCGGCTGGCGTCTTTCGGCGCCCGGCATTCGTTGCTCGCCCTCAAGTGGCGGAAACTCGCCATATTGACGGCCGTAAAGATAGGGCGGCGGCACGGTTGCCGGCACGCTATATCCAGGGCTGGTGTAGCCGCCCGAATAATCGCGATTTTGCCGCCAGCCTGAGCTTGCCGGCCCATTTGGCGCATCGTAGCCGCGGGTCTGAGGCTGCCGCTGGAGCGAAGCATGGTAATCGGCATCGCCCTGGATACGCGCGCCCTGGCCTCGTTCCCAGGTGCCTGGCGGAGTGCCTTGGGCGTCCGGACTGGACCATCTGCTCCCGCCATACTCGCCCGTTCCTTGGCTGCCGGCGTAGCTATTGCCTCCGCGGTAACCGCCATTCTGGCCGCCGTTGCGGTTCTGGTCCGAAGACCCATTGCCGTTGTAGCCTTCAGACCACCTATCGTTGCTGTTGGAGCCCGATGACCAGCCTCCGCCATTGCGCTGAGGGGTGGAGCCTGGGTTCGCCCAACCTTCCTCTCGATAGCTTGGCACGCGCCACGGATTGTCCTGCGCCAGGGCCGCCACCGGCCCCAGGCAGAGCAAAACCGCGAACAGTGCGCGAGCTTGCAAAAGGTTGGGCATGTCATCATAGGTTCCTAATTACTGCCTGACTGAACCGGGCGCGTTACCGCCGGGTACGACGCCGCCCCACCATGGCGGGGTCGGGCCATAGGGGTTGCCGGGATTGACGGCCCATGGGAACGGAGCGCCGCGCGGCGGCATGGCCATGCGTCCATCGCCATAGGGCGGCATGGGCGGACCTTGGACCGCCGAAGCGGGGTGAGCGGGCGCAGCTGGGGCTGCGGCCGGAGCGGGCTGAGCAGGAGCAGGAGCGGGAGCGGCCTGCTGCGCCGGCTGGTGTGCCTGAGATGGCTCTGAGGCGCCTGTCTGGGGAGCGCCTTGCGGCATGCCCTGAGGCATCCAAGCCGGCGGATTACCGGCCGGCGGCCAGGCGCCCTGCCCATAGGGCTGAGGCGCCGGCATCGGTGCGCCAAACTGCGGAGCGGCTTGGTGTTCCTGCGGTGCCGGCTGAGCCTGCTTTGGCGCCGGTTGGTTTGGCGCGCCGGTGAATTGCTGATTCTGCCAACCGGGAGGCGGACCCCAGCCAGCCGGTGCGGATTGCTGCGCCGGCTGCTGAGGGGCACCGGCCGGAGGCGCCCATTGCGGCTGAGCACCGTAGCCAGGGTAATTATATTGAGGCGCCTGCGGAGCCGGGCCCGTTCCCGCCATTTGGCCGCCATAAGAAGGTGCCTGAGGCTGACCCGCGAAAGCCGGCTGCTGCGGTGGCGCGCCTGCGGGAGCGTGCGGAGTCAATGGTTGATAGGGCTGCTGCGCTTGCTGCTCAGCCCCGGCTGGCCCCTGTTGGGGCGCACGGGCCTGCGGTCCCCACTGCTGCGGGTAGCCGTAGGGCTGCTGGTAATTGTACGGAGAGCCGGGCATTTGAGCACCCGCCTGCGGAGCTGGGCCCGTCCCCGGCATCTGGCTGCCCGGAGCTTGCGCCTGCATCGGCAAAGCCGGCTGCTGCGGTGCCGCGGCTACAGGTGCGTGCGGTTCTGCGGGGTGAGTTTGAGGCTCCGTTCCCGCGGACCGCTGGGGCGCACCGGCCTGCGGTCCCCATTGCTGCGGGTAGCCGTAGGGCTGCTGATAATTGTAAGGCGAGCCCGGCATTTGCGCGCCCGCTTGCGGAGCTGGGCCCGTGACCGGCATCTGGCTGCCCGGAGCTTGGGCCTGCACCGGATAAGCCGGTTGGGCCGGCTGCGGGTTCATGCCCGGAGGAGGAGCCATTGGCTGCGCCTGAGGCTGAGCATGGGTATCGCCTGCCGTGGGTTGCGGCGCGGCTGGATAACCGCCCCACGGTCCGGGAGGGGGCGGTGCCCAGGCTCCGTTTCCGGCTGGGTTCGCGGCCGGAGCGGCGGCAGGGGCGGCAGGGCCGGCCTCAGCGCCTTTGGCGTGCGGCGGCTGGCCCTCCGATGCAGGATCGTAGCCCATTGGAGGAAAATTATTGGACGGACCGCCGTTCCAGGATGGCGCGGCTTGCGCGAACTTAAAGCCACTCTCTGAACGCACGGTTAAATCCGGCCATTTTTGTGCGGCACCGTAAGCTTCGGAAGCATCGCCAGCGGCATGCGCCGCGGCCGCTCCGAGTATGCTGGTAGCCGCAGCGGCTAGCAGCGCGAAACGTAAAGTACGCATGGACATCAATTTTCTCCTTTAGGATCAATGGCCGATTTTGCCCGTTTTGAAGGGCTGGCGGTTCTTTTCGCGGCTGCTGCCCTTCTGCGCCGGCGGGCGAGCGCGGCGCGCTCGACCTGGGCTTCATGGTGGCTTGCTTCCGCACCATTGGCAGCTAGTGCCGCCGGTACCGCAGACAGCAGCGAAACAGCGGCGCCGTGCGTGTCTGGTGCTTCGTGGTCCGTGGCGATGGGGGTTTCCACATCCGCGGCGGGTTCTATTGCGGCGGCGCCGGGAGCCGCGGCCGTGTTTGGCTCGTTAACTTCGGCAGCCTCTTCCGCGAGGGCTGCAGGACTTGGAACCTGCACCGCCACAGCGTGCGGCTGTTCGGCAGCGACGGCTTCGGCCGGCACCGGTTCCGCTACAGCTAGAGAAGCTTCGCTAACGGCGGCGGGTGCCGCGACCATGTCTGGC
The DNA here is from genome assembly GCA_052148445.1 of Rhodomicrobium sp. GTDB lineage: Bacteria > Pseudomonadota > Alphaproteobacteria > Rhizobiales > Rhodomicrobiaceae > Rhodomicrobium. Next base: position 8,682 of record JBKQIH010000200.1, read on the forward strand.
TCGCTGCTTGCGACAGCCTTTCCGGCAGGTGCCGCAGGGCTTGGAGCCGGTACTTCCACAGCGTGTGCCTCATCTGCGGCGACTGCATCCGCCGGCACTGCTTCTAAGACAGCGGCTGGAACGTGCTGCGAACTTGCAACAGGAGAGGCGACGCTAACAGCGGCGGGAGCCTCTGGCTTTACCGGCCTGCTTTGCGGGGCGGGTGCCGGGTTGGCCACGGCCGGACCCGGTGCCGCAACTTCCGGGTCGTGTACCGGCGGCTGCGTCCGAGCCGCGGCCGAGGTCTTGCGCATGAGTGCCGGACCGGACGCAGCAGGCGAAGGCGATGCCGTTGTCATTGCGGCAGCTGGTGCCGGCGCGGCCGAGAAGAGCGCGCGCCAGCCCCCGGCGGCGAAGGCCCAAACCGCGGCCAGGAGAGTTCGCACGGCCGATAACGGCTTCAACGCGTTTTCGCCGAACAGTGCGCGGACTGAGTCCTCAAGCCATTCGAGCGGTTTGCCGGCCCCGAGGCGAGCGGCGTTCACCGCACCGGTGGCGCGCTCCTTCAGCGTCGCGGCGGGCGCTACACACGCAGGAGCCGGAACAGGCTCGCGGGCAATCCCGTGCCCAGCCGGTGCGGCGGGTGCGGTGGCCAGCGCCTCATCGAAATCCCCGGGCCCGGTGGAATAGGCGCCCTGAGCCCGTGCGCAGGCCAGCGGGATGACAACCAGCGTCAACGCGGTAGAGACCGCCGCGCCGAACAGGAGCGAGATCGCCATACCCTGGAAGATCGGATCGGTAATGATTGAGGCCGAACCCAGCATAAGCGCGAGCGAGGTGATGACGATCGGGCGCGTTCTCGCACGGCACGATTGGATCACCGCTTCCCGGATCGGCGTGCCGGCCAGGATCGCGTGCTTGGAGAAGTCGACGAGCAGGATCGAGTTGCGGACGATAATGCCCGCGAGTGCGATCCAACCGATCATCGAGGTGGCGGTAAACTCCGCCCCCAAGAGCCAATGGCCAGGAATGATGCCGATCAGAGTGAGCGGGATCGGCGCCATGATGATGCCGGGCAGCCGGAAGTTTCCGAACTCCAGCACGACCAGCATGTAGATCATCAAGATGGCTGCCACGAAGGCGAGACCCATGTCGCGGAATGTCTCGTAGGTGACGGTCCACTCGCCTGTCCACTCGAAACCGGAGCTGTTGCTTTCCGCCGGCGGGCGGACGAGCGTGCCGGTCATCTGAACGCCGTCCGGCGTCTTATAATTGTGGAGTATCCGGGCGACCTCGATCATGGCATAGACCGGGGCCGCGAGACTGCCCACAGCCTCGCCCGTGACATATTCGATCGCGCGCAAGTCCTTGTGATAGACGGCTTCGTCCTGAGGCTGGCGCACGAAGGAGCCGAGTTCTGCGAGAGGCACGAAACTATTGCCGGCAGTCTTGATCGGCACCTCGCCGAGCCGGGCCATATTGCTGCGTATGTCGAGCGGGGCCTGCAGAACGAGAGGCCGCGCCTCAAGTTCGTAGCCGAGCTTAGCGTCGCCAAGGCGCGCGCCTCCCATGACAAAGCCGAGCTGCCGGGAGATGTCGCCGAGCGTTACGTTGTAGTGCTCCGCCTTAACCTGATCCACAGAGAAGACCAGCGTGTCGTGCGGCTTCTGCAGGTAGTTATCGACGTCGCCAATGCTGGTGGCCTTCTCGAAGATATGCGTGAGGTCGCGGGCGACTTGGCGCCGCGTAGCTGAGTCGGGACCGTAGACTTCCGCAACCACCGTTTGCAGCACGGGCGGTCCAGGGGGCATCTCGACAACGGCGATGCGGGCTCCGAGCGAGTGCGCCAGGGGGGTCAGCATTTCGCGCGCGGCAACCGCGATCGCATGGCTCGAACGCTTGCGCTCGGACTTGTCGAGCAGCTGCACTTGAACGTCGCCCTGCCAGGGATTTGTGCGCAGATAGTAGTGGCGCACGAGCCCATTGAAGTTATAGGGCGAGTTGGTGCCGGCATAGCTCTGCACCGCCGCGACTTCCGGTATCTCTTTCGCCTTGGCGACAATCTGCTGGATCGCATTGGCTGTGATGGGAAGTGCGGTTCCCTCCGGCATGTTTACGACGATGTTGAACTCGGGCTTGTTGTCCATCGGCAGCATCTTGACGGACACGTTTTCGGTGTAGAACAGCGCGCAGCAGGCCAAGAACGCAGCCCAGATGCCCCAGCGGAATGCCTTCGCCTTCCACGGCTGATCGATCATCGGCCCAAGCAAGCCCCGGTAGAAGCGGTCGAGGCGGCTTACCATGCGATGCTCGCTCTTCTCCATCGCATCGAGCTGTTTCATGCTCGGGCGGATGCGCATGGCGAGCCACGGCGTGAACATGAAGGCGGCGATCAGCGAGAGCAGCATGGCCACCGAGCCCAGCACCGGGATCGGCCGCATATAGGGGCCCATCATACCGGAGACGAACCCCATGGGGAGCAGTGCGGCAATGACGGTGAAGGTGGCGAGGATGGTCGGATTACCCACTTCACGCACGGCATCGATGGTGGTGGGAGTATCGATGCGGCCCGCCATGAGCCATCGCCGGTAAATGTTCTCCACCACCACGGTCGCGTCATCGACCAAGATGCCGATCGAAAAGATCAGCGCAAAAAGGCTGACGCGGTCGATGGTGTAGCCCGTCAGCAGCGCGGCGAACACGGTGAGAAGAATAACGACGGGGATGATGATCGCCACGACGATCATCGGGCGGAACCCTAGGAAGAAGTAGATAAGGGCCGACACGGCGACCGTCGCCACCGTGAGCTTGAAAAACAGCTCGTTGACCTTGTCGTTCGCGGTCTTGCCGTAGTCGCGCGTAACCGCAACCTGGACGTTGTCGGGAATGACGCGGCCCTTAAGGCTCTCGACCTTATCCAGAATCTCTTGGGCAACGGTGACGCCGTTGGTACCGCTTTTTTTGGCAATCGAGATCGTGACTGCCGGCGCGCCTTCCGCTTTCGAAACCTTCGCGCCGTGTGCAGCCTGTTCGGCCGCGGGTCCGGTGAAGTATTGCACGATGCTGGAGGCTTCGCCCGGCCCTTCGATCACCCGGGCCACATCGCGGACATAGACCGGCGCATTGTTGCGGACGCCGACGACGATGCGCTCCACGTCTTGGGCATGGTGCAGGAAGCTGCCGGTATAGACCGTCATCTCCCGGCCGCCGCTCTCGACGTTGCCGATGTCGCGCTTCTCGTTAGCGGCGCGGATGGCGCCTGCGAGCTGATCGACGCCGATGCCAAATCCGCGCATACGTTCCGGCGACATCTCGACGCGGATTTCCTCCTGCCGGCCGCCTGTGATGAAGCTCTGGCTGGTGCTGCGCACTTCTTTCAAATGCTGCATCACTTCGAGCGCAACGAGGCGCAAGCCGGAATCGTCGACGCTGTCCGACCACAACGTGAGGGTAACCACCGGCACGTCATCGACGGCCTTCGGCTTAACGAGCGGCTGCGATACACCGGCCGGGATTTTGTCCATATTGGACGAGAGCTTGTCGTAGAGGCGGACGAGCGAGGGCTCCATCTTCTGGCCGACGTCGAACTCCACCGTCACCATGCCGCCGCCGCGCTGGGAAGCCGAGTAGACGTGCTTGACGCCCTGGATTTCGCTCATCATGCGCTCGAGCGGATCGGTCGCAAGCGAAGCGACCTGCTCTGCCGAGGCACCGGGAAACTGGAAGAACACGTCGACCATCGGCACGTCGATCTGAGGATCTTCCTGCCGGGGCGTCGCCATGAAGCCGATGATCCCAAGCACAAGGCAAGCGATCAGAAATAAAAGCGTTAGCGGGGAATGGATGAACGCCTTCGTCATCCAGCCGGCAAGGCCGAGCCCCTCTCCGCCGCTGTGCGCACCATTTGGCGTATTGTCTTGACCGGACACTACACTTATCCTTGCTTATGACGTTTTGGGGAAAGAATCGATGGAACGTATTCTTGCCACGGATGGTTAACAGACGGTTTCCGCAGAAGAATTTATTGTCCGTTGATTCTCGAAGCCCCTTCCCTAACCCAAGTGCTTAAGTTCTATGGCAACGCGACGCCGACAGGCATCGTCGCCAGTGTGGACGGGCTTGCCACGACCACCTTTTCAACATCGTCAAGACCCGACAGCACGCCCAGCCGGCCATTGCCGACCGGCCCGCCGACGCGAACAAGCCGCAGCGACGTTTTGCCGTCCTTAACCGCGATAACCGCCGGTAAACTGCCCTTCTGGAACACCGCCGCAGCCGGCACGCTCGTCAGCCGGAACGCTTGCGCGGCCGGATCGGGAAGCTGCACTTCGGCATACATGCCAGGCCCGCCGGGCACGCCCTTTTGCAGGTCGAACTTGACCGTGATGGTGTGGCGCTGCTCGTCGGCGACCGGAAAGATTTGCGCAACTCGCGCCGACACTTCGATCCCGCCACCAACGTCGATGTGTGCAGGCACGATCATGCCCTTCGAGAGCGACGATACAAGTCTAACCGGCACCTCGGACTGGATGCGCAGAAATCCGACGTACGAGAATTTCATCAGCGGCTGGCCGGGCTGCACCTGGGTGCCGATCTCGACGAGGCGCTGTGCGATTACGCCATCGAAGGGCGCCGAAAGCTGCGCGTCGCGGATCTTGGTGTCGATCTCCTGGATTTGCGCGCGCGCGCCCATAAGCTGGCTTTTCGCCTCGTCGACACTGCGCGCCCGTGAATAAAGATCGGCGCTGCGCTCAACCCAGGGGTTGGTTGGCCCCGCATTCGCGCCCGTCATGGGATTCATGAACTGGTCCATCATGCTCGGCAAGCCCATGCCCGTCGGCTTGCCCGTGCGCGGTGCCCACATCTCGCGCGAATATTGGACATTGGCGTCGCGCAACATCGCTTCAGCCGACATCGCGGACGCAACGGCCGCTTCGCGCTTCGCCCGGATCGCCGTGTCGTCAATGGCGACCAGCGGCTGGCCGGCCGTAAAAGTCTCGCCCTCGTGCCCGGCAAGGAAGGTCACCTCGCCCGGAATTTGAGCCGAAAGCATCACTTCTTTGTAGGGCACCACCGTACCCGACACAGTCGCAGTCGATCCGCTCTGCTCGATGGTAACCGGTGCAAGCTCGTAATCCGCGCCAAGCGCCGCAGCCGGAGCCGTAAGCCCAAGCCACACTACCGCCCATGCGCATGCTGTCTTCGAACTCAGTCTCATAGGGCCCCCTCATGGGCTGCCGCGTTCACGCGGGATTTCCCAGCCTTGCCATTCATCTTGCGCCCGCGCAGGCACTGACGTGCAGGCGCGCCTCCACCTTTCGAAAGGAGCGCCGAAAAGGCCTCCAATCGTTAAGAAACCGTTAAATTCGCAGCCAACGTGCAACGGTCTGTGCGTCATCCCTCAAGTCCCACGGTGCATACTGAACCGGAGAAGGGTGACTAACAAGAACCAGCAACATTCATATTCGAATATGATTAACAGATTGATGTCAAGGCGATAATTAAGCTTTTTCGGGGGTGCGGCAAACTAGACCGGACCCTATACATGAGACGCGGGGGGCGCAAGCGAAGGCTTGGCTTTAACTCACGCACATTTCGCCTAGAAGCGGCGGACAAAGCTCCGCCGCAGGCAGGCTGCGCCGCATCAATATTGCTATATAAGGTAAACAAACTGCAAAGCTTACGCTGTTGCAGCGCCATTCCGTGCGTGGGCGAGGATATTGCCGATGAGGAGCCCGGCGGCAAACAGGATTGCGCCCGGCTGCCAGAACGGGACAATCCAAAACTCGAACTTATTCGCATCGGCCAGGTTGATCCCCGGCGCGGCACCGAGCATGGCACCCATCAGCTGGCAGGCGAAGAAGAACAAACCCATCCCCACCGCTACGCGGCCGCTCCACAACAGCCCCTTCAGCCTCATCTCGCTGGCAATCATGGACTTGGCGGCGGCAAAGCCGATGCCGGCCGCCGAGGCGATCAGGCCGATATAAAGAAGGATCTTCATATACGGCATCATCAGCGCCATCATTTCGATCATAAAGCCTGACATCGATCGTCTCCAGCGGGGGCAAGGCAATTTATCCTGTTATTGCCACTCCTTAGCGCAGGTTGCAAGCCCATATCGCCCTTCACTTGCAAAATAGTGAATGTCTCGCCGCAGCCCGCAGCATGGCGGCCGATTTCCGCCCTGTTTGTGGGAAATAGCTTGAGCGAAGGCAGCCAGCGAAAAAGGAGACGCCATGATTTTCGAAATCGTCGAGATCGATGTGAAGCCCGGCGAGGAAGCTGCGTTCGAGGCCGGCGTGGCCCAAGCCTTGCCGCTGTTCCAGCGCGCCAAAGGCTGTCACGGCATGGAGTTGCAGCGCTCCATCGAGACGCCGTCGAAATACCGGCTCGTCGTGAAGTGGGAGACGGTCGAGGACCATATGGTTCACTTCCGCGGCTCCGCGGATTTTCTCGAATGGCGCAAGCTCGCCGGACCATATTTCGCCTCGCCGCCCGTCGTCGGCCATACGCACACAGTCTTCAGTGGCTTTTGAGCACAATTGCGCTATTCTGCTTTACCATTCATTAAATGAGGTCGGCATGGCACTTCCCTTGATACCGCTTCTGCTGGCGAAAGTGGCCGGAAAGCTCGCATTGAAGAAAGCCGTCGCTCACCACGGCGCGCGTCACCTCGGAACCCAGGTTGCGAAGGAAACGGCCAAAAGCGCTGCTCAGAGCGCGGTTAAAGACCGAATCGCCGGCAGCAAGAAGGACGGCGAGAAAAGCTAACGCGTCCTCGGGGCCGGGCGGAGCGCGGATTTTCACGCCTGAACCGGCTTTGCCTGTATCCGGCATCATGCAGCCCGCACAGCGAAGATCGCGGATAAGGCGCGTGAAGCGCGCTTTCCGCGCTAACATCGGGCCGGAGGCTCACGGCAGAGCCGTCCGCCCAGCGCATTCATGCAGCGGTTTGTCGAGGAGACGTAGCCACGCTCGATAGTCCAACTCCCAATTGCGCTCCCTCGGCTATAGCAACCGGTTGTATACAAAGCGGACGAATAAATCTAAAACTACCACGTTCAATAAAAAGATAGAACCCATACGCCACGGCGATTGCTATCAGAATCGCGGCAAGAACTGGGTAAATTTGAGTTGGCTTTGCGTTGCGATAGACAGCCGAACCAAAAAGCACGAGCACCGGGGTGTGTATTAGGTATATAGAATAACCGAACCGGCCTAGAACAGTAAATGGCCGGGAAAGCCATCCCAGAACCTTCCATCCGAGAGCCTTCATGCGCAGACTACCACTCAGCAGCAAAGCAAATCCCACGCCGGAAATTTGGAAGGCAATCAGCGAATGGAAATCGGAAACCGCCGCGGAAGCTGCTATTAACCCCAGCCCTGCGATGCTCCACAGGTTGTGCGTCATGAACTTGGCCTTTTCAGCAACAACCCCTCCGGCCCACCATACAGCCAAATAATTAGTAAAGAGGGTCAATCCTGACGGCATTGTGATCGCCATCGAAAGTAGGCTTATTAGCAAAATGACAGCCGTACTGCTAAAGAGACCCGTCCGCCGCCGCAAGGCAAAAAGCAGCGGATAGACTACGTAAAAGTGCATTTCAATCGATAGGGCCCAAAGGGCTGCGTTCGATCCAAAGGCGGGCGCAGAAATGTTCTGCAATGTGAGCAGGTTCATTGCAAAGGCGCGGGCGCTGCCGTCGCCATATTTTCCCGGGCTTGTATCGAACTGCCAGCTTATCGCATCGAGCGCGGCCGTTAAGAGAAGTGCAGCGACAAACGGAGGATAGATCCGCGTCGCCCGCTTCCATGCAAATTGTTCAATATTCAGCCGGTAGTCCGGACTCTTCCTAAGCGCCAACCCGTGCGTGCCGTGAATACAGAAGCCGCTAATAACAAACAAAAACGCAACCCTCATATGGCCTACCGAGGGCATCACGACAGCCAAGCCAACGAATGTTGCCAGATCGAATGCCAGACTGACTTGAGCCATAAACTGCCGCATGCCGATCCAAAGAAGGTTGCGTGCATGCACGGTTACAACGGTTAAGGCGATGAACCCTCGCCAGAAATCTATCGCGCTGTTCCGAGTACCGCTGGACGCCACTGCCCCCCCTTAATGCCGCCACAGATTGCCGGCATCGCCAAGTGCAACTTATGGTTATTTATGATTGCAACATCCGTCAAGCCACAGTCAGCACTCAGCCGCTTCTGTGGAAAAAGGTGTAGGAGTCCCTTACCCCCGGCTGAGCTAGCGGCGCTTGCGATTGGCAAGCATAGGTTGAGTAAAACACTTGCAGGGCTGAGGCTTCGATGCGCTGCTTCAGCGGCGGGTGCAGGCGGCGGCGGGCCAAGATGTCGGTTTTACGATCGAGAAATCGAGGGCAGCTTCTTTGACGTCCATCGATTGAAAGAGCCCAAGCAACCCTTCGGGATGATCGAAGAAAAGATCCACGTCAGAATCTTCGCAAGCTTCGTTGCGCACTGTGGAGCCGAACAGGTACAGGTGCTCGACACCAAGCCGATTAAGATCTAGCTCGTGCCGCTTTAGCCGTGAAAAAGCTTCTTCGCGCGTCATGGGTAAAGTGTAGCATGGTCGCCGTTCCATAGGGTCATTGGCCAGGCAAGCCGATGGCACATTTCGTAGGGCCGGAATATGGTTAAAGTGGAGACGGTAAATGCGCGGGGATTCCACTTTCTTCCCGCCGCAAAGTTCGCGATTTTTCGCGTTTTCAGCCGCAAAAGTGCAATTCAAAAAGTCTGTTAAACATAGTTTGTTGCGCGCGTTAACTGTAAATCCCAACCGGAGATTGCCGGTGTTCTTCGCCGCTACTTGATGCGCTCCTGTGGCACCTTCAGATTTTCTTTCGCATTATCAGCGTGTTGGCCGCGCTTAAGCCTTTGGCAAGGCGCTTTCACCGATGATGGCGTCATCGCGAAACGGGCGGGCGGCATGGTTTTTTATCATAAGTATCTAGTTCAGCGCGGCCGTTCAAAGCGAGACGTTGGCCGCGATGCCGAGGTTGCGGAACGCTTCGGATCCGCCCTGGGTGAGATCCTTGCCGGCAAGCTCGCCGGACAAAAGCGCGCGGATGCCGCCCTTCTTGGTGCGCGCGATCATGTTCATTGCGATGAGCGCGTAGCCAGCCCCGGAGCCCTCGGCGCCGATGCCGACATCCGTGTTTTCGATGCGGTTGTTCATGACGGTGAGCGTTCCGAGACGGGCCGCGCCGCCCAGCCGCAAGCCGAATTGGCCAGGGCCGCTCACGAGATTGTTCGTGACCATGCCGTCGCCTTCGACCCAAATCGCCGCTTTCGCGCAGGCCGCCGCGCGGTTGCCGGCGAGGAACAAGCCGGTTCCGGAGCAGACAAAGCCGTCGCCGCCGCTCGACAGGATCTGGCAATCGGAGATCGTGAGGTTGCGGCAGCCGCGGGCGGACAGCGCGGTCCCCGAAAACGCGACGCCCCGCAGGCTGACATCCTCGGCGTTCAGGCTCTCGAACACCGGCACTCCCGCAGGCGCGGTCAGGACCGTCAAGCCGGGCACGCCGAACACGGCCGCCCTGGAAGGAAGCTGCAGCCTGGCAAAGCGGTAGCGGCCCGCTGGGATCACGATTGGCTGCCCGGCCGCGGCCAACTCGCCGATGGCGGTTTGCATCGCGGCCGATTGGTCGCCCCAGACATCCGGCAATACGCCCCAATCGGAGAGCGCCTTGCCGGAACCGCTCATAATCGCGGGCGCGCCTTCAGCGGCGTCCACGCCAAAGAGCGCGGCGGCCGCTCCACTCAGTCCCATGAAGTGCCTGCGATCCATGGCCTTTGCTTCCCCCGCGATTGCCGCTGTTGCCTCGCTTCGCGCGTAGCACAGCCTCGGCGCTGGCGCGAACGAGAATTTGCGCTCCCGCCACCGCTTCCTCCAGCGTGAGGCGCGGCTGCACCTCCGTATCCGCACCGAACACCGGCATATGGATGAAACTCACCAGCGGGCCGCCAAATCTTGCGTCCGCCAGGCTCCAGTAGAACACGGCATTGCAAAGATAGCGGCCGGCATTTTTCGAAAGCTGCGCCGGAAATCCGTTCCGCCTCAATGCTTTGAGCAGCACGAACGGCGGAAGCCCAGGGTACAGAATGGGCTCGCCGCCGGGATCGAGCCGCGTTCCCGGCCGGGCAATCCCAGTGTCATCTTGTTTCGGCCCGCTCATATTGACAGCGCGCGTTTCGATCTCGAATCCGGTCACACGTTTCGATACCCCGAAATGCAAAACGGCGTCCGGCCGTACCCTGGCGATTGCCTCGCGCGCCGCCGCCCGCGCCTCCGCCCACACCACGGGAACGATTTCGGCGAAGTGCTCAATCCCCGGCGCGGCTGCGGATTGTGCGAGCGCCCCGGCGAGCGCTGCGGAAGCATTGTGCGGCATGTCTGGGAACGGACCGAAACCCGTGACAAGCACACGAACCGGCGAAAAAGCTTTCGAATTCATGCGCTTCCAAAAATTAGCGAGGTAGCTTCGTCGGCCGCGACCGAAGGCGGCATAATTCCGGCGCGCACATTCCGTTCCAGTTCGGCGATTTTCGCCGCCGCCGCCTCATTCGAAAGCAGCGCTTGGCGCATCCGCTCCTCGATCATGGCGTGCATCCAGCGCACATCCTGGTCCCGGCGCTTGGCTTCGAACTCGCCCGTCGCCTCAAGCGCCAAATGGTGGCGCGTGATGTTAGCCCATAGCTCGTCGAGGCCGCGCTCTTCACGCGAAGAGATGGTGATGACCGGCGGTTTCCAGGTCGCGCTCGCCGGCGTGAGAATGTGGAGCGCGGCTTTGTAATCGCCTGCGGCGGCGCGGGCCGGCCCCTCGTTGCCGCCGTCGGCCTTTGTGATCGCGATCATATCGGCCAGCTCCATCACGCCCTTTTTGATGCCCTGCAGCTCATCGCCTCCGCCCGCGAGCATGAGGAGGAGGAAGAAATCCACCATTCCCGCAACGGCGATCTCCGATTGCCCGACGCCGACGGTCTCGACAAGCACCACGTCGAAGCCCGCCGCTTCGCACAGAAGAATGGTTTCGCGCGTGGTCCGCGCTACCCCGCCGAGCGTGCCGGAGGACGGCGAGGGGCGGATGAAGGCGTTGGGGTCGGCGGCGAGGCGCGCCATGCGGGTCTTGTCGCCGAGGATGGCCCCGCCGGAGCGGCTCGACGACGGATCGACCGCCAACACCGCGACGCGATGGCCCCGGCCCGTCAGATAGCTGCCCAAACTATCGATCAGCGTCGATTTGCCAACTCCCGGAACGCCCGTGATGCCGGCGCGGTGCGAGCGGCGGGCGCCCTTGTTGAGGAGCGTGAGCAACGCCCGCGCCTGCGGCCGGTGCTCCGGCTTGCGGCTTTCGATGAGCGTAATGGCGCGCCCGAGTGCGACGCGGGTCCCGGCGTGAACTTGCTCCGCCAGCCCCATCACGTCCCGCGCTGTGTCCCGTCCCTGAACGGAGTTCTCGTTTCCCATGTGCTAGGATTAAAAGAGGCCGGTCTCCGGCACAAGGGCGATTAAACAGTCCAGCCGGAAGAGGCCTCCTACATAAGATCCTGCAATATCTTCCCCAGCTCGACCTTGTTGAAACTTGTGAGAAAGTGCTCCCAAGGATGCAAAGCCGCCGAGAAGAAGCTTCCCGGGCCGGGAGTGAGCCCGCCGGAGCCATCCGCGTGGATGTAGACCTGCACACCGGCGCGGTTCGGCAGAAGGCTATACGGCCCGACGCCTGGGTCTCGATCCTTTGAAAAGTTAATGCCCGGAATGGTTTCTGGTTTTCTGCCCAGGCCCTCTATGGAGACGGCAGCATGAGCCGCGTTGAAGGTGATAAAGCCATGAGGTGCATTGTCACGGCGCGGGCGCTCCAGTGTGGCCGCTTGGTATTGGGCGAGGCCGCCAGCCAGGGATTGCCCGCAGAAGATGAGCGGCACGCCTTTTGCCGCGGCCTCCTTGTAGACTGCCGCGGCCGCATCGGCCGCGGCGTGGACGGCCGCTGTCCTCATGCCGGCAAGAAGCGCGCCTGTGGTCGCAATATCGGTCAAGACCCCAAGCGGCTCTCGAAAAATCAGGGGAAGGCGGAACAGCCGGTTGACGAGAACGATCGCAACGGTCTCCTCCGCGTCATCGCGCATCTCAACGGCAAGGCCATAATATCCCGGTCTTTGAAAGGGCGGCGCCATGACGCGATAGACCGCGCGCAGCCGGTGCATCTTTGTTGGAAACGCAAGGCCGGGCACATGTGCGAATGTGGAAGCGGCGTTCACCCTTTGGCCGGGCATCGGTTGCCTGTTCATCGAGGCCGCCTCCGATACCCAGCCGATAAGATATTTGATGTCGCCGGCAACGATGTACCTCGCCGATGGCGATAAGGCGAGAAGGAACGCAAGCCTCGATTGCGCCGCCGGATGACTGAGCGAGCCAAAAGGCTGACGCGCGACCGGGGTAAAAAAGCCGGTGACGAGTCTCGATGCGGTTCTTAAGGTCCGCCTTAGCATGTCAGGGGTTCGCTTGCCGCTTTAAGCCATTTCAGCGCGTCGCCCTTTAGCTGCGGCGAAACTTCTTTCCGGACCCGTTCGTGGTAGGCGTGGAGCCAGTCCCGTTCCTCCGGCGAGAGCATCTCCGCCACAATCAGCCGGCAGTCGAAAGGCGCCAGCGTGAGCGTCTCGAAGCCCATCATAGGGGCTTCGCCGCCCTCGACGGCCTCCGGCTCCGTCACGGCGCAAAGGTTCTCCAGCCTGATGCCGTAATGGCCTTCGCGATAATAACCGGGCTCGTTCGAGACGATCATGCCCGGCTCCAGTGCCGTCATGCCGTTGCGCGAGATCGATTGCGGCCCCTCGTGTACGGATAGATAGCTGCCGATGCCATGGCCGGTGCCGTGACCGTAATCGAGGCCGGCCGCCCAGAGCGCGCGCCTTGCGAAACCGTCGATATCCACCCCGCGCGTCCCCGCCGGAAACCGCGCGGTGGCGATGCCGATATGGCCTTTGAGCACAAGCGTATAATGCCGGCGCATCTCCTCTGTTGGCTCGCCGATGGCGACGGTTCGTGTGACGTCGGTGGTTCCATCGCGGTATTGCGCGCCCGAGTCGATCAAATAAAGCGTGCCGGGCAGAAGCTTCTTGTTCGTCTCCGGGCTCGCGCGGTAGTGGACGATGGCGCCGTTGGAGCCCGCGCCCGAGATGGTATCGAAGCTCAAATCTTCGTGCAGGTTCGTTTCGCGCCGGAACTCTTCGAGCTTATCCGAAGCGGTCAGCTCATCGAGCGTGCCGGACTGCGTTTCGGCATCGAGCCAGGCCAAGAACCGGCACAGCGCCGCGCCATCGCGTAAGTGAGCGTTGCGGGCGCCTTGCAATTCGATCTTGTTTTTCTTCGCCTTGAACAGCATGCAAGGGTCCGGCGCCTCGATGGGCGCTGCCTTGCTTCGCTTGAGGGCAGCCGCGACTTTAAGGGTTGTCCAGGCGGGATCGATCATGATCTTCGCACCTGCCGCCGCCAAGCCGGGCAGAAGCTTGGAGAGGGCAGCCAGCCCGGCAACCTCCGCCACTCGCTCGATGGATTCCTCGTTGTCCGGCGTGACGTGGCCCGGCGAGGCGAAAATAACCGGATCGCCTGCGGCCGGCACATAGGCCCTGACCAGCGGCAAGGGCGTGTGGAGCACATCGTGCCCGCGAATATTGAAAAGCCAGGCGGCGGCATCGGGGGCGCAGATGAGCAGGCCCGAAGCCCCTTTGTCCTGGATCGCTTTGCGCACTCGGTCCAATTTGCTCTGCGCGCTTTCGCCTGCAAAGCTTTCGTCCTGAATGAAGATCGGCACGTGAACCTCGGCAGGGCGTCCCTTCCAGATGCGGTCGACCGGATTGCGGCTCACACTCCGCAGTTTGAAGCCCTTTTTGGCGGCTTCCTCGCGAAGGCTTTTGAAGCCGGCAAGCGTATGCAGCGCCGGATCGTAGCCGATGACCGCGCCGGCCGCCGCGTTGGCGGCAAGCCAGGACGACGCCGTGGTCTTCGGAGCCAGTTCGACAGCATAGAGCTTTTCGCTCACTTGCGCCTTGGCCTGCAGCGTATAACGGCTATCGGCTAGAAGCACGGCCTTGTCTTCGAGGATCACCGCGCAGCCGGCCGAGCCAGTGAACTCTGTCAGCCAGGCCAGCCGGTCCGCATAAGGGGGCACATATTCGTTTTGAAACTCGTCGCCCTTCGGAACGATGAAGCCGGCGAGCCCGGAAGATCGCAGCACGGCGCGCAAGGCACTCAGGCGGGCAGCGGCCTCTCGATGTCGATCCTGCATAATTCCTGCATTCCTGGCGTTTTCGCGTGCCGGAGTCTATCCGGAGGCCGCAAGTGACTATTCGGGAAGCTTACACCAAAGGAACGCTCCGCTAAACGCGGATCAGTACACACGCTTGAGCGTGAGCGTGGCCCAGCCTTCGAGATCGCGGCGCTCGATCAGGCAGAAGCCGGTCGCGCGGTAGCGGGCCAGGATTTCGCGCGCTTGGCTGTCGAGGAGCCCCGACAAAATCAAGATACCGCCGCTCGCGGTGAGTTGACGCAAGCGGGGCGCAAGCTTCAGGAGCGGCTTTGCCAAAATGTTCGCGACGACGATATCGAAGGGCGCACCTGCATATGCGGCGGCCGGTTTCAAGCCATCCCCAACGAAAAGGCGGACGCACTCCGCCACGCCATTCTTCAGGCAGTTCGCGCGCGCGACCGCGATGGCGATGGGGTCGATATCGGCGGCAACCGTTCGCACGCGATGGGAGAAGGCCTTGGCGGCCGCGATGGCGAGCACGCCGGAGCCTGTGCCGAGGTCGAGTACCCTGCGCGCGCGAAACGCCGCGGGAAGCCGGGCAATGGCGAGCAGGCACCCCTTCGTTGTGCCATGATGCGCCGTCCCGAAAGCGCGGCCTGCGTCGATCTCGATGGCCCACTGCGAGAAAGCCCGGCCACGGTCGTGGCTGCCATGCACGGTGAAGCGGCCAGCCCGGACCGGCGGCAGCGACTTTTGCGTTTCGGCGACCCAATCTGTGTCCGGGACCGTGACAAGGGCAAGCGAGAGCGCCGTCACGCCGGATTCTGCAAGCATGCCGGCGGCGTCAGCGCCGCCAAGCGTTCCCTCGTCGTAGCAATCCAAAAACCATTGGCCGTTCTCGTCCCGAATAACCAGCGGAAAGCAATCGAAGCCATGGGTTTCGGCCAAAATCTCGCTCGCCTGAAGGGCATCGCATTCAGACCCAAAGCCAAGTACTGTTTTGCTGGAAGCCGGCATGAGCTAAGCGGCCAGCGGCACGGCTTGCCACGCAGCAATCATATGCGCGCGCGCATCCTCAAGGTCGCGAATCCGCGTGTTTCCCTGCTCATCTTCGACGAGAAGCCCGAGCTTTTTGAGGTGGTCCTTTCCATCCTCAATGTCGAAGGCGCAGCTTACATCGAACTCGTCTTTCAGAAATTTTTCCGCCTCGAATTTTACGGCGTCGAAGCCGCGATGACCGTGGTTCAGAAGAAGCGAATAGGTGAGGATCGCTTCTATCAGGTCTTCCTCCTCGGCATCGTCCGTAAGCAGGGTCAGCACGCTTTGGTTGCTACCGATATTATGAAAATAAAGACTCTTGGCCAATTTCAGCATGTAGCGCGTGCGGGTGTTGAAGAAGCTCGTGACGGTCCGGAAGATAGCGCCGATGGCTCCCGCAATGGTGAAAAAAACGACGAACGGGCTGATGACAACAAGGGCTAGGAATTTAAGTACGGCCATAACGATCGCAAAGATGGTACTGCCACCGGAGCCGACCCAGAGCCAGAGCTTGTCGAAAAGCGTAAAGCTTACGCGTGCATTCGGAAAAAGGATCTTTAAATCGCTGCGCGCAATCAGGCGAAAGACCTTGAGATGCAAGGTCTTCTCGTCCACGCCCTCAAGCATTTGATGGTTCCGGGCGCGCCGGACGAGCCGCTCGGCTTTCCGCTTGTCAATTCCACTGGTCACCAGCTCGGAAACTCGCGCCGTGACGGGCTTGAGCTTCAAACCGATAAAGAGCCTGCGATAGCCATCGGCCTCGAAAGCTCTCTCGGCTAGCCACAGCCGTTTCCAGCTCGGAGCGCGAACCTCCGTTTTGATCGCGCCGCGGTAGTAGAGCAAATGGAAATCATACTCAGAAAGATCGACCTTGGCCGAGAAGCCCACCCCGGATTCCTCGCTCAGGATGTTTTCCAGGCCGGCCTGATCGAGTTCTATATAGTTTGCGCTTTCGACGAGATCGATAACCGTTGCCTTCAACGCGTTGAGCTGGCGCTGCCGTTCGGCGCCGGATAGCTCGGTAAGATTGACGGTTTCATCGTCGGGGTTGAAAGCATCGTAAAGTTCGATCAGCGTGTCGAGCGACTTGGCAGACTCCGCTTGCCTCAGCGCGCACATATAGCGCAGCACCTCTTGCGCGAGAGGGCGATCGCCAGGCTCGAAGAGCTTTTCGAGCACTTGCCGTACGATGTCTTTGCGGTCCACGGGAATGAATTTCTCTCGGGCTAAAGATGGAGCAGGCTGGACGCCCCCTTCGCGGGTACCGGCCGGAGCCGCGGCGAAAGTTGGCAAAGTTGTGCATTCGGCCACCGCTTGCTCAGTCATCACCGCCCTCCGCCTTGTGAACCCGCAAAGGTGTAGCGGTTTTCCCGCCGAACGGCAACATGGCCGGGTATCCCGTGTTTGGGCGTCCCGCTATTTGCCCTGAAGCGCCTTCTCATGGGCCGCTATGGCCGACGCCTTGTAGTCGTAGGTGAGATAGAATTCGGTACGGAACGGCCCCCAGGCCTTCTGCTCGACGATGCGGTTGACCTCGCGCACTTTTGCGGGAGGCACTCTCAGCG
This sequence comes from Rhodomicrobium sp., assembly GCA_052148445.1. Taxonomy (GTDB): domain Bacteria; phylum Pseudomonadota; class Alphaproteobacteria; order Rhizobiales; family Rhodomicrobiaceae; genus Rhodomicrobium. Next base: position 25,540 of record JBKQIH010000200.1, read on the forward strand.
TTACAACTTGGCCGGCCCCCATCATGATGTACCACGACTCAATCTCGACACCCGCCGGTGGAAAATCGCGCATCCAGTTCCTCTGTTCCAGCTCTTTGGCGATTTCGCCGAGCGGCTTCGACTGATCGTGCTTCAGAAAAATCGTGAGTAAAACATAGTCGGCGGGCAGGGGCGGGATTGCCTCGGGGATATTTTGTGCGCGGGCGCTGCCGGCACCGTTCGCCGCGCACGCGGCGAATAGAATGCAGGCCAAAAAATAGATTGCATGGCTTCTCATCGTTTCCGATCTCACGATTGCTTTGCTTCGGCCTTCCCCGTACCACGTTAGCACGCAAAGGCGAGGCGATTTCCGCTCGCGTTTTCGTCCTTGCGAGAGGCGCAGACCTATTGGGGATTAAAATGCTTCCAACTCTGTTTTTGTCTCATGGCGCGCCCGGTCTTGCCATTGAAAAAAGCCCTGCGCGCGATTTCCTTCAGGGGCTTGCGGGCACGTTCTCAAAGCCCAGCGCGATCCTTGTCATGTCAGCACATTGGGAAACGCCCGAACCCGCGGTGAACGCCGTGGAAACGAACACAACCATTCACGATTTCGGGGGCTTCCCGGAGGTGCTCTACACCCTGCGTTATCCCGCTCCCGGCTCGCCCGCGCTTGCCGGGAAAACCGCGGGTCTGTTGCGGCAAGCGGGGTTCCCTGCCACGATAAACACGCGCCGCGGCCTCGATCACGGCGCGTGGGTGCCGCTAATCGTGGCGTATCCTGCGGCGGATATTCCAGTGGTGCAGCTCTCGGTGCAGCCGGGCCTCGGGCCCGCCCATCATCTCGCAATCGGAAGCGCGCTCAGAGCGCTGCGGAAGGAGGGCGTGCTTATCGTTGGCTCTGGCGGCTTCACGCACAATCTCTATGAATATTTTCATGGACCGGCCGGCGGTGAGAGCGAGCCGGAGTGGGTGACGGCGTTCGCCGGGTGGTTCGGGCAGGCGCTGACGGAAGCCCGGATTGGAGATCTTTTGCGCTACCGGCGGCTCGCGCCACACGCAGGAAGAAACCATCCCACGGAAGAGCATCTCTTACCGCTCTTCACAGCGCTCGGGGCGGCCGGAGAGCGAGCTCGCGTGCAGCAGCTGCATCGCAGCTCCGCAGGCGCGGTACTGCGGCTGGATGCGTTTGCTTTCACGGATTACGCAACCGGGGAGTAGAAGGCGTCTCAGGGGCGATGGGAGGCGCGCTATTTCCGGCCGTATCGTGCATTCGCTCAAGGTGGAGACCGGAAAACCACACTTCGCCCGAGATCAACTCCTCCGAGGCCGAACGGGCATCGTGGTAAAGGCGCAACATTTGTGCGGAGCAATCGCCCGGCGGTATGTCCGCCTGAAGTGCAAAAACGCGCCATTGGCCGGTTTGCCCTTGCAGCATTTCGGTCTCGCCGAGCACCAGTTTCGATCCCGCCGCACAGCGAAGCTGCCAGCGTAGGCCGCGCTTGGCGGCGATCGCCCCCCGAAGCACACCTTCGAAGCGGTAGCGCCCTGCGCTGAGGAGCAGGAATTGGCTAACCTCCGGAAAACGGACGCGTCCTCCGTTAAAACTTATATGTAAGAGCCGCCTGCTTCCCGTGTTGCCCGCCGGGATAAGTTCGGCGGCGGCATTGAGCCCCCTGTCGATCTTCCAATCGAACGGCGATCCTTCGGGGTCGCTTTCGAACGCTGGGTTCGTGAGTAGGCCAATGCCCTCAAGCTGTGCCGGGGGAAGGACCTGCAACCAGGCGTTATAAGCCTCATCGGCTCGGTTGACCTCGACAAGGTAGTTAAGCAACGGCGCCAAGTCCTTAGCGGTGGCCGGCATGCTGGTGCTCTTAAGTTCCGCGGCAATCTCCATGGCAGCTCCTCCGCCAGCCAAGAAAGCCGGGAGCGTTACGAGGAACGCGCGGCGCCACGGCGGATTGTTGGCAAGCTGCTGCACGAGAATTGCGCGTCCCTCGGGGTTTTGCGATATTCTCGTGAGAAAATTGAAAAGATATTTTGACAGATCCGGCCGCGCGCGGAAGAGGACATCGGCAAAATCGAGGGCCTCATTGAAATCTTTACGGTAATATGCATCGTTGAAGAGCCAGAAGATCGCCGCCGACTCCCTGCGCGAGCGCTTCAGGGCCTCGTTCATCAAGATGCGAGCGTTGTCTGGATTATCGGTGACTTCGGCGAGCAAGCGGTATGCCCGCGCGTTGAGAGGATCGTTTGCGATTGCTCTCAACGCGAGATTGCGGATCTCGCCGCGCAGCGCGCGCCTCTCGCCTTCGGTATCCGGGTCCGTGCCGGTCTCATCTCCGGCTTCGGGGAGGGCTGCTATTGTGTCTCCGGGTTTTGCGATGGCCCGGCCGCTTTCACGATTTGGCTGCTTTCGTTCGCCCTCCATCAGCGAGAGGAGCCTTTCGCGCGAACGCCCAGCCTTCGCGACAAGAGCTTCGGGATTGTTAGGGTTGAGCGCCAGCGCACTATCGGGCGCCGAGGCTGCCAACACGTAAGGCAAACTCTTGGTCAGCACGGCCCATACCAGACAAGCGTTCAGCAAGACGAAAAAGAACAGACGCAGCGGATGTGCCTGGGCAGTCTCAAATCCATGCCGGACTGCCCGATGCAGTGCACTTTCCGCCGGCCGCTTCCGGCTATGTTTTCGGCTCATCGGAGAATTCCAAAATAAGAAAGTAGTCTACTCCACAGCGTGTCTCGCTCAATTCTGTATAAGACAAGCCTTCTTTGCCCTCGCACTTGACCGCGCGGCATGGATGCTCGAGCCCCGGCGGCGTCCCTGTCCGTCAGCGGCGCAACTTTTTTGCCGCTCCCTCTGAGGCTCTTTTTCGAACTGAGCTTCTGGTCCAACGCCACGTCATACGCGGTCCTGCGCTCACTCGTTTTGAGCGTTTCCCAGGCTTCGGTGACAAGATTCACATAAGCACTTCTGTTAAAGCCTTTACCTTCTGAAGCGCCTTGGAACAGGTCTGGATGCAACCACTTAAGAATGAGGGCCATATGGCGCCGCAAGCCGGCGTTTGGCGCGTCGCGGGAAGCGCCTAGGACGCGGTAGTTGTCACCGCTCCGGCTTAGAAGGACTTGCTCGATAAAAAAGCCGGATGCTTTCTGTAAAGTTGCTTGCGAGCGCCCCGTCGACGCATGTGCGGCGGCAAGCGCATCCCCGTCGCCGGCTGCAACTTCCAGAAGAAACGTCATCCCTTTCGGCAAGGGGGAGCTTTGAGCGAGGCGCGCGAGATGCGGGTCACGGAGTATTGCCAGAGCCGCGGCAATGGCATCGGGACTTCGCACTGTCATCGCCCATCCGGTCTGGAAAGCCGCTCCCGGTGGTCCTTGCCCGCGCCGCTCACTTCGCTCCGGTTACCGTAGGTATAGGCATTGTCGCCATATCCGTACCCGTATTGGGCGTGATAACCGTATGCATATCCGACGCTCCGTGCGTCGAATTTGGTGAGCACAGCACCGAGGAGAGTGATACGGCCAAGCTGCAGGCGGCGAAGCGCCCCGCGGATGATGCCCTTTTGCTTCTCCCCCGCGGCGACGACAAACACGGTCGCGGCGACTGCACTTGCCAGGAGCTGGGCGTCTGCGAGTCCCAGCAAGGGCGGTGAGTCGAACAAAATGAGATCGAACACTTCCGATCCGAGCGAGATCAGCGAGAACAATCTTGGGCCGCTCAGCAAGTCAGCGGCGTTCGGCGGCAGCGGCCCGGAGGCCATGAAGGCGAGATTAGGATGGTCTGTCTTCTGAACGACCTCGGGAGGCAGCGACGCGCCAGTTAGATAGTTGCTAAAACCGATCGAATTGTCTAAATTCATTTTTATATGCAGCGACGGCCTGCGGAGATCGGCGTCGACGAGCAGGACCTTGAGGCCCATCTGCGCGAAGTAACGGGCTATGGCGATAACCGTTGTGGATTTGCCCTCGCCAGGTCCGGCGCTTGTTACCGCAATGGAACGGGGAAGCCCCGAATCGGTAGAAAACTGGAGCGCTGTCGCCAGGGACCGGTAGGCTTCCGACATGGGCGATCGCGGATCCCTCAGCGCCTCGCTGCATTCCTCGTCGGAACCGGACCGCGGTATTACGCCAAGCGTTGCAAGACCGGTTATCGCCTCGATTTCCTCCGGAGCCCGCACGCGGTCGTCGAGCTTTTCGAGGAAAAATGCGGTTGCGCCCCCAGCTCCGAGCCCTGTTAAGCAAAACATGAGGAGGGCGCGCATCAAGTTCGGCTCCGATGGATAGTCGGGCAGTTCAGCCCGGTCCACGACGAACACATTGTTGGTGCCGACGCCGCCGGCTATATCGACCTCTTTGAAACGCTGCAGCAAACTATTGTAGAGGCCGCGATTGGTCTCAACCTCGCGTTTCAAGATGTTATATTGAATGCCCTTTTTCTGAAGACTGAGGACCTCGGCCCTGAGCGTCTCGATCCGCGCTTTCATTTCGCTTTCTTGCGCAAGCGACGATTCGTAAGCAGCCTTCAGCGAATTGCGAATGGTCTTGACCTCCGCAGCGAGTTGCCGGTCAACCTCTTTGATCTTATTCGAAATCTGTACCATCGCCGGATAACCCGGCTTGAAGGATTCGAGCTTTTCCTGATACTCCGTTTCGAGCGCCTTCCTCTGACCTCGTAGCGTGTCGATCACGCTGTTCGTTAGGAGCTGAGGCAGATTGATCGCCGTGGCGCTCTGAACCTGGCGCCAGAGCTGCTCATTTTTTATCCGGTCGGAGATTAGCAGTCCAAGGGTCGCGTTCGCCGCTGCGAGGTTGTTCTCGGCGATCGAAGCCTTATCGGTGAGTTCGACCATCTTCTCTTGCTCGGCGAAGTCGAGGAGCGCCCTTTCGGATTCTTCGAGCCTGAGTTTCAGCTGCTTGATTTGATCTTCGAGAAAGGTCTTGGCATAGGAGTTCGCTTGAAATCTTTTGTCGAGGTTCGAGGCAATGTATGCCTCCGCATAGGCGTTTGCAATTTGCTGAGCCCGCACCGGGCTTGGGTCCACGTAGCTCAGATCGACAACGCGCGAGCCGGGGACCGGGCTTATGGCCATATTCAACGCGACTATGTCGGTTGCATACGATGCTGGGGGGGCAGCTTTCGGTTTGGCTGCCCCTCGCAGGGCCTTCCGGACACTTCCAATCAGCGAAAAATCGCGCGGCTTGAGAAAATCTTCGTCCTCGGTCAAGTGCAGAGAGGAGACGATGCGCTCGGCCATCGCACGGCTTTTCAGGAGTTCATATTGCGTACGCAAGAAGTCTGACGCGCCGGACTCGTTTGGCGAGGTCGCCCCGCCTTCAAGGACCTTTGTCGACTCGCGTTCGATCTGGATTCTTACCGTTGCCAAATACAGGGGCGTTTTCAAAAGGGTGCGCACGCCGCCAAGCACCACGAACACAAGAGCCATGCTCAAGATGAGCCATTTGCGCTTGAGCAGCATGTGAACGTATTGACGAACGATCGCGGCGAGGTCGTCTCCTTCCTCATTCGGAGCGAGACCGTACCCGCCGGTTCCATATGACCCGTAGGAATCGCGCCTAGCAAGCGCGCCTTGTCCAGTTCCAGCCGCTACAAGGCTTTTTCCGCCACCGGGACGATCGGGACCGGCCTCTCTCCCTGCCTCATGCATAAAAACGACTCATAAGTTTATCGTGCGACCGTTAAAGCCCACCCCACGCTGAGGCGTTTAAAGCAAAGGAATCATCATGGCTAGAGGGAGAAATTTGACGACTGTATTTACTCCTTCTTTTACATCCGATGTGGGCACGATGATCACGTCGCCTGCCTGCAATTGCGGATCGTCTGCATTTCCTTGGCGAATGGCTGTAATATCGTACTTCGCCACGGAGCGCTTCCCGTTCGCCGTCCGGAAAAGGACAGCGTTCGTTTCTGCGGTCGCTTCCAGCCCTTGGGATTGTGCAATCGCTTGGAGAAGCGACATGCCGCCGGCCATCGGCAGAACGCCTGGCTTTTTCACCGCGCCCTCGACAGTAACGCGCTGGCTATTGTACTCTTTCACAAAAACAGTAACTTGCGGATTTTGCAAATACTTGACGCCGAGCGCTTTGGTAAGCTCCCGCTCGATCTCGCGGGCCGGCTTGCCCCCGGCCTGAATCTCGCCGATAAGCGGAAAGTTGATAGTTCCTGCCTCAGAAACCTGGACGGACCTCGAAAGCTCCGGCACCTTAAAAACCGTGACCTCCAATACGTCGAGCGGGCCAACCTTATATGCTTTGCTGCCGGGATCGGACACCGCTGTAACGGACAATGCAACCTTACGCACCGCTTCCTGCTCGCGCGAGCCGGCCGCTTTTTCGGTCAGGGGCACGGTCGAAGCCGCAGACTGAGGAGCGGGGCCAGCGAGTTGCGGCTTGTCACTGGCAAACTCGTTAACCGAAGAGCCGCCGCATGCGCTGACCAAGGCCGCCGCGAGCGCCGGGGCTAGAAGTCTGGGCAGGGCCATCATGTCCGGGCAACTCCATTGTCGCCACTCCAGGTTGCGGGAGGGGCAATGCTTTAGGTAAATTGTTCAATAACGCACCTTGGGGGCGTGTGACAACTAAATGCTGAGCTTCTGCTGCCCCCACAAGACGCTCGGCCTGAATACGCCCTTCCAAAAGGTCCGGCGGACGCGACGTTAAGTTGTGGGAATCGGTGGCCAGAATGTGCACGAGCCCCTCCTCCAGCATGCGCTCGGCCCAATACCGCGGCCGCCGGCCGAAGCTGCCGCGCAAAGAGCCCGAGGTAATTTGCATCCAAACGCCTCGAGCCGAAAGCCGCTCTATGACGTCGTATTTGCTTTCGATCCACGATAGCCTTTCCGGATGCGTGAGCACCGGAACGTAACCGCCAAGCAGCACGTTGAAAAACAAGTCCTCAAGGCGGGCTGGCGCGACATGATGCGGCGGCTCGACCAGAACATAAGCCGAATCGGCAAGCGTCAGAAGATGTCCGCGCCGTAGCCCCTCGACAAAATCCGGCACGATGTGATTGTCCGCCCCCGTGACCAGCTTGAGCGCGATCCCGGCATCGTCGAGCCGCATTTGCAACTCCGCGATAGCACGCCTGATTTGCGGTCCCGTATTGTGATAGAGGCCAGGCAAAATATGCGGGGTGCAAGCCACACACTCGACGCCCTGGCTTACGTAAATCCGGGCCATGGCTATCGAGGTTTCGAAATCGGGAGCTCCGTCGTCGATGCCGGGTAGCAGATGACTGTGCACATCGAACATGAAATTTCCAATCGTAACGACTTAAGAGCCACGGCGCCGGCTAGGCAGCCTTAATCGCCATCGTGACCGATCTTTGGCATCGATTCTGCCGTCCCGGACCAATACCATGACGGCATATCGCTGTCCAATTGGAAAGACACCCTCAACCTACCGCAGGTTGTGTGTCTCTACAACCACTGTGCGATTGAGAATGCATGCGCAACCACATTCTGTCCGTTGCGGAGTACGGACGTTTTTGCTAGGACGGAAGACAAATACGATTAAGTTTTCGCTAGCATTTGCAGGTTCAACGGAAAAGACTGTGGGGTTCTATGTTCCGGAGATCGATTTCAGTTGCCGTCGTAACGATGTTATTGACGGCCAGTGCGCAGGCGGCGCACCTTTCCAATGTACAGGGCACGGTGCTAATCAACCGCGGCGGCGGTTTCCAGCCCGTTACGGGCGATGTAAAGGTGCTCCCCGGTGACCGTATAGATGCGCGCGAGGGTTCGGCCTTCATAACCTATGATAACGGTTGTACCGCGCGCGTCGGGCCGGGCGTGGTGGCTACCGTGCTCTCCGTTCCGCCGGTTTGCAACGGTTCTACACTCATTATTGGCGGCTTGGTGATTGCGGGCGGCACGGGCTTAGCGATTGCCCTTTCGCAGGGAAACGCTCCCGCGAGTCCGTGATGCATGGTTCATGAGATTCCGGACGTATGCGGATGTTGTTTTGGCTGTCTTGTTTAGTTCTCGCGCTAGCGGTCGTTTTTGGCGGCGCAACCCACGCGGGTTATGCTGGTGATGTCTTTCTTCAGCTTATCTCCATACCTCTGCTAACTGCCGCCCTTTGGCCCGCTCTGAGTTCTCGTGACCCGAGGCGAGGCAAAGGGCGGCTTGTATTATTCCTGTGCATCACAATTGCGCTCGTAACTCTCGTTCAAATCTTGCCTCTGCCCTTCGATATTTGGCGCGAGGGAGTGCCGTTATTCTCCTGGCAGACGGGAACGGAATTTGAACCGGCCAAGCGGGGATGGGGAACGTTTTCCCTCGGTCCGCAATCGACTTGGGTGGCAGCGGTATCCTTTATCGTACCGCTTTCTATTTTTGGGGCCGTTATCCATCTCGGCAACCGTCAGCGATTGATTCTAAGCTGGCTGCTACTCGGTCTCGGGGCGCTTACGCTTGTGCTTGGCTTTCTTCAAGTTGCGCAAGGGCCCGGCAGTAGTTTGCGCTTCTACGAGATCACCAATGACACGGAGGCTGTTGGCTTCTTCGCCAACCGTAACCACTTCGCTGCCCTTCTCTACATTTCGCTTGTACTCGCTGGCGTTTGGCTTGCTACACTAGGAGAAGGGCTTTTTTCGGATCGTGCAATCAACTCACGATCCATTCTACGTCTCGCGGCAGCGGCAGCTCTGCTCGTGGCGATAATGGCCGGCCTCGCGGCCGCGAAATCGCGCGCGGGCATCGTTCTAGCAATGATCGCCCTCGCGGGCATCTTCGCGATTGCCGTGAGACAGCGCCGGGCACCTCAGGCCTCCGCTTTACGGCACGGCCTGAGCGCAAGAAGGACGTCGTTTGCTATCATCTTTCTGGGCATTCTTTTCACAGCGCAATTCGGCTTAAGTGGCATTCTTACCCGCTTCCAGGCCGATGCCACAGCGGATCTCCGCGTACCCTTCAACGCTGCGACGTGGAAGGCAGTGCCCAAGGCGCTCCCTTTAGGCACGGGGCTTGGCACGTTCGTTCCGGTTTATTCCGCGGTCGAAAATAGACAGGACGTTTTCGCGGGGTTCGCTAACCGCGCTCACAACGACCTCGCCGAATTCCTCCTTGAGACAGGAGTGATGGGCGGACTGCTGGTTGCCGTCTTCCTGGCTTGGTTCGCACGCCGCTCTTACGAAGTGTGGACTACGCAGCAAGCGAGCGAAAGCCTAACCCGCATTACGCTCGAGCGGGGTTCAACGCTTGTGATCTTCCTTCTTCTTGCCCATTCGCTCGTGGACTATCCGCTGAGGACCACAGCTCTCTCCTGCATTTTCGCTTATTTTTGCGCTGTTTTGGCCGTACCCGCACCAGACATCCATTCTGGGTCCGGAACGCCGGAACGCCGCCGGGAGCAGGTATACCCCGCACCCTACGAGCCTAGCCTGGGTGAAAGATGGGGTTCGGGAACCGACTGGCCGGAAAGCTGGCAAAAGCCGCCGGCATGAGGCTCAATTTTTATATAATCCTACAACAAAAGATTGAAAAAGGTTGATTTCGAGATTGCCTAAAAGATTAAAGTTGCATAGCGATAGGGTAGATTTTCCCCGAGGCTGGCGGGGGTGGGAGGCTTTGTGATGCGTCGATCGCTTTTGTTGATTGTGGACGTTATCCTTATGCTTGCGGCAACCTTAGCCGCAAAGGTGTTGCGCGAAAATTTCGAATTCTCACAGGACCGGGTAGTGGAATTTCTTCCCTATCTGGGCGCCACAGCGGTAGCCTCGCTGATCGTGTTTCCGGCTGCCGGACTCAACCGGACCGTTTGGAGGTTTAGCGGTCTTCCAGATTACATGCGCGTCAACGCCGCGATGGCTGGCGCAATTTTTGGCGCCGTTGCGATAGCCTTCGCCTATAATCGGCTTGAGGGCGTTGCGCGCTCCCTGCCAATTCTGCAAATGTTAGCAGGGACCGCCTTCCTGACCGGCGCGCGTGTTCTGCATAAACTCATTCACATTGCCAGGCATGAGCGGAAAGCTTCGGCGGCGTTTCTGGATATGAGCCACGAGGCGCCTGCATTGACAGTGCTGATCACCGGAATTTCCCGTCTCACAGAGATTTATATTCAGGCTGCCGCCGAGCTGTATCCGGGTAGAATTAAGATTGCTGGCGTACTCGGCCGGAATGACCGCCATGTTGGGCGCCTTCTGGCCGCTCATCCGGTTCTTGGTGTTCCAGAGGACGTGGAATCGGTATTGGACGGCCTGGAGGTTCACGGTATGAGCGTCGACCGGATCGTCGTCGCGTGCACTTTCAGCGATCTTTCACTGGAAGCAAGGGCCGCGCTCCTTCGCGTAGAGCGATCGCGGAGCATTTCGCTTCAATTTCTAGCGGAAGACTTAGGTTTCGATGCCGATGGCCGCGATTCGCAGGAACGTAAGTCGAATCGATCGCTTTCTTTGGCCCCCGAACTCAGGTTCGAAATTGCACCGGCCGAGCTTGAAGTGCTCGCCCAGCGGCGATATTGGAAGTTCAAGAGGGTGATCGACGCGGCTGCGGCCTTCGTGTTGCTCGTAATTTGCTCTCCCATCATCCTGTTTACCGCAGCGCTGGTCGCCGCAAGCCTAGGATTTCCTGTTGTTTTTTGGCAGCAAAGGCCCGGACTCGGCGGTAGGCCATTCCGGCTACATAAACTCCGTACCATGAATTCCGCGCATACTCGAGATGGCAGCCGCCGCTCCGATCGGGAACGCACCACATTGATTGGAAGCGTGCTACGCCGTGTTCGCGCGGATGAGCTGCCGCAGCTTTTTAACATACTGCGAGGGGACATGTCCTTCGTTGGGCCGCGCCCGCTTCTGCCGCGCGATCAATCGGCGGCCTACCGTGCGCGGCTGCTCGTACGCCCAGGGCTTACAGGGTGGGCACAGGTGGTCGGCGGAAGGGATATTTCTGCAGAGGACAAAGCCGCGCTCGACGTTTGGTATGTCCGTAACGCAAGCCTAGCCTTGGATATTGAGATTGCGCTGAGAACAGTTCCGGTTGTTCTTTTCGGTGAACGGATTTCTGCAAGTCTAATCGAGCGCGCATGGCGCGATCTCAGCGAGTCAGGCGTCCTCAAAGGCGAGATAACCCACAAGATAAAAAATCGCTTGTGTGCTGTTTCCACTCGTGTATAGACACAGTGTGTTTCAGTATAGCGGCCTCCTTGCTAGGTTTGGCCTCGGCGAAACGTCTTGTAATTTGGCTTTACCGGAGCACCGCAAGTCTAGTCCCGCTTGCACTTTGGGCGATATATTCACCCGATTGGGCGGCACCTTGGAAAAATTTCAAAATACCGTCGAGGTAGATCATGTCCTATGTACAGGCTGTTAAGAGCTGCGCAGTTCTCACCGCTGGTGCCGCTTTTGTGGCTGGCCTTTTGTTATCAGGAGGCGCAGCTGCTCAGAACGCTGCTGTCAGTCCGGAGCTGGCAGCAAGAATGGTCAAAGAGAAGGAAGATCGCAAGGCCTGCAAAATCGAAATCTGCAAGGCTTTCGCCGCACCCTCCGAGGGCGCAGCTATTAGCTGCGCGGTAACGAAGACTTGGCTCGGCGCGGAGATTCAGGCGGGTTATCTTCGCGATAAGCTTACTTGGCCGTGGGGTCACGCTCAGTGCAGCGCCAATATCGAGCTCGACCGGAAGGCCATAAAAGACGCCGCGCTTCAGCCATCTGCCACGATCAAGCTGAAGAAGCACGAAATCGCTTGCAAACTCGACAGCAAAGATCCCAAAGAGGGTGTGGCCTACGACTTGAAGCTCACGATCGAGCCCACTGTCACATTCGATCACGGCAAGGCAACAAAAGTTGAAATGGGCTGGGGCTCTATCCAAGCACCGATCCTTGCAAAAAGCGCGATATGGTCGGCCACAGCCGTGGACGCCAACTTCAACGTGATTTCCAGCGGCTTTGTAACCGAAATTAACAACTTCCTTGGCGAGAAATGCAAGGAAGTCGGCGTCGAGATCAAGCATTAGCAAGATTTGAGATTCTGGCTTCAGAGGATAAGGAGAGCCGGCGTCGCGGCTCTCCTTATCGGAAGCGCAGGAACAGCTGAACTAGCCGGCTGCCCTGCGAGGCGAGCCCGGCCGGCTGGCGGGAAAAACGGGCATGTTGAATAGCATAACCTAACTCCCAAGAACTGGCTGCCACCGCAGTTAAAGCTCGTCTCAAACCCTCCTTCATGGCATTGTCTCGCAAGGCGCGGCCCGTAAACCAGAGCGGGCCAATTTTGTCTTCGCCTCGATTACGACAGACTAATGGAGCTTGGCTCAATGGACATCGAAATCTTCTCTAATTTTGCGGTCCAAAGTGTAGCCATTTTCCGGGGCTTCTTTCCCCATCACGGAAACGAAAGGCGGCGCTAGGATGAAGGTTTTGGTTACCGGCCATGCGGGATTCATTGGGTTTCACGTTGCCAAGTCCCTGCTTTTACGCGGCGATGACGTTGTGGGTTTCGACATCGTCAATTCCTATTACGACCCTGCCCTCAAGGAGGCGCGTCTTGAGGATCTGGAGCGAACCGCGCGCGCCGCGAACGCCGGATACAGCTCCATTAGGGCCGATCTTGCCAGCCGCCCTGACGTTGAGCGCTGCTTCTTGGAGCATAGCTTCGACCGCGTGATCCACCTCGCTGCTCAAGCTGGCGTCCGTTATAGCATCGACAATCCGCATGACTATGTGCAATCCAACCTCGTTGGATTCGCGAATATCTTAGAAGCGTGCCGGCATAGCCGCACACCGCATCTGACCTACGCCTCGACCTCAAGCGTGTACGGGGCAAATACACGGATGCCGTATTCCGAGCATCATGGCGTCAATCATCCTTTGCAGTTTTACGCGGCCACCAAGCGGGCCAATGAGTTGATGGCGCACGCATACAGCCACATGTTCGCGCTACCTACAACCGGGCTTCGATTTTTTACCGTCTACGGGCCATGGGGCCGCCCCGACATGGCATTTTTCACGTTCACCAAGAATATCTTGGAAGGAAAGCCCATCAAGGTGTTTAACTTTGGCAACCACACGCGCGATTTTACTTATATCGATGACATCGTCGAAGGCGTGATCCGCATAAGCGATAAGATCGCAGCGCCGGACCCAAATTGGGGGACGGATTCCCCCGATCCCGCCAGCTCGAATGCCCCGTACAGACTCTACAACATTGGGAATAACTCCCCCGTCAAGCTAGAAGCCTACATCGAGGCGATCGAGGATGCCTTGGGGCAGAAAGCCGAAAAAGAGTTCCTGCCTTTGCAACCTGGCGACGTTCCGGATACCTGCGCCGACGTCAGCGAGCTTATCGCGGCGGTGAGTTATAAGCCCGCCACCCCGGTTCCCGAAGGCATCGCGCGCTTCGTTCAGTGGTATCGTGAATATTACCA
>JBKQIH010000201.1:0-22590 GCA_052148445.1 Rhodomicrobium sp.
GCCTTTTGCATTTGGCGGATGTATCATCGTGCCTGCCTCAAATAACCCATCGCGAGTAAAACAAGCTCGTCCTCGAACTCTCGCGTCTCCAGCAAAGGGTCTTCCTCCAGCACAGCGGAGCGGATTACACCCTGCACGGCTCGCGTTAGTACGAACGCCATGGCAGGCGTCAGCGGCTGCATCGCAGATTCAGTTTGGGTGAGCTTACTGACGATCGCCTCGATAAAGTCCTGGTTCGCTTTCTGAAGCGTTTCAAACCGGCCGCCGCGCATCGATGCCAAAACAACGAAGCGCCGCGCCCGGCGCCGTCCCGAGAATGCGCGAATAAGAATGCGGACGATCTGCCGGACGGCCTCGGCCTGCGACCCGGGCTTTGCCGCGGCAAGCACGGCGTGCAGCTGTGCCTCGACGATGCGGCGCTCCCGGCCGGCAAGCCCCGCAATAATCGCTTCCTTGTTGGGAAAGTACTGGTACAGCGTTCCGATGCTGAAACCGGCCCGCTCCGCTACCTTATTGGTGGTAAATCCTTGCTCCCCATCCCTCTGCAAAATCTGAGCAGCCGCGTCGAGGAGTGCCCCAATTGTCTTTACCGCGCGATCCTGCTGCGGAGATTTCCTCATCGTTTCAGTGGGTAACCGGTTGTTCTCCATCGGAGCGCTGCTTTCCGGGGTTGCGAGTATGAAAACTGAGAATTGCTCATAAATTAGTGGCGGCCACACGCATCGTCCAGGGAAGAAGGAGTTGAACCGTGGTGCTTCAAGGACAAATATTTTGGATTGCGCTTCCGCTTTTTCTCGGCCTCGTGCTGATCGAGGCCGGAATCTATTGGTGGCTGGGCCGCCCAGCCTATACTTGGCGCGAGAGTCTTGCTTCGATCGGCGTGGGGATAGGCCATAAGCTTATTGGCATGATCAAGGTTGGCGCCGGCGGCGGAGTCGCCTACTACATATGGCAACACAGGCTGACCGAAGTGCCGCTCGGCACGTGGTGGGGAGTGCTCGCACTTTTCCTTGGCGTCGAGTTCGCTTATTACTGGTTCCATCGGTTCAGCCACGAGATCCGGTGGATGTGGGCCTCTCATGCCGTTCATCACTCAGCCAGGCATCTCAATATATTGGCCGCTTACCGGCTAGGATGGACGGGGTTTTTGTCAGGCGGCTGGGTTCTCTACATGCCGCTCGTGTGGATCGGCTTTCATCCCGCCGCCGTGTTCTTAACGCTAAGCCTCAATCTTCTCTACCAGACCTGGATACACACCGGCCTCATTCCAAAGCTGGGCTGGCTTGAATATGTGCTCAATACGCCCTCGAACCATCGAGTCCATCACGCCACCAACGCCGATTATCTCGACCGGAATTACGGCGGCGTTCTCATCGTCTTCGACCGGCTGTTCGGCACCTATGTGGAAGAGCGCGACAGCGAGCCGTGCCTATATGGTCTCGTCAAGCCGGTGGGTTCGGACAATCCGCTGCGCATTGCCTTTCATGAATGGATCGACATGGGCCGCGACGCGCTCCGGGCGCGCAGCCTGCGCGAGCTCACCGGCTATCTGTTCGGCCGGCCCGGCTGGAAACCCGATGGCTCGGGCTTAACGAGCGAGGAAATTCGCCGAGCTTGGCGGGAACGAAATGCGCAGACCGCATTTGTGTCTGTGCGCACCGCTTCGACGGCGGCGGGCCGGTCCCTGCTGCGACGGCTGGTGCAAATGGCGGTGGCAACGCTGGCGATAGTTGCGGCGATCGCTTCCTATGCAACCGCTAAGGTGCCTGCCTCTGTGCGGAGCGCTTGCCAGAGCGATTATCGGACTTATTGCTCCAGTGTCCTGCCGGGCGGCGGGCGTATCCTTGCCTGCATGCGTGAAAATCAAGGCAAACTCAGCCCAGCCTGTGTTGCTCCGCTTAAAGAAACCGGGTCAAGCGGTCGAGGCGCCACGGCGCTGAAGCGATGACCGCACTGGAATGATAGCCGCGCAGAGACGCCGCGCGGCTACAAAACGCGGCACTCAGCGAACGAGGTCTTGAAGCAAACCGGAATCGAAAAGAAATTCTGATGCGGCGGCTCAACGGGCCTCCTGCCTGGTGCGGCCGGCCGCTCCGGAAAGCCGGCGAGGCGCCTCGCCAATATTTGTCTTGGCGAGCCGGGCGCGTCAGCCGTACAACGGGACCATCGAGCGACGAGCTAGCGTACAACGATGGGTTACGAAAGGGCTCGGCTGGTGAAAACCGGACGTTATCTCGCTGAGCTTGCGGGTACCGGCCTTGTGTACTTCGCGCTGGCGAAGTTCGGCTTAGCGCTAGCGTCGGCGCACCCAAGCTCCACTCCAGTCTGGCCGCCAACCGGCTTCGCACTCGCTATGGTGCTATTGCTGGGGCCCCGCGTCTGGCCCGCGATATTTGCCGGCGCGCTGATCGCGAACTATACGACCGCCGGTTCCTTCATGACGTCGGTGGCCATCGCCTTGGGAAATACACTCGAGGCGACTGTGGGCGGCCATCTCATCGGCCGGTGGAGCGGGGGAATCCAGGCGTTCGAGACGCCTTGGCGCGTGACGAAGTTTGCCCTGAGCGTCGCTCCCGCAGCGTTCATCAGCGCCACTATCGGGGTTTCAGCGCTGCAAATTGGCGGGTTCCTTAAGCCTGACCTGCTTAGTACCGTTTGGATGACTTGGTGGATGGGGGATTTTACCGGCGGCCTGTTGTTCACACCGGTCATCGTTCTGTGGGCAGCGCCCGGCGCCCGGATGTATCGCGCCCTGGAACTCTGGGAGACGGCCGGCCTTATTGCCGCGGCCTCGGCGGTGGGACTTCTCGTGTTCAGCCCGCTCGTAGCAGCCGCGTCCGAACGGGCACCCTTGGCCTTTCTCGCCATGGTTCCGCTGCTTTGGTCGGCGTTCCGCCGGGGGCCGCGCGACACGGCAACGGTCGGTCTGCTGCTCGCGGTTTTCGCGATCTGGGGGGCTGCGGCGGGCGGCGGACCGTCCGCATCCATCGGTGTTAACAACGCGCTGATGCTGGTGTCGATGTTTGTGATCGGCGCCGCCTTTCCGAGCCTTGTCCTTAGCGCCGAGGTGGCGTTGCGCCGGAAGGCAGAAGACCAGCTCCGGGAGAGCGAGGCGCGGTTCCGGGGCATCTATGAACACACCGCAACCGGCATCGCCATCACGGGCCTCGAGGCGCGGCTGCAATCGTGCAACCCCGCCTACGCCTCCATGCTGAACTACACGGAAGAAGAACTTCGCGGCGCGAATCTTTTAGACATCTTGCATCCGGAAGATAGAGAAGCCTATATCTTGCAAATCCACCGTCTCTTGGAAGAGAAGACAACATCCTTTGAAATATTGAACCGGTATATTTCCAAGCGGGGAAAAACGGTTTGGGTGCATAAACATGTCTCCCTCCTGCCCGATGTGGCAGGCAAACCTGCCGGTATTGTCGCACTTGTTACCGACATCACCGAGCGCAAGCGTTATGAGGAGCAAATCGGCCTGCTGATGCGCGAGGTTGACCATCGTTCCAAGAACATGCTCACGCTTGTGCTGGCGCTTGCGCGCCGCACTGTCGCGACTAGGCCTGAAGACTTTATTGGCCGTTTTGGCGAGCGCATTCAAGCGCTGGCCGCCAGCCAGGAATTACTTATTAAAAATGAATGGAGAGGCGCGCTCCTCGAAGAACTGTTTTTCTCGCAGCTGGGGCATTTCCAGGATCTGTTTGGCTCCCGTATCGAAATGCACGGTCCGCCGCTCTTCATCACAGCGCCGGCGGCGCAGGCAATCGGCATGGCTCTCCATGAGCTCGCCACCAATGCCGGTAAATATGGCGCCCTCTCCAATGCGGATGGCCGGGTTGAAGTTCGTTGGAGCCTGGAACGCCGCGGGGCAAGGGAGCCGGCGTTCTCGATGTCGTGGCGGGAGCGCGGAGGGCCCCCCGTCGAAACTCCTGGCCAGCAAGGATTTGGCTCGACGGTGATTACCCGCATGGTCAGCGAAAGCCTCCGCGGCGAGGTCAAGCTCGATTTCGAAGCCGGCGGTCTATCGTGGTGGTTCCGATGCCCGGCGGTGGAAGTCGTAGAGGGCTTCAGCTTCGGTACCAGAGCACACGCTATGGCGTAGCGTCGGGGCGATACCAGATACGGTAGATCGCTTCGCACCGTCATTGCGAGCGAAGCGAAGCAATCCGGGAGGCAAGTCAGGGATGTTACTCCTGGAATCGCCACAGCGGCCTTGCCGCCTCGCGATGACGATGGCGGAAGTATGCAACCGGATTTCGTATGACTGGGTCTTAGGCCATTTCCTAACGCTCGCGCGGGTTTGAAAGACGCACGATCTCGCAGCCGAGCGAGGCGCCGGGGATGCGGTCGAGCTTTTCGACCACGACGCGCACCTTGACCGCGCGGATGTGCGCTAGGCAATGGGCGGCGATGCGCTCGGCGAGCGTTTCGGTCAGGAGCACATGGCCTTCCTCGATGATGTCCTTGATGC
Organism: Rhodomicrobium sp.; assembly: GCA_052148445.1. Lineage (GTDB taxonomy): Bacteria > Pseudomonadota > Alphaproteobacteria > Rhizobiales > Rhodomicrobiaceae > Rhodomicrobium. Next base: position 4,478 of record JBKQIH010000201.1, read on the forward strand.
CATCGATGATGAAATCGTAGGAGATCACGCTCGACAAATCGCCCGGCCGGTGACCGCCAGGGCTAACCCACAGCTCGACCGTGAAGCGCACACGCTGCGCGATATGCTGCTCCTCGCTCCAAATGCCGATGCGCATGGGCAAGATGAGATCGCGCACGCAGACCTTATCGTAAGCGGCGTGCTCAATGTCGCGGGGCTTCGGTTCCTGGGCAGGAAGCCGCCCAGTCAGAATCGATGGTTTTGAGAGCATGGGCCCGTTTCTATACGAGAATTCGCAAACGGGGAAGCATCTGCGTGCAGTGAAATCTATTGCAGCAGCGCAAAAATCCCATAAACCGATAGCACGACGATGGCGACCGAAACCGCGAGCGCGGTAAGACTGCGCAAGGAACCGCCGTTTGCGGAAGCGGCATGGCTGGATTTGCGCGTTGCCGGCTTCACCGCTTTGTTCATGGATGGGCGTTGCGCCCGGACGGGAACCAGAGCCCGGCCGCTTTGTGTCTGGCCCCGCGCTGGCGCGTTATTTAAGGATTGCCCAGAGATCGATTCGAGTTCGCGCGCAAGCAGATCGCGGCTCTCGACGAAGGAGCGAGGGTTAGAAGCTGGTCTGGCCGGCACGGGCGCGGGCGATGGCCAAGCGGCAGGCTGCTGCCGTAAGCTTGAACTTGGCCGTTGATCGAGATCGATTGTGAGATTAGACGCCGCTCTCTCGAGAATATTACGCCAAGAATCCGGCATGGAAACAACCCTCTGCTACGCGTTACCTACCCCGGATTAATACTGCATTATGGCAACGCTGAGGTTGAATTTGGATCGTTTACGTTAACGATACGTTTGGAATAAAATGGCTTCAATTCATTTGAATTATAGTAAAGTTCGCGGCAAAAACATAAATCCGCGTGTGCTTTACTCGCGCGATTGGATTAGGCGGTGCGCGCCTATCTTACTCCCGCCGCTTCGATTGCGGCAGGAGTAAAACGCGAGCGCTCGGCCTTTTATTCCGAAACTTTGATCAAGAGCTTGCCGAAATTCGCGCCCTTCAGAAGCCCGATGAAAGCTTGCGGCGCTTTTTCGAGGCCGTCGACGATATCTTCGCGGTATTTGAGCCTGCTCTCGCGGATCCATGCCGCGGCGTCGCGCAGGAAGTCCTCCGTTTGCTGCGCGAAGTCGTAAACGATGAAGCCCTGAATGCGCAGGCGTTTCGTGAGGATGGTGCGCATCAAGGCCGCAGAGCGGTCCGGTCCCTCGGGAAGCGCAGTGGCATTGTAGTGAGCGACGAGCCCGCACACGGGCACGCGGGCGAAATTGTTCAGCAGCGGAAAGACCGCGTCCCAAACCGCGCCGCCCACATTTTCGAAATAAATGTCGATACCGTCCGGGCAGGCCGCCTTCAGCTCTTCCTTCAGGCGCGGCGAGCGATGATCGATGGCCGCATCGAAGCCCAGCACGTCCCGAAGATACGCCGCTTTTTCCTTCCCGCCGGCTATGCCAACCACGCGGCAACCTTTGATTTTGGCGATCTGCCCCACGGTAGAGCCGACGGGTCCTGCCGCCGCTGCCACGGCGAGCGTTTCGCCCGGTTTCGGCTGGCCGATGTTCAGGAGCCCCGCATAGGCCGTTAACCCCGGCATGCCGAGCACGCCAAGCGCCGTTGAGACAGGGGCGAGTTTGGGATCGAGCTTCCTGAGCCCGCTTCCATCCGAGACCGCATAGTCCTGCCAGCCGCCGAAGGCCAGCACAGTATCGCCAACGGCAAATTTCGGGTTCTTGGACTCCACCACTTCGCTCACCGTACCGCCGCCGAGCGGCTCGCCGATGGCGAAGGGCGGCACGTAGGATTTCGCCTCGCTCATCCGGCCGCGCATATAAGGATCGAGCGAAAGATATTTGGTCTTGAGCAGAACCTGGCGAGTTCCGATTGCCGGAATGGGCGCTTCGGCGAGCTTGAAGTTCCCGGCCGTGGGCTCTCCATGCGGACGGGAAACGAGGACGATTTGCCTGTTCTTGCCTTCAACCATGGTTCGTTGCGCTCCAAGGGTTTGTTTTCGCGGTATGTGGAAAGATGCGCATTGCGGGCTTTGGCGTCTAGATCGTCGCGCGCTCAATCGCTCCCGGCGTCATCGCGAGGCGACTCTTGCCGCCGTGGCGATCCAGCAGCCAGTTTGGCACGAGTTCTAGCCCCTCTTCGGGTGGCTTCCGGAAGCCACGCTAGGAAGAAGGCGGCCCGCTTTCTATTGACCGTCGAAAACTAGGAGCGATATAAGTCTCGGCTCCGAACGGAGATACGAGACCTGGCGATTTCCAGGATCTTGAAATGCAACCGCGCGAATATGGCCCCCAGCCTTGCGTGTGCCAAAGGATGAGCAACAATTATGTTAGTCGTAAATACGATTCTTGCACCCAGCAAAATAGAAGGCCTAGGACTTTTCGCGGGACAGTATATTCCTAAAGGAACTGTAGTGTGGAAGTTCGTTCCTGGCGTGGATGCTTTGCTCGACGCCTCTGAAATCGAGAGCCTGCCCGAAGTGACACGGGATATATGTAGGCGATACGCCTATTTAGACCATACCCACAAGAAGTACGTCTTGTGCGGGGACGATGCGAGATTCGAGAATCACTCTGAGAACCCGAATACCGCCGGCGTTTATCCTGAGGGGGAGCCTTTCGGAATCGACGTTGCGACGCGAGATATCCAGGAGGGAGAGGAGATCACATGCGATTACCGCACCTTCGATACTGAATTTTCGTACAAATTCACAAGCTCACAAAAGAACTACGTCTCGAGTGGCTCTAATGACTTAAGTGGCCCGCTTTGCGATAGCTAAAATTATTATTGATACACTCTTCAAATTGTAAGTCATACCGCGCGTCTCATCGGCATTTTTGTTTTCAACTACCGAAGCCCGCCAAGCATCGCAGAACAGCTTAAACATTGTCATGCGCTCTAAAAAGCGAAAGCACCTTTCCGCAAGGGGCGGATAGGTGCTTGGATTGTGAGAGTATTCCGAGAGGATGCTACTGCGCTCCTAGAGAGGCGGACATTTCCTGATCGGAGGAAAAGTTGCCTCTAAAATTGATATCGAAATCGAAATAGCTACAAGTTATTTCTTCTCCGGGGAGAATGTCCCGCGTCGCGTACCCAACATAGAACTCTTCGAAATTTGAATTTGGTGTGTTCGAGTGGTTCATAAACCGCCCGTTGTCGAGTTCAAGCACCCAAGTCTTGGGTAGGTCTCTATGTTGGTAGCAATACCGATCTATAAAGCCGTCCATATGCGCTGGCCAGGCTTCAATTTCTTGGTCTGTAACAAGGACATCGAACTTCGGTTCGAGGCGCCAGATAACGTCCCCCGCCTTGATGGGCTCAGCAGCGTAGATGCCTACGCCCTCGATTGTGCTATTCGAGAGATAGGTGCGGACAAGCATCATGATTGGTCGTTCCCAATAGATGTGAGGTTGATGGTGCTTTGTTGAAGCTTGACGGCATTGCGCCGGTATTTGCGCTCACGGCCTTCTGAGCGGCCCGGCCGCGAAGGAGGCTGTCGTCTCTCACATGTGCTTTTTCAACATCCTTCGGCGATGATTGGGAATTAGCTTGCACTGGTTGCCCCGTGCAACACAGAACAGGATGATTGCTCCAATCTGAGCCTTTTGCAACTACATATTGAGCATGTTCGCAAGGCCGGGAAATTTGCTGTGAAAATGAGACTGGACCAGCTCTTGGTGGCCCAAGGACTCGCCGCCACGCGGTCGAGGGCGCAAGACTTGATCAGGCGCGGAGCGGTATGTGTCGATGGCCAGACCGTGCTCAAAACGGGACTGGAGATTGGGGCGGACCGGTGTGTGCAAGTCCTTGAATCCGAACGATATGTTGCGCGAAGCGCTTGGAAGCTCCGCGCGGCTCTCGATGCCTTCGGTTTCTCTCCGCAAGGCCGGGTCTGCCTCGATGCCGGCGCCTCCACGGGCGGCTTCACGCAGGTTTTGCTGGAACGCGGCGCGGCGCGCGTTTTTGCGGTGGATGTGGGCCGCGATCAGCTCCATCCTTCTCTCAAAGCGAACCCCAAAGTGGTATCGATGGAGGGGACCGATGCAAGGACGCTCGCGCCTGAAATTCTCTCCGCCGGGATCGAGGCCGTGACGTGCGATGTCAGCTTCATCTCGCTCCTCAAAGTCCTGCCCGCTGTGCTGCCGTTCGCGCAGGGAAACGCCTGGCTCGCCGCGCTGATAAAACCTCAATTCGAGGTGGGGCCCGGCGCGGTCGGAAAGGGCGGCATCGTGAAGGATGAAACGGCAAAGCGGGAGGCCGTGCTCCGCGTGGTGGCCAGTATAGAAGCAGCGGGATGGAAGGTTTGCGGAACGATTCCCTCTCCAATTTTGGGGCAAGACGGCAATGAAGAAACGCTCGCCGGCGCCACGCGGCAAGAATAGCGAGGCCGCTCACGCGGAAAGCGCGTCCGTCATTGCGGCCATCGAGGCCATGGGCGCCCAGGGCCATGGCTTTACGCATATCGAGGGCGCAAAAGTCTTCGTGCCGTTCACCCTGCCAGGGGAGACGGTGCGCGTAGAGCTTAGCGGCTCCAGGGCCCGGGCCGCTGCCATCGAGACGCCTTCGCCGGATCGCGTCGTTCCGCTGTGCAGGCATTTCGGAACCTGCGGAGGCTGTGCGCTTCAACATTGGAGCGAGGCTCGCTACACCGAATGGAAGGAAGGCTTGGTGACATCGGCGCTGGCACGCACCGGTATCGAAATGCGGGTCGAGCCGCTTAAGAGCTACCCTGTATCGAGCCGCCGCCGGGCCACCTTCACAGCGCGCAACACCGCCGGCCGGATTGAGCTTGGCTATCTTGCCGAGAGGACGACGGCCCTTATCGATTTGGAGGAATGCCCGATCTTGCTGCCGGAGATTGCTTTGGCGCTGCCCGCGCTAAAGGCCGCGCTGGCCGGAGCGATGCCGCGCGGAAGCGAGGCGAAAATCTTCGTTACCGCGGCGGCGAACGGCCTCGATTGCTTCGGCGAAGGGCCGCCTTTGCCCGCGCGCGCGCAAGCGAGATTCATCCAAGGGCTTGCCGGAGCCGGATTCATCCGCGCGATTTGGAACGATCTGCTTGCCTTGCTGGAGGCAGTCCCGTTCGTTTCCCTTGGCGGCGTCGCGGTGACGCTTCCGCCGAACGCCTTCTTGCAGGCGGTCGAGGCTTGCGAGCGGGACATGGCGCTTTGGGTTCTCGATTCGCTTTCGCACGCGAAAGCGGCGTCCGGTCCAATTTGCGATCTCTTCGCGGGACTCGGCGCCTTTTCGTTCCCGGCGGCAAAGCTTGCGCCGGTGACGGCCTATGAGGATAATCCAAGCGCCGTTGCGGCGCTCGCGCCGGCAGCAAAGCGAGCCAAGGGCCTCAAACCTGTCAGCGCGGTCCGGCGCGATTTGTACCGCAATCCCTTAGGCCCGCAGGAACTGAATAAAGTCTCTGGCGTCATTATGGACCCGCCGCGTGAAGGGGCGGAGGCGCAGGCTCGCGCTTTGGCAGCGTCGAAGGCGGGCAATCTGGCGATGCTTTCGTGCAATCCTGCGACCTTTGCCCGCGACGCGGCTATTTTGATAGACGGTGGCTTTCAGCTATCGCGCTTGGCTGCCTTCGATCAATTCCGCTTCTCGGCGCATGTGGAGATCGCAGCGCTGTTCCTGCGGCCGGCCAGCAAAAAGGGCGGAGTTGCGCCAACCCTCAAACGATAGATGGGCTCGCGGGGAGAAGTCACTTCGAGCCGAAGGGGAAATTCAGGCGCCCCCTCTTCCCGCTGTGGGGGGAGGGGCTGGGGAGAGGGGACGCCTTTTCAGGCCCGCGCCATTATGCGCGGACTTCCTTCGCGTCGCCGTCGATCATCCGGGTGCCATTGGACTGGCCCTTTGCGATCGTAATGGTGCGCGGTTTCATGGTTTCGGGCAGCTCGCGCTTCAGGTCGATATGGAGGAGGCCGTGCTCAAGCGTGGCTCCCGACACCTCGACATATTCGGCGAGGCGGAACCGGCGCTCGAAATTGCGCGCGGCGATGCCCTGGTGAATATATTGGCGAACTTTTTCTTCGCCCTTCTTTTCACCGCGGATAGTCAGCGTGCCTTCCTTCACTTCAAGCGACAGATCGTTATCGCCGAAGCCGGCAACGGCCATAGAAATGCGGTAGCTATTCTCGCCAAGACGCTCGATGTTATAGGGCGGAAAGCCATTCTCTGCATCGAGGCTAGAGAGCTGGTCAAGAATAGAAGCGAGGTGATCGAAGCCAATCGTGGTTTTATACAGGGGAGTAAGGTCTGGACGTCTCATCGATGTTCTCCTTGAGTAAGCGAGAAGTTGGGCCTGCCTTAAAGGCCAGGCACTCTATGTTTGCAGCCTTCCGGCCTGCGCCTTAAGATTTATTTCCGAATGCTTCGATTTCAAGGGGTGCTTGAGCGGGGACGCTAGGAGCGCTACAAGTTTTTTTTGATGGCGTTTGCGGGATGACAAGCGGGGGCAGCGTATATTTTGTAAGGCACAGTGCGCGGGATGAGGCTCGAACGAAGGCGGCGAGGGGGGAAGATGGCGTCAGATACTGCCCAACTGATTGGGATCACGCGTAACCCGGTACCCAACGGAGCCGTCGCTGGCACCTTCGCCGCGCGCGACGGGCTGCAGGTTCGCTTCGCGCGCTGGGATACCACCGCCGCCCGCCGCCGCGGAACCGTCTGCCTTTTCCAAGGCCGGACGGAATTCATCGAGAAATATTTCGAGACGGTCACCGACCTGCGGCGCCGCGGCTTCGCCGTTGCCGCCATGGATTGGCGCGGCCAAGGCGGCTCGTCCCGGCTGCTCAGCGACCCCGTCAAGGGACACGCCGAGACTTTTGCTCATCACGATGCAGACGTTACGAGATTCATGACGGAAATCGTGCTGCCAGACTGTCCGCCACCGTATTATTGCCTGGCCCATTCGATGGGCGGCCATTTGATCTTGCGCCTGATGCAGACGAGGGTCTGCTGGTGGGACCGGGTGGTGCTGACTTCGCCTATGATCCGCTTCGCCGGCAGCGACGCCCGGAACGCCGCCATATGCGTGGCCGCGGAGACCGCTACATTCTTCGGTCTTGGCGATTCTTATATTCCGGGATGGAAAAGTCATGCGCCGGAGGCCAACCCCTTCGAAGGCAATCTCTTGACCTCGGACCGGCTCCGCTTCGAGCGCGCCCGTGAAGCCGTTCAGGCTGCCCCGCATCTTCGCATCGGCGCCCCCACCGTCGGCTGGGTGGCGGCAGCTTGCGCCTCCAATGCGACGATCAACTCGGCGGCTTTCATGGATAGCGTCAAGATTCCGATCCTGATCGTCGCGGCGGGCAATGACGGGATCGTGTCAACCCCGGCAATCGAGCGTTTCGCAAGCCGCATCAAGAATTGCACGCGCATCGTCCTGGCCGGCGCCAAGCATGAGATCCTTCAGGAGCGCGACCAATTACGCGAGCAATTCTGGGCTGCGTTCGACGCTTATGTCCCCGGTTCCGCCATACTGCCGCGCAGCTCGGAGCCGGAAATGGCCGGATAAAAAGCCACTCGGATACGCTACCGTCATGGCCGGGCCTGACCCGGCCATCCATTGTCTTTGAAATGTCTCGTTTTCTATCTTCATGGCCGCATCGAATGCGGCCATGACAGTAGGGAAGTTCCCTAGAGCGGTTCCCGAAAAGTGTTACGCGGTTTTCGGACGAGAACCGCTCTCACTCAAAGTCTAGAGCCGATTCACCCGATTCGTTCGAATCGGGATCGGCTCTAGTGCGGAAGCACGCTCCCGCTCGATCCATCGGTTGCGTGAGGCGCCGCAAGCTCCTTCATCTGAGCGGCGGCAAGAGCTGCCGCCTCGTCCCATTCGATGGGCTCCAGCTTGCGGGCGAGCGCGATGGCAAGCACCTCGTCCATCCGCGCAACCGGAATGATTTCAAGCGCGTTCTTCACATTATCAGGAATCTCGGCGAGATCTTTCGCGTTCTCCTCCGGGATAATGACGCGTTTGATTCCGCCGCGCAGCGCGGCAAGCAGCTTCTCCTTGAGGCCGCCGATGGGGAGCACGCGTCCGCGCAGCGTGATCTCGCCCGTCATGGCGACGTCGCGGCGGACGGGGATCCCCGTCAGGACGGAAATGATCGCCGATACCATGGCGACGCCAGCGGAAGGGCCGTCCTTGGGCGTCGCGCCCTCCGGCACGTGCACGTGGATGTCCTTCTTTTCGAACATCGGAGGCTCGATGCCGAAGGCAATGGCCCGGCTGCGGACATAGGCGTTCGCCGCCTGGATCGATTCCTTCATCACGTCGCGGAGGTTGCCGGTGACATTCATCCGGCCGCGGCCAGGCATCATGACGCCTTCGACCGTCAGCAGCTCGCCGCCGACTTCGGTCCAAGCGAGGCCAGTAACAACGCCGACCTGATCCTCCAGCTCGGCCTCGCCATAGCGGAACTTCTGGACGCCGAGGAAGTCGCGCAGGTTTTCGGCGTTGATATGCACCGTCGTCGCCTTGCCGCTCTCGATCTGCTTTACCGCCTTCCGCGCGAGCTTGGCGATCTCGCGTTCGAGGCTCCGCACGCCCGCCTCGCGGGTGTAGCGCCGGATGATCTCGACGATTGCATCGTCGGCCACCGTCCACTCGTTTGGCTGCAGCCCATGAGCTTCCATCTGGCCGCGCATCAAGTGACGCTTGGCGATTTCTAGCTTTTCGTCCTCGGTGTAGCCGGCCAGCCGAATGATCTCCATGCGGTCCTTGAGGGCCGGCGGGATATCGAGCGTGTTTGCCGTCGTCACGAACATCACGTTGGACAGGTCGTAATCGACCTCCAAATAATGGTCGTTGAACTCGTGGTTCTGCTCTGGGTCCAGCACCTCAAGCAGGGCAGACGCGGGGTCGCCTCGGAAGTCCATGCCCATCTTGTCGATCTCGTCGAGCAGGAAGAGCGGGTTGGTCTTCTTGCCTTTGCGCATGGACTGGATGACCTTGCCAGGCATCGAGCCGATATAGGTCCGCCGATGCCCGCGGATCTCAGCCTCGTCACGGACGCCGCCGAGCGACATACGCACGAATTCGCGCCCTGTAGCCTTGGCGATGGACTTGCCAAGCGAGGTCTTGCCGACGCCGGGAGGGCCGACCAGGCAAAGGATCGGGCCTTTCAGCATGTTCGTCCGCTTCTGGACGGCGAGATACTCGACGATGCGCTCCTTCACCTTTTCAAGGCCGTAATGATCCTCGTCGAGGGTGGCTTGCGCTTCGTCGAGGTCCTTCTTGACCTTGCCCTTGACGCCCCACGGAATCGAAAGGAGCCAATCGAGGTAATTGCGCACAACCGTCGCCTCGGCCGACATCGGGCTCATTTGCTTGAGCTTTTTCAGCTCGGCGACGGCCTTGTCCTTGGCCTCTTTCGAGAGCTTGGTATTTTCGATCTTCTCCTCGAACTCGGCGATATCGTCGCGTTCGTCATTATCGCCCAGCTCCTTCTGAATGGCCTTCATCTGCTCATTCAGATAGTACTCCCGCTGGGTCTTCTCCATCTGGCGCTTCACGCGGCTGCGGATCTTACGCTCGACTTGGAGAACGGAGATCTCGCTTTCCATAAGCGTGAAGACCCGTTCGAGGCGCTCGGAAACGGAGAGCTGCTCCAGGATTTCCTGCTTGTCGCCGATCTTGATCGCCAAATGCGAGGCGATGGTATCGGCGAGCTTGGAATAGTCGTCGATCTGCGAAAGGTTGCTCAAAACCTCGGGCGATATCTTCTTGTTGAGTTTGACGTAATTTTCGAACTGGCTGACCGCCGAACGGGCAAATGCCTCGATCTCGTCCTGATTGCCCAAAGTCTCTTCAATGCGCTCGGCTTCGGCCTCGAAATAAAGCTCGTTGGTGCTGAACCGCTTGATTTTCGCGCGCGCAGTCCCTTCGACCAGCACCTTTACGGTGCCGTCGGGCAGTTTTAAGAGCTGCAAGACGGTGGCGAGCGTGCCCATGGTGTAGATCGCGGACGGCTCGGGATCGTCGTCGCCTGCATTTTTCTGTGCGGCGAGCAAAATCTGCCGGTCGGTTCGCATCACCTCGTCGAGCGCGTTGATGGACTTTTCGCGGCCTACAAAAAGAGGCACGATCATGTAAGGAAAAACGACGATATCGCGAAGCGGCAGTACCGGGAAGTTCTCGCTGGGACCGGACGTCTTGAGTTGTTCCGAAGATGAGGTCGTCATGTCAGTCTCCTTTGAGCGGAGCAGCGGCAAGGTCCGCTGCGTACTGTCGCCGTTTTTCTTTCCCGGCTGGCTGGCTCCTATTCAGCCTGCCATAGCTGAACACGAGCGTCACGCTCCACGAGGAAAAGCCGAATCCGATGCGCACGGAGGCGTACCCGATGCGCGCCGGGCTAAGGTTGTGAGGAAATGCGGGAGGAACACGGGGGCACAACACTCGGTTTGCTAGGAACAAACCGCACCATTATGCACTCGACTCATCTAAGCGCTCGGCATAGATCCGCAAGGGTTTCGCATTACCTTCGATGACCTCTGGGCTGATCACAACCTCCTCAACACCCTTCAGGCTCGGCAGCTCGAACATGCTGTCAAGCAAGATCGATTCCATAATCGAGCGAAGGCCGCGCGCGCCTGTCTTGCGGTCGATGGCCTTCCGAGCCACGGACTTCATGGCTTCGTTGGAGAGTGTGAGCTGAACGCCTTCCATCTCGAAAAGGCGCTGATATTGCTTCACGAGCGCATTTTTCGGCTCGGTGAGGATCTTCACCAGCGCTGCTTCGTCAAGGTCCTCGAGGGTCGCAAGCACGGGCAAGCGGCCGATAAACTCAGGGATCAGGCCAAATCTCAGCAGGTCTTCAGGCTCCACGGCGCGCAGAATCTCACCTGTGCGCCGGTCATCCTCGGCAGAGACTTTCGCGCCGAAGCCGATAGAGGTCGAACGGCCACGCTGGGCTATGATCTTTTCGAGCCCGGAGAAGGCGCCGCCGCAGATAAAGAGGATGTTCGTCGTGTCGACCTGCAGGAACTCCTGCTGGGGATGCTTGCGGCCGCCTTGAGGCGGGACGCTCGCGACCGTGCCCTCCATGATCTTCAAGAGCGCCTGCTGCACGCCTTCGCCCGACACGTCCCGCGTGATGGAGGGGTTGTCGGACTTGCGGCTGATCTTATCGACTTCGTCGATATAGACGATGCCACGCTGCGCCCGGTCGACATTGTAGTCCGCGGCCTGCAACAGCTTCAGAATGATGTTCTCGACGTCCTCGCCGACATAGCCCGCCTCCGTGAGGGTGGTGGCGTCGGCCATGGTAAACGGCACGTCCAAAATACGCGCCAGCGTCTGCGCCAGCAGCGTTTTACCGCATCCCGTCGGACCCATCAGGAGGATGTTGGATTTCGCCAGCTCCACGTCGTTATTTTTGGCGGAGTGGTTAATACGCTTATAGTGATTATGGACCGCCACCGAGAGGACGCGTTTGGCGTAATCCTGGCCGATCACATAGTCGTCTAGAACGTTGCAAATTTCCTGAGGGGTTGGAACGCCATCGCGCGACTTCACGTAGGAGTTTTTGTTCTCCTCACGGATGATGTCCATGCAAAGCTCAACGCATTCATCGCAAATGAAAACCGTTGGCCCTGCAATGAGCTTGCGGACTTCATGCTGGCTCTTGCCGCAGAATGAGCAGTAGAGCGTATTCTTGGAGTCGTGACCCCTGCTTTCCTTCGTCATAGACCTACCTTAGCACCCACGTATCGGAAACCCTGGCGTCGGATTGCGCCCGCTAGATGACCGAAATCGGGTTTTTCCCGATCCTGCTCTCTCAGCCTTGTCTCGTCCGCGCTTCATTGCCTATACGCCGTCCTATAGTTACGGCTTCTGCGCCGATTGTCCATAGCTTCCGCCCGCTATTATGCCGCACGGCGAATCGCCAGGGCATCCCCACAGGGTGAAACGGATATGCTTTCAATGCCGTTAAAGGCAACTCGCCCGCGCTTTTCTTAGGAGCGGCTCGGCGGTTCATCGGAAGCGGCGCGCTTGTTTATCACTTCGTCGATGATCCCAAAGGCCTTCGCTTGCTCTGCGCTCATGAAGTGGTCGCGATCGAGCGTGCGCTCAATAATCTCGTAGGGCTGCCCAGTGTGCTTAACGTAAATTTCATTAAGCCGGCGCTTCGTTTTAAGGATGTCCTCCGCGTGCCGCTCGATATCGCTCGCCTGGCCTTGGAACCCGGCCGACGGCTGGTGCACCATGATGCGCGAATTCGGCAAGGACCAGCGCAGGCCTGGCTCGCCAGCGGCAAGCAGCAGCGATCCCATCGACGCGGCCTGACCGACGCAAAGGGTGGATACGGCCGGCCGGACAAATTGCATCGTATCGTACATCGCAAGGCCCGACGTCACATGACCGCCTGGCGAATTGATGTACATGGCAATTTCCTTCTTCGGATTTTCCGATTCAAGGAAGAGTAGCTGAGCGGTGACGAGCGAAGACATCATATCCTCTACCACGCCGGTCACGAAGATGATGCGCTCTTTCAAAAGCCGGGAGTAAATGTCGTAGGCGCGCTCGCCCCTATTGGTTTGCTCGACGACCATCGGTACAAGCTGGTTCGTATAATAGTCTACTGGATCGCGCATGCGTTTCTCCCAGGCGTAATAGGCTGCGGTACGAATAAATTTGCGTATTTGCCCCCGGCATATGCGCGGGCCGTTAGAACGCGTTACCGGCACACCTGCGGACAACCTTGCCGTGTCCGCAGATCATACATGGGGCGCTTCGAGCACGAGCGCAACTAGCCTGAAAGAAGGGCGCCCCCTCATCGCCGCAGCCGGGCCGTAACGTCGATATCGAACCCAAAAGGACCCCTTCCGGCCTCGTCCAGGCGAAAAGGCCGGGTGATGGAGTGTTGCCGTCAAAGGAGTGCGGCATCAGCCGTGGTGATGATCGTGATCGTGATCGTGATCGTGATCATGGTGATCATGATCGTGATCGTGGTCATGGTCGCAGTCCGGGCCGTGCACGTGCTCCTCTTCATCGGAAGAATACAGGGCCTGCTCGCGTTCCTGTTCAGCGGCAAATTCCAGCAGCTCTGCCGGGGTAACCTTTTTCTCGCTTACTTTCACCAGCTCCAAAGCGAAATTCATAACCTTCTCTTCGTATACTGGCGCCCTGAGTTCGTTCAGCGCATTCTGGTTCTTCCGATAGAACTCGATCACTTCCCGTTCCTGGCCAGGGAACTGGCGCGCCCGGTCGATCATGGCGCGGCGCAATTCCTCGTCAGAAATGCGGATTTGGTTCTCGTTGCCGATTTCCGAAAGGATGAGCCCCAGGCGTACGCGGCGCTCGGCGAGTTTGCGGTACTCCTCGCGGGATTTCTCCTCGGTCGTGCCCTCGGCTTCGAAACTGCTTTTCGACTGCTCAAGCTGGCGATTCACATTGCGCCAGATGCCTTCGAACTCAGCTTCGACCAATGAAGGAGGCAGCTCGAAGCTGTGCCCGGCGTCCAGCGCATCGAGAAGAAGCTTCTTGAGCTTGTTCTTGGAGGCTGTGTCGAGTTCCCTTTGCAGCTGCCCGCGGACAGCCTCTTGCAGCTTCTCGAAGGACTCCATCCCAAGCGACTTGGCAAACTCGTCATTGGGAAGCGCTCCGGCGGGGCCGGCCACCTCTTTGACCTTGATTTCGAAATCGGCTTCCTTGCCCGCCAAATGCTGCGCTTGATAGTCCGCGGGGAAGGTCAGCTGAATTTCGCGCTGTTCGCCGGCGAGCGCGCCAATGAGCTTATCCTCGAACCCGGGTATGAATTGACCCGACCCGATCACCACATAGGCGTCCTCGCCCGTGCCGCCCTGGAAAGTCTCGCCGCCGATTTTGCCATTGAAATCGATGGTGAGGCGATCGCCCGTCTCGGCGGGGCCGTCCTTGGTCTCATAGGCCGCATTCGCCTTCTCGAGACGCTCGATCTGCTTTTGCAGGTCCTCTTCGGTAGGCTCTGCGACCTCTTTCTCCAGCGAAAACGACTTCAAATCGGCGAGTTCGACCTTCGGCAGAACCTCGAACGACATGGTGTATTCGAGGTCGGATGTGCCCTCGATGATGCGTTCTACGGTCGCCTGGTCCTCGGGAAGCTTGATATCCGGCTGGAAGGCCGGGCGCTCCTTGCGGTCGGCTAACGCTTTCGTGCTCGTCTCGCCGACTGTTTGCTCCACAACCTCCGCCATGACGGATCGGCCATAAAGCTGCCTGACATGCGCGAGCGGAACCTTGCCGGGCCGGAAGCCGTTTAGGCGCACCTTGGACTTAAGGTCTTCAAGCTTCGTCTCGACGCGAGCCTTTAGCTCCACCGCAGGGACAATCACTTTCAATTGACGTTTCAGCCCGTCCGAAACAGTTTCTGTAACTTGCATCTTAAAACCGGATTCTCGTTAGCCGCTTTGCGGCGATCTTGCTTTAAGCAGCGCTTTTCGGCTGCCGCGGGTGTTCCACACCCGGCTCGTTTCACTGAGATTGCACATTGCCCGGCAATCCACAAGGCCTAAGGAACCAATGTACAAAATTGCCCCATGAGCTTCGACTTGAATTAAGACTAATAAGTGGTTTTGGCGGTGTCAGAGTGCTGCTTGGCAACTTTCTATAACGGTTCCCGCTTTACGGTGAATATGCAGGCAGGACAGCCAGGCTAGGGGAGGGCATTCGCTATTCGTAAGATCGCTATGGAGCTTCTTACAAACGGGAGATTCCCTTTTCTTTACCGCCCGCTCGTGAGCCGGCTCGACAAAGCATCGCGCGCGCTGCTCTTGCCGGACGATGGCCCCGCCGTCGATTTCACCCGGCCGGCCGGCGAGCCAGCCTTCGCGGGGCCCGATTCGGTTTCCTGGCGTATTTTCAAAAATCCGGTTTGCCTGTTCACCGGCGGCGTCGCGGCCGTGATCCTCGAACTCGCGGAGCCTCGCGTCCGTGCCGGAGTGTGGGAGCACACCGGGTTTCGCACCGATCCGGTGCGGCGTATAAGGCGCACCGGTCTTGCCGCGATGATCACGGTCTACGGACCGCAAAGCGTGGCGCGAGCCTCCATCGCGCGCGTCCGGCGGATGCACGATTTCGTTCGCGGCGTAACGCCTTCGGGCGAAGCCTACACGGCGAACGATCCGGAGCTGTTGGAGTGGGTGCATGCAACCGCGGCCTTTGGGTTTGCCGAAGCCTACCGCGCTTATGCCGGGCCTTTGAGCGCGGCGGACCTCGATCGATATTACAGCGAGGGCGCTCCGGCCGCGGCGCTTTACGGTGTCAGCCGTGCGCCGGACTCCGAGGCGGAGGTGCTTGCGCTGTTCGGGAAGATGCGCGGCCGGCTGGAACCTTCGCCGATCGTGTTCGAGTTCCTGGAAATCATGCGCAAGGCGCCCGTCCTTCCGCCGCTGCTGCGGCCCGCGCAACCGCTTTTCGTGGCGGCGGCCGTTAGTCTGACGCCCGCTTGGGTCAGGCAAATCTTGGGGCTGCCCGATGCCTTTTGCTTGCGGGGATGGCCGGAATTCCTCGTGAAGCAGGCGGGCGCGTTCGCCGACAAGATTGTGCTCGAGTCCAGTCCCGCCGTTCAGTCGTGCCTGCGCTTGGGCCTGCCTGCGAACTATCTCTTTGGGAACGGCATGAGCCGCCCGATAGGAGGACTGCGGAATAAATGACCGGTCTGCGCGTTGTTAAGGACTTAGTTAAGCTAGCAGCGTTATGTTTTTCTGCGGCTCCGCAAGGCGGCAAGTTTGAGGAGGCGGCGATGAATAAGACGAGTTTGCCCATTGTTGTAATCTTATTTGCCGTATGTTTAGGGCATGCTCATGCGAACGGCATTTTTCTAACATGTGAATTTCCAGTTGGCCCAAGGGTCGCCTTGGAAATAAACAAAAAGAGCGTTCTTAAAAGCGGCAAGCCCATAAAGAATCTCAATCAAAGATCGGTTGCGATCAAAGGGCGGTATATAACGTTTAATCAAGCATTCAATAATTATAACAACGCGTGGCGTATCAACAGAAATACCTTAAAGGTCGATTTTAAGACGGTCCTGAAGCGCGATTCGCGTGTCGTGCTCGATGAAAAGGGCTCTTGCGCCAATGCCGCTATCGCGGCTCAGCCCCCCCAAAGAAGGCGCGCGAGCAGCCTGCCGGCCTCTCTCAGCTTTTTGCATCTGCAATGATCGATTCAGCGGCGCTTTTCGCGAGAAAGCTACCGCTGCGGGCTGGCTTTGCCGATCGATTGCGGCTCGGTGAGAAAGCCTTCCCAGGGATCCGATTTGAGGCGGGCGAGGCGGCGCCCGAGATTTGCGGCGTTGAACCGGGTGGATACAAGTTCCGGTCCGAGTTCGTCCCAGCGAACCGGGGTTGAAACGGGGGCGCCAGGCTTCGCCCGCGTCGAGTACGGGGCCACCGCCGTTGCACCTCGCGCATTGCGCAAATAATCGACGAAGATTTTGCCGCGCCTAGCCTTCTTCGCCATCGCCGCGACATATCGGGACGGCTCATCCGCCTCCATGGCAAGCGCAATGCTTCGTGCGAACTCCTTCAGCTCATTCCACCCGGCGGACGGTGTCAGCGGCGAAACGATATGCAAGCCTTTGCCGCCCGACGTTTTCACATAACTTTTTATGCCGGCATCCTTAAGACGGCGCCGGACTTCATTCGCTCCCTCGATCACCGCGTTCCACTCGACATCCGGGGCCGGATCGAGATCGAAGATGAGGCGGTCCGGCCGCTCAAGGTCCTCGATGCGCGCCCCCCAGGGGTGAATCTCCAAGACGCTGGCCTGAACGAGAGTGATCAGGCCGCGAAGATCGTTGATGACGATGGCTTCTTCTTCGCCTTGCGTCTTCCCCGCGCGGACGATCTCCACAGCGTCCGTGAGACCTGCAAACGAATGTTTCTGGAAGAAACAAGGGCCATCGCTGCCATCGGGGCAGCGCACGAGCGCCAGAGGGCGTCCGGCGATATGCGGAAGAATGTAATCGGCGGTTTCGGCATAATATTGGGCGAGCCCGAGTTTTGAGATTCCCTGGGCTTTCCAGAGCAGCCGGTCCGGGTGGGTGAGGGTCACGCCGGCAAATTCCGCTGTGCCGCTGGTTGAAGGCTTCATCGCGCGAAGCTCCTTTTTCTCCGGAGACGGGTCCGATTGCGCTTCCAAATTGGGCAATTCTAGCCGCACTTCGGAAGCCGGCTTGTCCTCGCGCAGGCCTTTGAATGCAGCTTGGCGCAAACGGCGGTCATGCGTCCAGCCGCGGAACTCGGCTTCGCAGACCAAAAGAGGTTCGGCAAACAAAAGACCCCGCCGTTCCGCGGTGCTGAGCGCATTGGCGAATGGCTGCTGCGTCGTGCGCAGCTTTTGCAGCCGTTCATGAAGCCTTTGCGCCGACTTCTGGGTGAAGCCCGTTCCGGCTCTCCCTACATAAATCAGCTTGCCGTTTTCGAAATAGCCCAGCGCCAGCGAACCTACGGCACCGCGCGACGCGGTGGAGGGCACGTAGCCGCCGATAACGAATTCCTCGCGATGCGTGCACTTGCACTTGACCCAATCGCCATGGCGGCCGGAGCGGTAGGGCTGGCTTCGCCGCTTGCTGACGATGCCTTCGAGGCCGAGGCGGCAGGCGTGCTCGAACATGGCCGCACCCTCAGCGATCATGTGCTCCGAGAATCGCAAGGATGGGCTCGCGGTGCCGGCCAGCAGACGGGCCAGCGCCTCCTTCCGGCGGTCGAGCGTGGCTTTGCGAAGGTCGAAGCCGTCGAGATAGAGCAAATCGAAGGCGTAAAGAACTGGCGGCGCAGCGCCCGGGCCCTCCGGCAGAGCCTCTTGCAGCGCCTGAAAACTCGAAACGCCGTTTTCATCTTCCACCACAACTTCGCCATCGGCGATGACCGATTGCGCCGGAATGTTCTTGAATGCCGCCGCGATCCCTTGAAAGCGCCCGGTCCAATCGAGGCCGCTTCGCGTCATGAGTTGGACGCGGCCGTTATGCTTCATGGCGATGAGACGGTAGCCATCGAACTTGATTTCATGCAGCCAGGCTTCCCCCTCGGGCGGCCTCATCGCCAGCTGCGCGAGACAGGGCTCGATAAATCCGGGAAACGG
>JBKQIH010000202.1:0-19166 GCA_052148445.1 Rhodomicrobium sp.
TGGTACGCGCATTTCCCATGGGAGGATTGGCGGGACGGTAAACCGGCGATCTTGAGCGGGGAGATCGAGCCGCGCCTCGAGGCTTGGGCGAGCCGGCCAGAGGCTCCGTGCGCGCCGCGCCGGCCGCTTGCGCGCATGGATCGCTTTCATATGCTGTTCGGCCAGTCGGTGCCGTGGGACGACGAGAGGGTGCTCGAGCGTTACGAGCTGCTGTACGAGGCTGGGCTCGTTGGCGAGGCGGCGCGCGACGGCCGGGCAGCGGCGAAGGATTGGGCCGGGCTGCCGGCGCTGGGCCTGCCGATGCTGTTCGATCACCGCCGCATTCTCGCCACAGCCATGAGCAGGCTGCGCGGTAAGCTCAAGTACCGGCCGGTAATTTTTGAACTGATGCCCGAAACCTTCACTTTATTCGACCTCCAACGTGTGGTAGAAGCTATCCTTGGGAGCTATCTCCACAAGCAAAACTTTCGGCGGCTCGTAGAAAACGCCGGTCTCGTCGAACCGGCGGGAGGCGTGGCGGCGCGTACGGGCGGCCGTCCGGCGCGGGTCTATCGATTCAGGCGCAGCGTGTTGCTGGAACGCCCGGCGCCCGGTTTTCGCGTGAAGGTTCACAATGTGGTACGTACAACTTAACCGCGCTAACCGTTGCTCTGTTAACACTACCGATAAGAATCAACGCTTAATCCCCAAATTTGAGTGCGTTAACCCTTTTACAACCTTCTCAAAATCGGCGCATTTTGATAATATTTACCCAAGTGAAGCTGGCTTCACGCGCGAAAGTTGAGTCTACCGCTACGGCAAGGACCAAATTGCAGGTGCAATAACCTGCACGAAGATCATTAAAGCATGGCTTGTAACCAGCCCGGCAGGGCGAAAGAGATTAATTGACTTTCAGCAACCCATGCGGCGCGCGAGCTACAGCAAATTGAGATGAGCAGCATCTAACCAAGTCAACGAAGAGTGAGAGCGAGTATGCCCGAAAAGAACAATTGTCAACAGCGCTTCGGCTTCGAGACCAACGAGTACGTGGTCTATCCGACGCACGGCGTGGGGCGTATTGTTGCGATCGAGGAGCAGGAGATCGCAGGGTGTAAACTTGAGCTTTTCGTCATCAATTTTGAAAAAGACAAGATGACGTTACGCGTTCCGACATCGAAAACCCAAAGCGCCGGGATGCGTAAACTCTCGGACGAATCGGTCATGCTACGCGCCCTCGATACGCTCCGCGGACGGGCGCGGGTAAAGCGCACGATGTGGAGCCGGCGTGCGCAGGAATACGAGGCGAAGATCAATTCGGGCGATCTCATTACCATTGCCGAAGTGGTCCGAGACCTTTATCGCTCCGACACCCAGCCCGAGCAATCTTACTCCGAACGCCAACTTTACGAGGCGGCTTTGGACCGCATGGCCCGCGAGATCGCCGCGGCTCAGGATGTTGACGAGTCGATTGCGATTCAAAAGGTGGCCGAGGCCCTGACCAAGGGCGGGCGCATGCAGCGTAAACAGGCTGAAGCCCCCGCAGTGCCGGACGGAGAAAATAAGGCCGCTGCCTAAATGCCCAGCAGAGCCGGAGGCGCGGCACTAACGCGCCTCTTTCGCCTCTGAGACGGGGACGGGCGGCGCTTCCGTAAGAAATTCAATCTGCTCGGCTTGAGCGATTGACAGGAGTGGGCCGCGCTTTCTATCGACCCAGCCGCGCAAGCGAAGCGCCAGCCCTGTCCAGTCCTCAGGGCTTTTTTTATCGGCAAACCGTTTCTTAGCCGCGGGTTCCACGATTGCGGTGAACTCGAATTTGTTCGCTGCGCCGAAGTGAAGCGTGATTCGCCCGCCGCTTTCAGAAGCGCGATCGGCTGTCCCTTCGACAATCTGGTAAGTTTGCACCAAGTTGAGGATCGAGCGCGGATCGCGCGCCTGCAGCACCTTGAAATAGGCAAGGCCCCAATGGCCGCGCTTATCGTTGCGGGCCGCGGCCTCCGACGGCAGCAACTGCTGCGCGCAAGCGTGGTTGTCAGCTTGAGGGTAGACCTCTGCAAAGCCAGAACTAACCAGCCCCTCTTGTAGCCAAACGGGCGGATCGCTTGCAACGTAGACATGCGCGGCGTAAACGCCATAGCGATCTCTTTGCGTGCCCCCAAACTTGACTTCAACCTTCCGGCCAACCGCGATGTTGCGCAAGTAGGCCGACGCCGCCGACGATGGATCGAACCCTGCCAATGCCGGCGCGGGCACCAAGATTTCGGTGAGGCGGACGAAGCGGCCATCGGCGAGACGCAAGGTTTGCGGCCCCGCCACAGCAAGCACAGTGCTTTGTCCGCCGGGCTGCAATTGGCAATTTTGCGGTGCGCCCTGTCGTAGGGAGCGCTGGCGGTTCTGAGCGTGGACGCCGCTTTGCGCGAAGCCGGCGGCGCTAAAAAAAAGCACAAGCGCGCCCGAAAAAAAAATGTCCGGCCTTGATCGGCGAAGCAGCATCCCGCCTCCTTAAAGCATCGGATCTTAACTGGGAAGCACGCCATTCATCCGGGATATCCGCGCGAAAATCCCGAGCACACGAACGCTATGCTATCTTGGCCGCGGCAGAGTCCGGCGCGCGGCTATTTATCGTTGGCAAGGAGGCCATCCGAGATCCCCGAAGCCTGATCCATGAAGCGCTGGATCGCAACGAGCGCGGGCTGCGTGCACGTGCGGTAGGTCCGGGAATAGTCGCGATAACCGCGGTTGAAGCTTTCGACGAGCTTCGCGCGACGAAGCGTGCTCGTGCCTTCGGCTGCAACGAGCTCGCGCATGTGCTCGCGCCAGGCCTGTCCTTCACTTGCACCGCATAGCTCGCGCAGATAATGCAAGGTGCCCAAAATTTCCGCGAGCCGGAACAGCTGCGTATCGTATGGGCGATCGTCGCCGCCGGCTGGCTTTTGCGGAGCGGCCGCGGGTGGCGTTTTCGGCACGGCGGAGGTTTGCGCCGGCACGGGGCTTGCGCCCGCAGCCATCAGCGCGAGCGCTACGCCCGCATAAATTGCCGCCTTTGCATTTCGCGTTCGGCCTAAACTCATCGCTTGCCCTTGTCCAAGGCCCGTTTTGTCATTTCGATTGCCGCTTCCAGGCCTGGAGTCCGCTGGAGGCGCATCCTGGCCGCACGATCGAACCAGCCGGCATCCAACGCATCAGAACCCGGCATTAGCGTGCCCGTAACCCGGTCCGTTCCATAGACGGCAATCGTGTAATGTGTCTGAACCGCTCCCCCGGAATCCAAGAGAATGGCGTCCGCAACATCGCCTAAAGTGAGGTCCGAGGCAAGCAATCCCGTCTCTTCCACAAGCTCGCGGCGGGCGGCCGCAATCGCCGTCTCGCCCAATTCAATCGCGCCGCCCGGCAGCGACCAGACCTCTTTGAACGCGCCTTTCCCCCGCTGAACGAGAAGGACATCATCCTCGCGGAATACAGCAATCGAAACTCCAGCACGCGGAAAAGCCTGCCGCATAAGCGCACCTCAGCACAACCGGCCTCCGCCGCTACATTGGCCGCGGCACAGCATGAGGCAAGCTCTCGACCTTAAACTTTAAGCGCTTCCTGTGCGCCGCCGCTTCTGGCATAGGTTCCGGTCGCGATACAAGGGCTAACTCCAGAGGGGATGGGACCCCCTAATCCCACTGACATTCGATGCAAAGCACCACTTCAAAAAAACCGGTTCTCATTGTCCTGCACCGCCTCGAGTCCGAGCCAGGAGCCATCGGACAATATTTGAGGGCGAACGGCGTCCCCCTCGATATCCGCAGGCCGCGCTTCGGCGATGCGCTTCCGGCGTCCCTGCACGGGCATGCGGGCGCAATCGTGTTCGGCGGTCCCATGAGCGCAAACGATCCGGACGGTTACATCAAGCAAGAGATCGATTGGATCGGCGTTCCCTTATCGGAGAACAAGCCTTTCCTCGGAATTTGCCTTGGCGCGCAAATGCTTGCGAAGAATCTCGGCGGCGAGGTTAAAGGTCATCGCTCGGGCTGCTACGAAGCCGGCTACGAGCCGATCCGGCCGCGCGATGAGGCCCATGCACTCGGTCCCTGGCCAAGCCACGTGTATCATTGGCACCAGGAGGGGTTTACACTTTCCTCCGGCTCGGTGTATTTGGCCGAGGGCGATGTGTTTGAGAACCAGGCGTTTCGCTACGGGCCGTGCGCTTTCGGCGTCCAATTCCACCCCGAAATCACCCTCGCCATGATCCACCGCTGGATTGTGCACGGCGCCGCCCGGCTTTCGCCGCCTTGCGCGCAGCCACCCGCCGATCACGTGAAAGGGCATATAGTCCACGGCGCCAAATTAAGAGCTTGGACGTGCCGCTTCTTGGAGGGGTGGCTGAAAGGGGGCCAAGACACGGCGGAAAACAAGCGCACCCCTGAACCGTTCTCATGTGCGGCTTGAGGGCTTACCGCGGGTCGTTCGAGAAAAAAGACGAGAGTTCTCCAAAGAGCCTGGCAGCGCGCGCCACGGAATAGGTCTCATCGGCCATTTCGAAACGGGATATGGAGACACCCTCGCCAAGCGTCTCGAAGGCTCGCTCCTCAAGCGACTCGACAAGAGCAATGAGGCACGCCTCGGTCTCTTCCAAAGCACACGTAAGCACACCGGACCGCGCCGCCGGGTCGACGTATCCGGCGGCCGTCCGCCGATGTTTTGCGACGTACTTCAGCACCGAAACTAAATCCCGGCAAACTTCCGCATTCTGCCCTGGGGTTCCGAGCGCCGCACGATGCAGCCGCGCGATCGAGCGCAAAAGCCTGCGCGATTCGAGACTGCGATTGCGATCGACATAGGCTCGCAGGAAGCGCCGGCCCTTTTCGGTCGATTGGAGCGCATCCTCGATGGCGCAGTAATCGGCGTCCGGGATTGATGTCATTGAAATGGATGTCATGCCCGCCGCCGGTGCTTGAAAACTTGGTAAGCAACATTTAGCATCCAAACCTTTATAAATCTTTGCCGGCCCTTCCTTCCCGCAGCCGCGATCCGGTCACTTTTTTACCTCTAAAGGTCCTTGGACTCCGGCCTCGATCAAGGCTATGGCTTAGAAGAAACGTCCACCGGCTCTCTCAATGCTCAACCGCGATGCTGTTCCAGACTACCGCCCAGGCTGCCGGATCGTTCCGGAGGGCGAAGCCATGCGCATCGCTGTGTCGGGGAATTGGACGCTCGCGTCGCTCGAATATGTTTACAGCGCGCTTCGGGGGGTAGGCCAAATTCCAAACGGAAGGCAAGCGCCCGAAATCGACCTTGCCGGGCTGAATATGCTCGATACGGCCGGCGCGCTGGCACTCGTCAGCCTCCGCGATGGCGCGGGCGGCGTTGCGTCCGGGTTCATCAATGTGCGTCCCGAGCATGAAATCCTGCTCGATGAAGTCGCGCGCGCCGCATCGGCAGCAGAGCCCGTCACTCTGCACCGCGCGCCCATCGCCGATTTCATCGGGAGCTTTGTTTCGGTGCTCACGGCAATAGCCCGCGACACGGTCAGCCTCACGATGTTTCTGGGCGAGACCGCCGCGGCATTAGGGCGGGTGATTGCGAGGCCGTCCAAATTCCGCGGCACGGCGTTCGTCCATCAGATCCAGATGACGGGTCTCACCGCGGTGCCCATCGTCTCGCTCGTTTGCATTCTGCTGGGCGGCGTCATCATGCAGCAAGGCGCGCAGCAGCTTCGCACCTTCGGCGCTGAGGCCTTGGCCATCGACATGCTCGGCATCCTGACGCTGCGGGAGGTCGGCGTGATGCTCGCCGCGGTCATGG
This sequence comes from Rhodomicrobium sp., assembly GCA_052148445.1. Lineage (GTDB taxonomy): Bacteria > Pseudomonadota > Alphaproteobacteria > Rhizobiales > Rhodomicrobiaceae > Rhodomicrobium. The sequence continues at coordinate 5,767 of JBKQIH010000202.1, forward strand.
TGGCCGGCAGGTCGGCCTCGGCCTTCACGGCCCAAATCGGCACCATGAAAATGCGCGAGGAGATCGACGCCATGCGCACGCTCGGGATCGACCCGATCGAAACGCTGGTCTTACCGCGCGTTCTCGCGCTGATTGTGGTCTTGCCGCTCCTCGTTTTCGTCGCGGACATCGCGTGCTTGGTGGGTGGGGCCATCATGGCAAAGTTCTATCTGTCGCTTGAGACGCCGATTTTCCTTGAAAGGCTCAACGCCGCGGTCAGTGCCAAGCATCTCTACGTTGGACTCATCAAGGCGCCCTTCGCGGCGCTAGTCATCGGGCTTGTGGGCTGCTTGGAGGGGCTTAGGGCCGAGGGCAGCGCCGAATCCGTAGGTACGCAAGTTACGGCCGCCGTTGTGAAAGCCATTTTCCTTGTGCTTGTGCTCGACGGCGTCTTCGCAATCTTTCTGTCCGCGAGCGGGTTTTAGACATGACGGCCGAGGCAAACCAGCCACCTGTTTCCGCGGGCAAAGGCAGCTCTGGGAAATATGCTATGAGGCTTCGGGGCCTCACGAAGCATTTCGGTTCCCAGCTTATCTTCGAGAACCTGAACCTCGATGTGTTTCGCGGCGAAGTCCTCGCGGTTGCCGGAGGTTCGGGCGCCGGCAAATCGGTGCTCTTGCGCACCGTGCTCGGTCTCCTGCCATTCGAATCGGGAAGCATCGAGATACTAGGAAAAGATCTTAAGACCCTCAACGGCGGGGAGCGCACGGACCTTGAACGCCGCTGGGGTGTGCTTTTTCAGGATGGCGCGCTTTTCTCCTCGCTCACGGTCCTGCAGAATGTCCAGGTTCCGATGCGCGAGCACTTGAAACTGCCGAAGAAGGCCATGGACGAGCTTGCGCGGCTGAAAATCGCCATGGTTGGCCTCCCCGCAACGGCGGCCGGCAAGTTTCCCTCCGAGCTATCGGGCGGGATGCGCAAGCGGGCAGGGCTGGCGCGAGCGCTGGCACTCGATCCCGACATTGTGTTCTTGGACGAGCCGACATCGGGGCTCGATCCCATCGGCGCTGCGGCTTTCGACCGGCTCATCCGCAATTTGCAGCATACCCTCGGCCTGACGGTCTACATGATTACGCACGACCTCGACAGCATCTTCGCGGTGTGCGACCGGGTGGCGGTGCTCGCCGACAAGCATATCGTGCGCGAGGGCTCACCGGCAGACCTTGTGCAAAATCCAGGACATCCGTGGGTGCGCAGCTATTTCTGCGGCGAACGGGCGCGGCTTATCGCAAAGGCGTCATAGCATATGGAAACTAGGGCTAACTACCTCATCATCGGCGCCTTTGTGCTGGGCGTTCTCGGGCTGCTTCTAGGCTTTATCTATTGGATGGGAAACGACGCGTCCGGTCCGCAGGGGAAGAACTATTATGTGATCTTCCAGGGCTCGGTTCAGGGCTTGACCGAAGCCTCGCCCGTGCACTTCAACGGCATTCGCTTCGGGGCGGTGCGCACAATTGAACTTGTGCCTGAAGATACACGCAAGGTCCGTGTGCTTATATCGGTACGCAATGACACGCCGGTTCGCACCAACTCCAGAGCCCGGATCTCGCAGCAAGGCCTTGCGGGCTTCCTCGCTTTGGAAATCACAGCCGGCTCCCCGGACGCCCCAATGCTCGAGGCCAAGCCAAACGAGAAATATCCGGTGATTTACGCCGATGCTGCCGCAAGCGGGCTTCTTGCCGGCGTTTCGGATGCAGCGGGCCAAGCCAACGCCCTGATGACACGGCTTAACGATCTCGTTGCGAATAACGAAGACTCGCTGCATCGCACGATCGCGAATGTCGAGTTATTCACAACCACGCTTGCCGAGCGCAAGGATGACGTCGCCGCGACCCTCAAGGATTTACGGTCACTCTCCGAGCGGCTGAATGGAATCGCCGTTAAGATCGACGCGGCGGTCGACCGCGTGGCCGGCGCTGCTTCCGACAACCCCGGTTCGGTTGTGTCGCAGGTGCAACAGGCGGCAACATCTTTTCGCCAGCTTGCCGAGAAACTGGATAAATCTCTCGGCGACCGGTCGGCCGAGCTAACCTTGCAAGCGGAGCGCTCGCTGCGCGAGTTCGAACTTTTAATGAAGGATAGCAGGCGCTTAGCCGACAGCCTCGATCGCGTAGTGCAAAAAGTCGAACGAAATCCGAGCGGATTTTTGCTCGGCGGGCAACAATCGCCGAAGTACTAGGCATGCGCGAAACTGTCGCTATGTGTTTGTCTGTTCGCTATGAATTTGATACCCATAGGGACGGGCAAATCTGGGATCATCGATGCAGCTGACACGAGCGATAGCCGCGATTGCGACTGCGAGCATGCTAGGCGGCTGCTCGGGCTTGTTCGGCGCGTCCGCTCCTGCGACTTACGACTTGCAGGCGCCCCCCATGGAAAAGGCCCGGGGCGCGCGCACCGTACAGCTTATGATTTCGCCTCCCGTCGCGGTGAAAACTATCGATACCGAGGAAATCCTCGTCAAGAGCGCCAATGGACGCGTCGCCTATTTCTCCGGCGTCGCCTGGGGTGACCGATTGCCGCGCCTATTCCAAGCGAGGCTCGTCGAATCGCTCGCGAATTCGGGAGCGTTCCGCGCGGTGCTGACAAACCAGGACCGGGTTTCGGGCGACCTGTCGCTTGCAGTCGAGATCCGCGACTTTCAGGTTGAAACGGCAGCCGGCGGCTCCGAAGCCGTTATCGACGTCTATGTCAAGCTGGTCGATGAACGCAACAACGCCGTTGTGACCACGAAAAGGTTTCAGGCGCGCCAGGCAGCGGGCAGCCAAGACCCCGGTGCGGGTATTCAAGCGTTGAACGGTGCCTTCCAGCAAGTGGTGCGCGACATCGTGACTTGGGTTTCCCGCCGCAGCGCCTAGACAATTGGTTCGGCACCCCGGCGCCTCTGCCGGCCATACCAAACCTGAGTGACCCCGCGCGCGGCGCGAACAGCAGCGCTGCCAACCCTCGCCATCCCGGAACCGCCAAAGGCGGTTATCGCTACCGATGGGCGAAGGCGAAAAGAACATCGAGATCGCCCTTAGGGGTAAACTTTTCCGCGTGAGCCACAAAAGCGTTGCCTTGCCGCGTTAGGGTTAGGCCCGGAATGGGGCAAGTAGAAACAAGCGCGGCGGCAGCCTTGTCGAGCTTTAAAGTGAAGTCTCCGATGGGCCCCGCCCAATTCGCTCCTGTCTTCAACACATAGCGGACCGCTTTACCGCGAACATAGCCCGTTTCCTCTTGCGGCAATTTTGCGAAAGCCGCCTTGTAGGCGTCATCGGTGCACCACTCCTCTTCGCGGTCGCGTGTGAGGCGTTCAAGAGCGCCGGCGCTGTAGCGATGGTGGATGTGCAGATCCTTCCCGGCGGGAAAGGTTTGCGTCCAGTAATAGGAGGTCTTTGCGGTCCAAACCGGGAATATATCGTCATAGCCGCCGTCCACAAGCGCGCCGAGCTTGAGCAGCTGGCTCCTGGTCTCCGGCTTGATAGCGTCCTGCTCGGTAAAAATATTAACGCCCAAGCTTTGCAGGTCTTTGGCGATGTCGCGGCCGTCATCGAGGATCGCATGCACTTCGCTGTTTAGTTTAATCTCCTTTCCGTCCACCCACGTTCTGAAGCCGACGAAATTCTGCCGGCCCCGGAAAGGGATGCTGGACGGCGAGTGCCACATGGCGGCGAGATTGAGATCGGGCAGCGGGAAGGCGACAATTGTGGTAACGTCCACCGCCGAGGGATTGGCGAAAACATAGTCGATCTCGACAATTTCGGGCGAGATGGTCAGGACCTCCGATTCGATCTGGATGACCTCGCTTTTCAGAAACACGAGGCCGCCTGCATCGAGCCCGGCGGACGTATCGTTTGCGGTGCACGGCCCTGCCGCGCCCGCCATGGCGAATGCGAGCGAAACCAGGGTTGCCCGGATCATCTCTAGCCTCAAATCTTCTGATTGTACGCGCCCACCTCTGGGTAGGTGCTGAGATGCGCGTCGAGCTCGGCGAAAATCGCGCGCATATTGGCTTCCGACACCGGGCTTTCGACCACTACAATCAGCTCCGGCTTATTGGAGGAAGCGCGCACGAGCCCCCATGTGCCATCCTCAAGCACGATACGGATGCCGTTCACCGTGATGACATCGCGAATGCTCTGGCCGGCCAGCTTCCCGCCGCGCTCCGCGACGCCCTTGAAATGCGCGATCACGCGGTCCACCACGCCGTATTTGATCTCGTCGCCGCAATGGGGCGCCATGGTCGGCGATTGCCAGGTCTTGGGCAGATCGCGATGCAGATCCGCCATGGTTTTTCCGGGGTTGTGCGAGAGCATGTCGCAAACCGCTATGGCCGCGACGAGCCCGTCATCGTAACCGCGCCCGAGCGGCGGATTGAAGAAGAAGTGCCCCGACTTTTCGAAGCCGGCGAGCGCGCCCGTCTCGTGGCTATAGCGCTTGATGTAGGAGTGGCCGGTTTTCCAATAGACCGTGTGTGCGCCGTTCCGCTGCAGCACCGGATCGGTGGTGAAGAGCCCCGTCGATTTCACGTCCACCACAAAATGCGCGTTGGCGTGGCTGGCGGAGAAATCGCGCGCGAGCAGCACGCCTACCTTGTCGGCGAAAATCTCGTTGCCTTCGTTATCGACGACACCGCAGCGGTCGCCGTCGCCGTCGAAGGCGAGCCCCACATCGGCGCCGCTCGCTTTCACCGCGTCGCAAACCGCGTGCAGCATCTTGAGATCTTCCGGGTTCGGATTATGGGCCGGGAAATTGTAATCGAGATCGATATTGAGCGGCACGATCTCCAGCCCAAGCTGTTCCAGTACCTGCGGCGCAAACGCGCCGGCCGTGCCGTTTCCGCAGGCGACCACGGCCTTGAGCTTGCGCTTAAAGGGCGCGCGATTCGCAAGATCGTCCATGTAGCGCTGGGCGAGACCGGCGTGAAAATAATACGCGCCGCCGGGATGCGTATGGTAGCGGCCTTCGAGCACGATGTGTTTCAGCGCGGTCATGTCGTCCGGCCCGAATGTGAGCGGCCGGCCCATGCCCATCTTGATGCCAGTCCAGCCATTGTCGTTATGGCTCGCGGTCACCATCGCCACGCCTTCGACTTGCAAATCGAATTGCGCGAAATAGGCCGTGGGCGACAGCGCCAGCCCGATATCGTGCACCTCGGTCCCGCCCGCCAGCATGCCAGCAATGAGCGCGGTCTTGATGCTCGACGAATAGGAGCGGTAATCGTGGCCCGTGACGATGCGCACCGGCACGCCGCGTTCGCGCATCAGCGTGGCCAGCCCCATGCCGATGGTCTGCATGCCCATCAGGTTGACCTCCTGGGGGAACAGCCAGCGCGCGTCGTATTCGCGAAAGCCCGTGGGCTTCACGAAGGGCAGCCGCTCGAAATCGGCCGTGTTGGGCTTAAGATCGGTGCGGGGCGCTGGGAGCGCGGGACGGTCGTGGGCGGTCATGTTGGCTCCGGCTTTGGTCCAGACTTGCATAGCTTGGCGCCGGCGCGCTGCCAAGGCCGTTTCGCGGGAGCCGCCCGGTCTTCGTGGCTCAGGTCAGCGGTTTGGTCCTTGGATAAATGGCCCGGCCGGGAAAAACAAGCACGGCACGATTGAGGCGCAGGATATTGCTTCGTGCCGGTCATGCTGATCGCAAGCGAAACCTTCTTGAATCGCCGCGTCAATGTCCATCAGACTGCTCGGGTCTTTTACGGAAAATCCAGATGAGACTCTGAGCCAGTCGGGAAAGGCCAATTCTGTTTTGCGATGCCACGGATATAAATTAGGCGGTTTCTTCTGAGGCATTTCAATGTGTGTCCGGTGAGGGCAGGGCTTAAATCGTCATCAGGTTATCACGTCCGGCTGCGTGCGCCCGGTGAACTCGTGGAGGCGGGCGAGGTCCCTTGCCGTTGCGATCAAATCCGCCAGCGCGGCCTGCGTATCCTGCGCCAGCAGCGCCGGGTCCGCCTCGTAGCGCTCGATATACACGCGCAGCGTCGCGCCAGTGGTGCCGGTGCCCGACAAACGGTAGACGATCCGCGCGCCATCCTCGAAGATAATGCGCAGGCCCTGGTTCTTCGACACGCTGCCGTCCACCGGATCTGTATAGCTGAAATCGTCCGCTTGAGCGACAACGCGGCCGCTCAACGTGGTACCGGCAAGGCCTTCGAGCCGCGCGTTCAGCGCCTGCATCAGCGCGTTTGCGGCGGGGGTGTCGAGGCCCTCATAGTCGTGCCGCGTATAGTAGTTGCGCCCGTAGTCCGCCCAGTGCTCGCGCGCGATCTCCTCAACGCTTAGCCTGCGTTCCGCGAGCACGCTCAGCCAGAGCAGCACCGCCCACACGCCGTCCTTCTCGCGCACATGGTTGCTGCCTGTGCCCGCGCTCTCCTCGCCGCACAGCGTGATGCGCCCGGCGTCGAGCAAATTGCCGAAGAACTTCCAGCCGGTTGGCGTCTCGAAGCAGGGCACGCCGAGCTTGGCAGCGACGCGGTCAACGGCTCCGCTCGTGGGCATCGAGCGCGCCACGCCCGCAATACCCGCCCGGTAGGCCGGGGCCAGTTGGGCGTTTGCGGCAAGCATCGCCAGCGAGTCCGATGGCGGGATGAAGATGCCGCGGCCGATAATGAGGTTGCGGTCGCCGTCGCCATCGGAGGCCGCGCCGAGGTCCGGCGCATCGGGGCCCATCATCAGATCGAGCAGCTCCTTGGCGTGCACGAGATTGGGGTCCGGGTGGTGGCCCCCGAAATCGGGCAGCGGCGTGCCGTTGCGCACCGTGCCGGGGGCCGCACCGAGTTCGCGCTCGAAAATCGCGTGCGCATAGGGTCCGGTCACGGCGTGCATCGCGTCGAAGGCGAGCCGCAGTCCGCCAGCAATGGCCGCCCGCAGCGCCGGAAAATCGAAGATCTCGCGCATCAGCTCGACGTAATCGGCAACGGGGTCGATCACCTCGACGTCCATCTCGCCCACGCGGTGGCTGGCGATGCGGCCGAGGTCGATATCGGGCGTGTCGAGGCTCAGGATTTCGGCGATTTTCAGCGACTCGGCGTAGATCGCATCCGTGATCTTCTCCGGCGCCGGGCCGCCGTTCGCGGCGTTGAATTTGATACCGAAATCGCCGTCCGGTCCGCCGGGGTTGTGGCTCGCCGAAAGGATCAGGCCGCCGAAGGCCTTATGCTTGCGGATGACACACGACGCGGCTGGGGTGGACAGGATGCCGCCGGCGCCCACCAGCGCGCGCGAAAAGCCGTTAGCCGCAGCGATGCGGATCACGGTCTGGATCGCTTCCGCATTGTAGTAGCGCCCGTCGCCGCCCACCACCAGTGTGAGGCCCCCGAAACCCTCCGCGGGCCGCACCGCGTTGAACGCCGATTGTACGAAGTTCGCAAGGTAATGGCCTGCCGCGAACTCGGTAACCTTCTTGCGCAGGCCGCTGGTGCCGGGCTTCATGCCGGGAATTGGAGTGGTTTCAATGCGCAGGAGTGTCATGGTCGCCGCCTCAAATTGGTTCGGCCATGCATAACGCGCAGGGCCCGCGCTGCCAAGCCGGTTCGTTAGGTGAAGCGGGTTAGCCGTGATCGTTAGAAGCCCCCACCCCAGCCCGCTCCCCGGGGGAGAGGGGGCAGACTGCGACGCGCTTCCAAGGCGAAGATGGAATTGCAGGCGTTCCCTCGCCCCAACGGGGAGAGGGACAGGGTGAGGGGGGACCTTCGATCCCAGTTTCACCCCGCGGATGCCGCCCGCTCGCCGAGTGCGCGGACATCCTGCAGCGCCTGGCCCACCGCTTCGGAGAAGCGGCTGCTATCGGTGTGCGGGTGCGAGCGGAAGCTCGTGATGTTGAAGTTGATATGATCGTCCTTGATGATGTAGCCGATGCCGTAGCCGTCCGGGCAAACCGGGCCGAAATGGTTCACGAAGCCGGTTTTCATCGGCAGCTGCGCCGTCGATAGCTCCCAGCCGCGCTTATAGACCTCCTCGCTGAAGAGCGCGGGCAGCTCCATGATGCCCATCTCAGCCGCGATGAGCCGCAAGCCGAGAAGATGCCGGTCCACGCCTTGGCCGGCGGAGGCGTCCTTGCCGCGCTTACCGTGCTCGGTGAAAGCGGCGCGGAGCAGCTCCATCTTGGCGGCATCGCTCACAGCCGCGCCGTCCATCGCTTTCACGAAGGCGAGCGCCTGCGGCGAGGCCGTGCGGATGGTCTCGGTGCGCCCGCCGCGGAACATGCGCGTCGAGGCCGCCTCGTAGGTCTTCGGCAGCCGGCCGTAAAGCCTCCAATAGGCCAGCATGTAGGACATTTGCACGAAGGGGTCCGGGCCGGTTTTGAAGGTCTTGATCAGTTCTTTGCCGAAGGCGTCGAAATGGAGGACCTTGAGATCGAGATCGCCGGTGAGGCGATCATAGACGGCTCCAGCGGCTTCAATGGCCTCAAGCGTCCCAGCATCGAGGTTCCATCGCAGCTCCGCCGGCGAGGGCAAGAAGCCTACGGGTTTATCCTGCGCCGGTGCGCCGGGACCCCCAATGGCCTCGATCAGTGGCACCCACGCCCCAGCATCGACCGGCGAATGCTCGCCGTGCAAGGTGAAGCGGCCGTCCGCATCCACGACGAGGCCGAAGCTCTTGTCGTACCAGCGATCGCCCTTCGAGCCATAAAGCCCGGCCCGCGCCAGCGCCTCGAAGCTCTCGTGATGGCCGTCGTCGAGATAGACGAGGAACAGCGCGCGGTCGATGCTATTGAGATTGGCGCGGTTACCCTCGTTCTGTGCAAGCCGGTCGCGCTCGATCACCCAGACGTTGCGCGCATTCGCGGTCAAAAGGCCGACGGGCGGAACGGCGGGAGCGTTGTCCGCGGCTTCGATGATGCGCTGGAACTGAGCCATCAGCTGGGCCTCGGAGAGCCGCTGGCCGTCCTTCGAGATCGCCTCGAAGGTGTAATAATGCCCCTTGCGAATCGCGAGCAGGTGCCGGCTCTCGTCGAAGCCGTAGGTCACGATGCGGTCCGAGTGCAGCCCCGGAAAACGGTTGGTCGCGAAGAACCGCTTCAACAGCGACATGTCAAAGCCGCTGCCGTCGCGCTGAACCTCGGGCGGCATGGTCTCGTTCACTATCGAGAGATAGAAGTCGAGCGTGCCCGCCGTGAGTTGCGCTGCGCGCATCGCCTGGTTGCCGGGAGCATGGCGCGCGTCGGTCGAGATGCCGATCGAGCTGTTGACGATCAGCGGTTCTTGATAGGTGAGATAGGCGAAATCTTCCCACCAGCCCCCGAGCCAATTATCCATCTTGGAAGCGCGTTCCACGAGCCCGGCCTGTAGCTTCCGGCCAAGTCCGCCCTCGGCTTTCAATTCCTCAACGGCCGCCTTCGTCCGCGCAAAGGCCTCCGCATCCTCCAGCGGCTCCACGGTCGCGAGATAGCGCTCGCAGGTCTCTTCGAGCGTTGGCACGGGCAGAGGCGCCAAGGTGCGGTCGAGATCGAAGGTGCGGGGCGCGGGCCGTTCGTTCATGGGGTGTCTCCTCAAGCTTTGCGATTGGGGTTTTCGTTAGAATGGGCGGGTGGCGATGCGAGCCGGGCGGCGAGTCTGCGGATCGTCGGGTGATCGAAAACGTCGCTGACGCGCAGGCTAGCGGCGCCGGCGCCAAGTTCAAGAACGATCTGAGTGGCAAGCAAACTGTCGCCGCCAAGCTCGAAGAAATTAGCGTCGAGGCCCGGCTCCGAGCCACCGAGCACTTTGGCATAGGCCGCGCGCACCCGCTCCTCCTCTGGCGAAAATCCGGCCGGGGCTCCTGGCTCTCCAGCCGTCGCAGCCTCCGCCGCTGCGCGGGCGGCAATCGGGGCGCGGTTGACCCAGCGCGCAAGCCGCGGTTCGAGCGGCGTCGCCGAAACCAGCACCTCGCGCAAAGAGGGCTCGCCGAGGATCGCTTCGATGGCCTCAAGCCCTTCCTGCGGGCTCATCGAAAAGCCCGCCCGGGTCTGGGCATAGGCGCCGAGCTGGCGTTCGCCATAATCGAAATCCCAATCGTCCCAGCGAACCGATATCCAAGGAACGGCACCCTCTGCTGTGTCGCGGCGGCGGGCAAGACTGGCTGGCGCGGTATAGGAAGCCGCGAGCGCGTCCATGATGCGGTTGGCACTCGCATAAGCCGCCATGCCAAGGCCGCCCAGCACAGCGGCGAGCGAGGAGAAAGTCATCACGAAGGAGGGGGTCACGCGGCGATTCGCCGAGACCTTGCGGATTGCCGCGTTGAGATTGATGCTGCCCAAGACCTTCGGCTCTAGCTCTGCCTCAAATGCGCACTTTGCCGTGTCGCGAAGGTCCGCCAATCCGGCGAGCCCCGCCGCGTGGAAAACCCCGCCGATGCGGCCGTAGCGGCGCGCCACATCCGAAAGCAGCGCCTCGATTTGCGCTCTCTTCGTAAGGTCGAGCTGCCGGACTTCGATCTTGCCGGCAGCAAAGCCGGGCGGCCGATCGGCGGGCGGACGGCGTGAGGTGAGCACCACATCGGCCCCCAGCTCCGCCAGATGCTTGCCGAGGCAGAGGCCGATCCGGCCGAGGCCTCCCGTTACGATATGCGGTCCATCCGCAAGCAGACGGCGCCCGCCCTCGCGCTGCGCGGCGCCAAGCGGCAAGGCATCGAACCGCTCCACAAAACGCCCCGAGCGCAATATCACGGCGGCCTCGCGGCGCGGCACCGGGGCGGCGCATTCATCGGCAATTTGCCGGGCGAGCGCGCGCATATTGGACGCGCCCTCCAGGCTGACGTCGATAAAGCGCACGGCAGTGGCGGGATGCTCCTGTCCGAGCACCAGAAGCGGGCCGATAGCTCCGGCGCGGTCCAGGCTGGCTGGCCCGCCTGGGCAAGCGAAGGCGCTTTCGCACACGGCGAAAACTTAGAGCGGGCGGGTATCGCCCCGGTTTGCAAGCATGGAAGCGAGCCGCGTTGCCTCCCAGGCATGCCCAGACGCGTCCGCTTTACTTTTTTCATCCGGCAAGGACCAAAGCGACACGATGCGCGCCGGACCTGGATGCCGGCCGAGCGCTTCGAGCGCCATGCTCAACTCCTCGCTGGCACCGCGTTCGAGGCATTCAACCTCATCTCCCAAGGCTCTCAGCCGAGTTGCGAGGGCCTTGCCGAGAGCACCGCGCGGCCCATAAGTGTCGCAAAGCAGCAGCCAGTGAACCGCCTCCCTCTCCGCAGCTGGACTAGGCCAATGGGGCGTGCTGACTTGGCGGAAGGACGGGACATAAAAGCGCTCTTTTGGCGGCAGTTTCGTTTCACGCGGGCAGGGCACGTTCTCTGGCGAAGGAGATTTCGCCACGTCGTTGGCTGGCCAGCAGCGCCGCCGCTCGAACGGATAGGTTGGGAGCACGGTGCGGCGTTTCGTGCGGCCTTCGCGCATCGCGTCCCAATGGATGGGCAAGCCCAGCTCCCAAATCCGCGCCAGGCAGCGGCAGAGCGCCTCCCAGTCCGAGCCGCCACTCCCTCCCGCGTGCCGCATCGCGGATAGAATGGCGAGGTCCGGCATCTGCCCGGCGCGTGCCGCTTCGCCAACAAGACGCGTCAGCGAGCGCCCCGGCCCTGCCTCGACGATTGCCGCCGGCTTGAGCGCCACGAGCGCGGCGGCGTTTGCGGCAAAATCGACCGGCGCGAGGATATGGCGGCTCCAATATTCGCCGGGGTTTCCGATGGCATCGGCGCCGAGCCATCCGCCGGTAACGTTGCAAGCCACGGGAATTTTTGGAGGGGCAAAGCTCATGGCCGCTGCCGCCTGTGCAACCTGCCGCGCCGCGTCCTCCATCATCGGCGAATGGAACGCGCGCGAGACGGCGAGGCGCCGGCTCGCGATCCCGGCCTTGGCTGCGGCCCGCTCGAACGCGGCGATATCGTCTTCCTCACCGGAGATCACAACGTCGCGCGGCGAGTTGATGGCGGCGATTGCCGTGCCTGGATGGCCGTCGAGGAGGCGCTTGACTTCCGATAAGGCCGCCGCGAGCGAAAGCATCGCTCCCGGGCGCGCCGCCTCCATCGCTGCCGCCCGCACCGAGACGAGGCGCACAGCCTGTTCCAGCGTCAGCATCCCTCCGATTGTGGCGGCTACGATCTGCCCGAGGCTATGGCCCGCCAGCGCTTCAGGACGCAATCCGAACGCGATCAGCGTTTCGCCAAGTGCGTATTCCGTGGCGAATAGCGCGGCTTGGAGCCCCGGCGCGGTGGCCATAAATTGGGCCGCCGCCGATGGATCGAATAAGCCGTTCAGATCGACGCCGGCATGGGTCTGGAACAGACCGGCGCATTCGGTGAACCGGCGCGCGAAGGCCGGGCAGCGCGCCATGAAGTCTGCATCGAGGCCCGAAAGCTGGGCGCCTTGGCCAGGGAAGACGAGCACGAGCCCGCCGCCCGGTGCGCATGCTTTCGGCTCGCGCGGCGTCGCGAAGCGCCCGGCGGCTTCATCTGGGCTGCCGGCGATTTCCGCCCGGCGCCACGGAAGCGCTGCGCGCCCCAATTGCAGCGTGGCCGCGATTGCCGCGAGACCGCTTTGAGGAGTTCCGGCGCAATGAGCTGCGAGCCGCTCCGACATCGCGCCAAGGGCAGCGCTGGACTTGGCGGACAACGGCAAGATTTCGATGTCCGGCCCAGCGGCTTCCGGGGGCACTCCGGGTGCCTCCTCCAGAACCATGTGCGCGTTTGTGCCGCCGATGCCGAAGCTCGATACGCCCGCCCTCCGCCGCTCGCTTGGCCCCACGCTCCACGGACGGGCTCCGGTCTCGATCCGGAAAGGCGTTTCTTCGAGCTTCAGCTCGGGATTGGGCCGGGTGAAGTTGATGAGCGGTGGAATGGTGCGATGCTGCAGCATCAGCACCGTCTTCATGAAGCCGGCCACGCCAGCGGCGATGTTGCTGTGCCCAAGATTGGGCTTCACAGATCCGATGGTGCAGAAGCCGGTGGCGGCCGTGTCACGGCCGAATGCCTGAGTCAGCGCGCGCACCTCGATGGGGTCGCCGATGAGGGTCGCTGTGCCATGCGCCTCGACATATCCGATGCTCGCGGCGCTGACTTCCGCCATATCGAGAGCAGCCGAAATCGCTGCCGCCTGACCGCTCACACCGGGCGCTGAGAATCCTGCACGTCGCGCGCCGTCATTGTTGACGGCGTAGCCCTTGATGACCGCGAGCACAGTGTCCCCTGCGGCCAGCGCCTCGTCGAGGCGGCGTAGCAGAACAACGCCAACGCCGTCGCCAAGGATGGTGCCATCCGCCGCTGCGTCGAAGGTACGGCAATGCCCCGCGCGCGAGGCGATGTGCCCCTCGACATGCAAATATCCGCCCTGGGGGAAGGTGATGCTGGAAGCTCCCGCCAGCGCCATATCGCAGCGCCCAGTGCGAAGCGCCTCCGCCGCCTCGG
>JBKQIH010000203.1:0-3602 GCA_052148445.1 Rhodomicrobium sp.
CATCCTCGAATGCGCTTTCCCCGGAGAGCGCCAAGGTTTTGTCCTTACTCGAAAGCTGGGACGGAGCCTATGACGCCAGCGCGCAAGCGCCGGCGGCTTTCGAATTGCTGCTTTGTCACTTTGCCCGCCTTTTCTACGCGCGTGAGGCGATCGCGGCTTACTCGGCGGCTTGGGTACTCCGCGATCTCATCCGGGCGGACATCGAAGCCGCCGATGAGGCACGCATTGGACCTTTGGTGCTGCGCGCACTCGCACGCACGGCAAAAAACCTGGGCGCACGCAGCTGGGGCGAGATTCACCGTCTTCGCCTCGATCATCCGCTCGGGGCTCTGCCATCCGGGCGCCGGTACTGCTATTTCGATCTGCCGGTGTCGGGCGGCAGCGAGACCGTTATGAAAACAGCGAACGGGCTGGTTTACGGAAGCCATGCCGCCCGGCTCGGCTCCAACGCGCGGCACATTTCGAGCCTGTCCGGCATGGACGAGAATTACTTTGTTCTATTGGGCGGCCAGGATGGATGGTTCGGCAGCACGGCCTTCGCGGACCAGATTCTGCTTTGGCGTAAGGGCGAGTATATTCAGGTGCCGCTGCAGCCAGAAACGGTGCGGAAGGCTTTTCCGTTCGTCACGGTGCTAGCTCCGGCCCGGCATTAGCAGCGTGACGCTGCATTCCCATCACCCGCCCGGCCCCGGAGAGCGCGTGGGGACGGCATGGACCTATACCAAAATAGCGCCGGATGTTCTACGCGTGTCGCCGCGCGGGAAGAGTTCGTTTTTGCTTGTGCGATGCGAACCATAAGCACGATAAATGTGCCATGACAGAAGTCTCGCGCAGACAGGCGATGGCGGGCGTAGCGGCGTTTGGGGTTACGTCTGCATTGTGCCGGTCTCATGAGTCGAATGCTGGTCCAGCTCAAGAGCGGGGAGAGAGTAAATTAGCGGGCGCCGCTGGGGTACCCCCGAAATGGCTGACGTTGCCTCTGACGCCGGAACTCCCTGCTACAGAGCGGAGCGACACTGTAGAGATTAACGGGACGCGCATTTTCTTTGCGCAATACGGCAGCGGCCCGCCGGTTGTGCTGCTTCACGGAGGGTTGGGAAGTTCGAACTACTGGGGACACCTCGTTAAGGACCTCGCCGGGAAATATCTCGTCACCGTTATGGATACCCGCGGTCACGGGCGAAGTCCGGTCATGTCCAAATCGTTCGGCTACGCCCAATTTGCGGACGACGTGGCGGGCCTGCTGGACCATCTCAAAATTGACGCTGCCTCGGTGATTGGATGGAGCGACGGCGCTGTCACCGGACTCCAGCTCGCGATGACAACGCCCGAACGGGTCACCAGGCTGTTTGCGTTCGGCGCGAATGTCACCCTTGATGGATTAAAGTCCGGCGGCGCGAGGAGCCGGGTTTTTGCGGAATACGCGGTCCGCTGCAGGAGCGAGTATCGGAAATTGTCGCCACATCCTGAGAAATGGCCGGAATTGGTTGCCGGTCTTCGCGCCATGTGGCGAAGAGAGCCAAATTTCGCCAAGCGGGCACTAGCAAACCTGCAGATGCCGGTCACTGTTTCCGATGGAGATCACGACGAAATTATCAGGGCCGATCACACGTCACGCATTGCCAAAACAATCCCGAACGCGAAACTGGAGATACTATGCGGGGTCAGTCACTTTGCGATGTTGCAGGATCCGATACAATTTAATAGAAAGGTACAAGAATTCCTCAGCGCTTAGAGTGTGCTGCCCGCCGTCATATGCCGCGCCCCGGCGGCTGCCCGGAGCCGGAAAGATAACGCCGCCACATCAAAGCTATAACTTCTCCATATTTAGAACAATCAAATTTGTAGGCTCGGGAAAGGTAGAGCTGTTAAGAACTGGGTGCTCCCCGCCCTGAATCGAGTAAGTGTCAAAGTCCTATTCATGAGACTAAAATCAAGACCTAATCTTTCTATCCTATCAAGGATGGGAGAAAAGACCGCGAGCGCGATTTTGGCGATCCTGCTCACCTCTGTGGCTCTCTGCTCCGCTGCTGGGGCACAGATCTTTGTTTCCCGCTACGATGTGAACCTGGCGGGCATTCACATCGGCGATGCCTTCCTTCACACCACGCTTGGCGCGAAAAACTATCGGGTGGTGGTTTCGGCTGACGTTACCGTGCTGCTCGTCAATACAAAGCTCCAAGGGGAAGCGACGGGCTCGCGAACCGGGGTGAAGCTTTCGCCCGAACATTTCCGCTTGGTTACGACGGGCGGCCAGGAGAGTGCCGTCGAGACCAATTTTGCAAACCTAGCCGCTGCAAAAGCGAAGACCCCTCCCCATTTGCGCGGGGTCATCGATCCATTGACGGCGCTGCTTGCCACTTCGCTGAAGCCGGCATCCTCGTCCGCTGCGCCCTGCAATCACGTACTCCCGATCCTCATGGGACGAGCACGCTTCGACCTAAGCCTACGTACCAATGCAGAAATCCAGGCGCCGCACGATCCTTCCATCGTTTCCTGCATCGGAATTACCGCTCAGCAGGGTCCGGGCGCCGGCGGCCAGCAGAGCCTCGTCATGGAGATTGTCTTCAAGAAGCTGCCAAAGCCTTCCATATGGCTTGTGGAGCATCTGTCGATGCCAACGGACAATGGCACCATGACAATCGAGCGCGCGCAAACCGCGGTTTCGGGCTCTTAAGTTCTATCCTTTTTGCGCGGAAGCGGGCTTCGTAAACATCCAGCCGGCTCCGAAAACCTTTCGCCGGCCCGCGTATTGGAGAATTGCGGCGAACTGGTTAAAATGCCGGCATGCTGGATGCGACCCCTCTTCTGCGGCTCTACGCGCGTTACCGCTTGCCTCGCCTCGCCGCGCTGGACCCCGCCGCCGCTCAGCAGGAGCAGCTCCTGAAGCTTGTGGCCCGCGCCCGCGGGACGCTGTTCGGCCGGGATCATGCTTTTGGCGGTATCGGTTCGGTCGCGGATTACCAGAACGCCGTACCGCTGCGACGTTATGAAGATTTCTGGGAGGTCTACTGGCGGGACCGCTTTCCGGATCTGACGGACGTGACTTGGCCCGGCCGCATCCCCTATTTCGCGCTGACCTCCGGCACGGCGACCGGCGCGACAAAACGTATTCCCGTCTCGCGCGAGATGGTCAAAGCAAACCGGCGCGCCGTTCTCGATTTGCTCGCACATCATATCGCGAACCGGCCGCACAGCCGCGTGCTTGGCGGAAAGAGCTTTATGCTCGGCGGCAGCACGGACCTTGTGCCTTGCGCGCCACGCGTTGCCATGGGGGATCTGAGCGGCATCGCGGTCAATGAGGTGCCCTGGTGGGCGCGCAGCCGCTATTTTCCGCCGCGCGATCTCGCGCTCATCTCCGACTGGGAAGAGAAAATTCAGCGGCTTGCAAGCCGGTCGCTGGACGAGGACATACGCACGATTGGCGGGACGCCGAGCTGGCTCTTGGTATTCTTCGAGCGTTTGCAAGAGCAGAAGCCCAAGGGCGGCGGCGGGCTGGCCGGATATTATCCAAAGCTGGAGCTTTTGGTGCATGGCGGGGTTAGCTTCGCACCTTACCGCCAGCGGATCGAAGAATTGCTCGAAGGCAGCCACGCCGAATT
>JBKQIH010000204.1:0-8723 GCA_052148445.1 Rhodomicrobium sp.
GCCAACTGAACCCATTGCGGCGTGGTTGCGTTGTGCCGCTCAGTGGCGGACGATAGGCGTTCTGTCGCTTGTTCGATTTGAGCGAAGGGCTTTTTGATGGAGCGCAGCATTTTATCGATTTTGCCCCCGCTTTGGGGAAGCTTCTGCAACCATTCCTGAGCTGGGCCCGACAAGCCGTAAGCGCCTCCGCCGATGATCCCCACCAGGATCGCAATCACGACGGCAGCGCTGAGAGGACGAGGTATCTTCAGCCCGTCCAACAGGCTTATGACCGGCGAAAGAAGCATGGTGATCAGCACCGCCAGCGTCAGTGGAATTAGAACCGGCGATGACACATAAAATGTATAAACCGACATCAAAACCAATATAACAGTCAGCACGTGAAGCAGCCGGCGTGCGATCTGGACCAGAGGTTCGGGTGTGCCGGCAGCCTCCTCCGTCTCTGGAAGGGGCGCAACTGCGTCGCCTTGAGGCTTTATTGGCAGGATTTCCATCGTCTCAACCCCCGGCATTCACGCTGCGAATCGAGACGGAATAGGCTCTTCATTAATAATTGGCAAGAGTAGTACCGGTTCCCAATGCCGGATCGGTAAAGGCTAGCGTGGCCCAAGGAGCGGGTGGGAATAACCATCGCCACGCCTTAGGGCTTTCTAAGATCCCTACGGTGCGCGGAGATGGTTATACCCATCCCTAACTGTATTTTGCCTAAGAACCCTTCTTTTGGCTGTGCGAAACGTGGGCCTTCGCGGCCTCGCCCGCATGATGAGTGGCAAGAAGCGTGTGGGCGTGGGCGCTATGTGCGTGATGAGTCGCGGTCTCGTGATGACCTGAGGTGTAGTGCCCGGCTGCTTCCTTGTGGTGCTTCATAGCCTGCTCGTGATGCTCGGCAGCTTTGGTATGGTGGCCATGCGCCGGATGTTGTTCGTGGGATGATTCCTTAGCCATTTATCTTCTCCGTTTGTTGTAGGTATTTCTGAAACACGATTTATCGTTCCATTCCCCGACGATTTGGACGAAGGCCTCGCGCGAACTCGTCAGGCGCCAAGTTCCCGGGCAGACTGGTTGCCGCCCAAACATACGGAAGCCTTTAAAACCAGCGTCGCCGGCCGTAATAACCGCCGCCAAGCAATAGAAATACGATGACGACGAGCAAAAGTGTCGTGGTGTCCATAGCGTTCTCCTAACGTTAGCTGGACGAGCCAGCGGCTCTAAGCAACCGCCAACTCAGCGCCGGCTCGCCGGATGGATTGTTTGCTTCAACCCGCAGCGGCGATGCCGATTTAGTGGATCTGAAGATATACAATTAACGATATGGATCTCGCGCAGCCAATATAAAAGTTTCGGAATATACTCATTTGCGGGGGCGACGTTTGTTTAGTTTCGCACAAGTCAAGGCTTAGAATAAGCTATGACTAGGTACTTTCCGAGTCTAGCCAGAGGCGTCTCACATGCACAAATCATGCTCGTGATCAATAATTTCAGGAGTTCAAGTTATGATGCGTACACTAACGCTCGTTACAGCTCTTGCCGCTGCAATCGCGCTCCCGGCAATTGCTCAGGACGTCAAAGCTCCCGCCACGGTAGGGAACCCGGCCACAGCCCAATCGGCCCCAGATGCCGCAAGGTTGTCGCTTACCTCGAAGGAGGCTGAAGCGTGGATCGGAAAGCCTGTCTACAGCAGCGACGGAAGAAATATTGGGGAAGTCGCGGCCTTCCAGCGTTCGGCTGACAACACGGTTTCCGAGATGCATGCCGATATCGGTGGCTTCCTGGGCCTAGGCGAGTATAGGATAAGACTAATGCCCGCGCAGATTAAACTGCAAGGCGACCGCGTTGTTCTTAACCTGACGGCGGCGCAAGCGAAAGAACTTCGGAAAATTGCGAAATAAGTGTGCAACGTTCTAGGCGGGGGCGCTCGGCGTGGACGAGCCCGCGCGACGGAGAACTAAGCACTCAGGGTCGATCCTTCGATAACGAGGCTAAAGCGATCGCGCGGTGAGCGCGATCGCTTTTTGGCAGTGCTACGTTTGTTTGGAGATATTAAGATGCGCATACGTTCGCTCTTCATTGGCTTGTTGGGAGTTGCGGCGATCCCGTCCATGGCTTTGGCAATAGATGGGGTCACCTGCGCGAGCAGCTACTCCTATTACTGTACCAACTACTGTTCGCAATGCAGTCCGCTTGGCGGCTTTTTGTGTACAGGAGAGAAATGCTATTTGCCAAAGGGCGTTAAAAGCGGTGACCTTCATTGGCGCCCGCGCGTAAAGAATTAAGTGCCCGCCCCTCGCAAAGCATGGGTGTGGCGGCAACGGGGCGCGCACCGGCTGCGCGGCCCTATTCGACCCGGATTGAGGAAAAGCTCACCGAGGAAATGGGACCATCCGGCCGTGGGTTTCGTCCCAGAGCGCGAAGCTTGGCGCGCGAAGCGCGGCAGCGAACGTTAGCGTCCGAACGCTACCTCCGAGGGCGAGTAGCGCCTCGTGACACGTTTGCAGGCGGTAATTGGGCACGCGCGGCATAAGGTGATGCACGTGATGGAATCCGATATTCCCGGTGAACCATTGAAGGACGCGAGGGAGTTTCAGGTAAGAGCTGCCGTTGAGTGCAGCTTTGAGCGGTGTCCACCGTTCCTGGCGGTACCATTCGGAATCCTCGAACCGGTGCTGTACCGAGAACAGCCAAACGCCTGCGATAGAGGCAAAAACCGTGACCGGCAGCTGCACGAGAAGAACATGTTTCCAGCCCAAAAGAACGGCGAGCCCCAAAAACATCGTCGCGAGCGCTAGGTTCGTGAAGTAAACACCGCGGCGCTCCTTGCGCCACGTTCGCGGTGCATCGAGGGGGATGCGAAACAAAAGTAGGAAAACAAATGGCGGCAGGATGAGCTGCGCCACGGACGGATGCCGCGTAACGCGATAGAACCATCGGCGGTGCGCCGGTAAATCCAGGTACTCCTGGAGGGTAAGGCAGGCCGAGTAGATGTCCGCTCCTCCATGCCGCTCGTCAAGATTGTTCCAAACCGCATGGTGACCCGCATGCTGGCGACGCCAATTAGAATACGGCGTGAGCGTTACGATGCTGCAAAGCCAGCCCACGATCTCGTTTGCGCGCGGCGAGCGGAAGTAGGAGCCATGGCCGCAATCGTGTTGAATGATGAAGAGCCGCACAACAAGGCCCGCGGCGGGGATGGAGATCACCAACGCGAGCCAGACCGAGACCTTTAGAGCCGCATACATGGCGGCGATAGCCACCGTATAGGCGAGCGCGGTGGATGCGAATTGCAAGACGCTGCGCCAAGCCGATGGGCCCTGGAACCTGGCAAGATTGGCAAGTAGCTTCCGGCGTTCCGTTCGATCCAATTCGCGATCGGCGTAGCCCTGACGCGTATCGGCCATAACCCTTTTGCCTCAATTCTTATTGGTAGATTAACCGATAAAGGAACGCCGCTACAGACTCGGAAAATACTCAGCGTGTGATAATTCTGGCCGCTGGCATCCTAAGTCACGGCCGGCGCTGTGCCGCAAGGGCTGCTTCTGGAACGCTGCTTAGGCCCCGCATTTTCAGGTTTGTTTCTTTTGAAAAGAAATGCACCCGGTCTGGGTGCATTTCTCATTGCGACGATTTGGGAAGCAGGGAAACGGTCTAGCGGTTTTCGTGCTCTGCGCGCCCTTCCCCGTCGCGATAGTAACCATTGTCGCGGCAAACAACTCTCACTTGCCTTTCGGCTTCATCGCGGGTGCTAAAGCTCAAAGGGCCAACGCGAATAAACTCGTGACCCTCCGGGACACGTTCCACGACGTTGCAATGCCGGTCTTGGCCGTGGACAATGTAATATTCGCCCGCCGCTGCAGGGGCCGCGAGTGCAACAAAAGCGCCAAGCGCTAAAATCGATCGGATCATCATAGTCCTCCATTTGGTATATTTACGTACGGTCCAATACAAGGTGCGCAAATTGCCGATTAAAAGGTTCGGAAACTACTCAGGCAAGGCTCAAGCTGTTTTGGGACGAAAGCCTATATGCCTTCGGACGGCGGTGCTGAGCTCGCCGATCCGGCTGAGTAGTATCCGAGCCTAGCCTTGTGGGATCGCGTTTGAGTATTAGGATAGTGCGCTGGCAATTTCGCAATGCAGGAGACTTTCATGCCGCTGCACAAAATAGCAGATTCCGGCGATCCAAGGATCGAGGACGTCTACGACACCGGATCATCGGACCGGTGCCTTCCGAAATATCGTATGCCGGAGCATTCCTCCTCGCCGCAGTCCATCTACAACCTCGTGCATGACGAGTTGCTGCTTGACGGAAACTCACGTCAGAACCTAGCGACCTTCTGCACCACCTGGTCCGAGCCGGAGGCGCGGCGCCTGATGGGCGAGTCGATCGATAAGAACATGATCGACAAGGACGAATATCCGCAGACCGCGGAGATCGAAAATCGCTGCGTGCATATGATTGCCGATCTTTGGCACGCACCAGGCGCGGGCAAGACCGTTGGCTGCTCGGCCACGGGATCGAGCGAGGCCTGCATGCTTGGCGGTCTGGCACTGAAGTGGCAATGGCGCAAGCGGCGCATTGCCGCCGGCAAGTCCTACGCGAAACCAAATTTCGTTTGCGGTCCGGTCCAGGTGTGCTGGGAGAAGTTCGCCCGCTATTTCGATGTTGAGATCCGACAGGCTCCGCTGCAAGGCGACGCGCTTGGGCTACGCCCGGAGGACCTGCTGCACTATAGCGACGAGAACACGATCGGCGTGATCGCCACGCTTGGCGTGACTTTTACCGGCATCTACGAACCGGTCGCGGCGCTCGCGCTGGCGCTCGATGAAATCCAGCGCGATCATGGGCTGGACGTACCGATCCACGTCGACGCGGCCAGCGGCGGCTTCATCGCGCCGTTCATCCAGCAGGAGCTGGAATGGGATTTCCGCATCGCGCGCGTAAAGTCGATCAACGCGTCGGGCCACAAATATGGCTTGGCGCCCCTTGGTGTGGGCTGGGTCGTCTGGCGCGACCGGGCCGAGCTGCCGGAAGAGCTGATCTTCAATGTGGACTACCTCGGCGGCGACATGCCGACCTTTGCATTGAACTTCAGCCGGCCTGGCGGGGAGGTTATTGCGCAATATTACAATTTCTTGCGCCTCGGACGTGACGGATATACGCGCATCCAGCAGTCCTGCGCCGATACCGCGCAATGGCTCAGCGGCGAGATCGCCCGGCTCGGTCCGCTGGAACTCGTTTATGACGGCAAGGGCGCGCTCCCCCTGGTCTGCTACAAGCTGAAGGATGACCACAACCGTGGCTTCACGCTGTACGACTTGTCTGAGCGTCTCCGTCTCCGGGGCTGGCTGATCGCGTCCTATCCGCTGCCGGCTCAACGCGAGACCATCGTTGTTCAGCGAATCGTGATCCGCCATGGAGTCAGCCGCGATCTTGCCGAACTGCTACTGGACGATCTCAGGCACGCGCTCGATCACCTGCAGGCGAACCCGGTTCCGCGTTCGACGGCGGGTCCGACCTTTCATCACTAGGAGAACCATCATTTTCACCTTTAGCAAACTTTACGGCTCTCGCGCTCTTCTGGGGAGCGGAAATATAGTTCGATTTGTTCTGGAGTTGCAGGCAAAATGCGAGCCGACGTGCAGTAAGCACTGGCCTTGTTCGCAGACAGAGATTTTTGTTTTGGGAGGCCCCGTTGATCACGCTCAAAATCCATCATAGGACAACTTATCGCTACCGCGCGCCGGTCAGCCTGGGGCCGCATCGCCTAATGCTCCGGCCGCGGGAAAATCGCGACCTTCTCCTAATCAAAGGCGAGGTGGTGCTGACGCCAACCGCAGCGCTGAACTGGTCGCAGGATGTCTTCGGCAATACGGTCGCGACCGCCTCATTTCCGGCGATGACCGATAGTCTTGTGATCGACAGCGTGGTGGAGCTCCAACTCAACGCCGCCGCGTGGCCTGTCTTCGACATCGCCGCCTCCGCGATGGTCTATCCATTCCAATATTCCAGCGACGAATCGATCGATCTTGGAGCCCTTGCTCTCCAGCAATACCCAGACCCAGCCGGGCGGCTGAGGGACTGGTCCCTGACATTTGTTCGCGGCACTTCAACGGATACGCTTTCGCTGCTGAAAGACTTGTGCGCCGGCGTTTCAAAATGGATCAACTATCAGAGCCGGGAGGACGAGGGCACGCAGTCGCCCCCAGAAACTCTGGACCGCGGCTGGGGGTCCTGCCGGGATTTTGCGGTCCTATTCGCCGAAGCCGCGCGCAGTCTCGGTTTTGGAGCGAGGATTGTATCCGGCTATCTCTACGATCCGGCTCAGGACCGGGTAGGGTCCGCAGGCGCGGGATCGACCCATGCCTGGGCGGAAGTCTATGTGCCAGGCGCAGGCTGGATAACATTCGATCCAACCAATCGCAGTGTTGGCGGCTACAATTTGATCCCTATCGCCGTAGCCCGTGACATCCGGCAGGCAATGCCAGTCGCGGGCAGTTTCGTGGGGATGTCCGATGCATTCATCGGGATGAATGTGGAAGTGAGCGTCAAAGCTTAAAGCTGCACGATGCGGGAAGACGGCGGCGCAAAAAAAACGCATAGACGCACATCAATGGCCCCATGCATTAGAGGTATTTAGAATGAAGGAAGAAACGATTGATCGAGCTGCCATGGAGCGTTTGGGGAAAGCTTTGGTGTTCATCTGCGGCCCAGCTCACCCGACGACCGTTGCTCTCCAGACTGCGGCCGCAAGCGGTTCCGAGCGAGACATTAAGAACGCCCGCTCGCTGTTTTTGAAATTGAAACCGGGAGACCGCAAGGCCGCACTGACCATGCTCGCCGATTGATTGCCGCTCAGCGGGCGGCGCGCCGTGAGCACATCACCGTTTCCACCCAGCCCGTTTGGATCAAGCCACGCCTCTCGCTTAAGGTGACACTGTGCTAGAAGACGGCGCATGAGCTTCATTGGCCTGCGAGGGTGGCTGACGATTTACCGCAAACAATTGGATAAGCAAAAGAAAGACCACTAAGATCATCCATATGGCGGCCTGTGACTTGATGAGTGGACGAACGCCCGACTCAAGGCGAGGCAAGACCGTGACGGCAGGCGGAGACGGCAAAAGGGATATCAAACGTTCGGAAACCGCCGCGGCATCGAGGTAGGCCGATGGGGCGCCGGGTGTGGCAGCAATCAGCGAGGCCAGTCTCTCAGCCGCGGTGAGGCGCGGCAATTGTGTGAGTCTGGCCGCCTCTTCCCAGGGATCGATGCCCAGCCGGGCGAGCACCGAAAGAACGCTGAGCGGCGTTTCGTCACCGTTCGCAGTGATCCGCGCAAATAAAAAGTCGTCAAACTTGAGCGTAAGATAAGAATTTGCAGCAGAAGTTGTCATTTCAATCACCGGCTTTCGTCCTCTCGATCTAACGCGACAGCGAGGCACCCCCCAAACATATTGCACCGCAGCTCCCCGCGTTAGGCTCGGAAACTACCTAAGGCGCGGACTCTCGAAGAGGCCGTCAGGCGCCTCGTGGCATTTGGGTTCCAGTACGACCCAGCCGTGCACGTTCTTCCGGTTTAGCCAAAGCCGCTTTCACGCCCCAACTAGCCAGTTACAAATTGGAAAGGTGCGACGGGGTGCTGCGAATTAAGATTTGCCGCCGGTTGGATACGATGGAGTCGGAATCTACTCATGCGCGGCTACGCCGCCCCGGGCTCTCGTAGTCATTATCATCTCTCATTGAGTATTTTCCGAGTCTGGTATCGCCTGCCTCCTGCCGCCTATTGTCGAGATGGGCGGCTGTCTGTCCAGCCGAGGCAATAGTTATGGAGACTTATATGAAACGCGCAGTTTTAACGAGCGCCGCCGTGCTTTTGAGCGTAAGTTCAGGGGCTTTCGCTCAAACCAATCCTTCCGCTGTTCCCAGTCAAGCTGCGAATCCTCCTGCGAAAACAGCGCAGTCAGAAACTCAAGTCAATGCACCGGCCGAAAGCGTCCGGCAGCAACTTACGGCAAATCTTCAGCAAGCTGGCTTCACCAATATCAAGGTTGTGGCCGACTCCTTCTTCGTGCAGGCCACCGACAAGTCCGGCAATCCCGTGACCATCTTTTTGCGTCCCGATTCAATGACGATCGTCTCAGAGGCCGATGTAAATGGCAGGAGCGCGCAGGACGGCGTCCGCGGAACGTTCGCGAGCATCCCCTCCAGGGATGAGTTGAGTTCGAAGGTCGTCGGTCTGGAAGTCTACAATAGCGCCAATCAGGACGTCGGCACCATCAAGGACGTTGCCTTCAATGCTAACGGCGTGAAAGCCTACATCGTGGGCGTCGGAGGTTTCATCGGTATGGGTGAGCACCACGTCGCCGTCCGCCCATCGGCGCTCGCAATCAGTTACAATCCCGCCGAGAAAAAGTGGCACGCCACGATGAACGTCAATGCCGACCAGCTTAAGGCCGCGCCCGATTGGATGACGGTCAATGCACAACCCACCGCCGGCGGCATGTTCACAAGCATCCTGCCAACGGACGATTTGAATTCGCAGGTCGTCGGTTTGGAGGTCTACAATAGCGCCAATCAAGATATCGGCACGATCAAGGACGTCGCCTTCAACGCGGGCGGCCTAACAGCCTATATCGTCGGCGTCGGAGGCTATCTCGGCTTGGGTGAACGCTACGCGGCGCTGCGCCCATCGGCGGTCGCGCTGAGCTACAATGCCAGCGAAAAGAAATGGCAC
>JBKQIH010000205.1:0-19026 GCA_052148445.1 Rhodomicrobium sp.
CATAGCGTTGTGCAGTTCCAGGTGGTGCCCTGCTCCCCGCGCGTTCCTTCCCCGGAGGCTTTCGGACGCCGGCCCGTTGAGGCCGTGGCGAGCTTCCGCATGGGCCGGCATCCGAAACCCTTCACAGCAGCGGAAATGCAATAGAACAACTCCAACCCCAGGCCTAATAGCCAAATGCGCGTCGCAAACATATACAATTTTTGGGAGCGAACTTTTCTGAAGGCCGGCACCACTAAGAATTGTCAAAGCCGTCTGGAGCTCCAACATGCGCAAACAATTATCCGCCTTTCTGCTCTTAAGTCTTCTCGCCACTGCGGGCGTACCGCTTTTACCTTCACATGCCCAAGATGGTCAGGAATCGGTCCAGGCCCGGCCAACGCAGCTCACGGGGCTTCTGGCCTTGGAGGCAAAGCGAACCATTGTCGAGAGTAAAAACGGGATCGAAGTAATTTTCGACAAGCCGTCTGGCGAGCGGCTGCTTCGGTTCACGAATGACGCCGCGGGACGTCGTATGATCGTCTTCGTCAATCATAAAAAGCTGGCGACGCTGCGTCTTCTGGACCCCATCAAGGAGGGAAAAGTGCTGTTGACCGGGGATTTGGATCGTCTCGCGATTGATGAGCTGCTGTCCGGCGGGGCTACCATCGATCTCGCACTGGAGTAATGGCAGCAATAGGTTAGTTAGCATAAGATGGATCGGCTCGCCCCTCTCCTGGCCGGACATGCGCTGTAATGCTAAACTTCCGCTATGAGGCTCAATCTTTTTTCGATTGATCGGTTAGGCGGCCTACGTCATTTATTTGCGCGGCGGCAACGGATTTCGCGCTAGGTTAGGACGCGGTCCAAATTCCGGTCTGAGGTCCCCGGTGTCGGCGATGAACTCCAACACGACCTCTAAGGATTTCTCGAGCTGGGCGTCACGTCCGGACACATAGTCCTGCGGCGCGTTATCGACCACAATGGTTGGATCCGTGCCGTAGTTCTCGATCGACCAGCCGCCGTCCTTCCACCAAAAGGAAAATTCCGGCTGCGTCGTGGTCGTGCCGTCGATCAGTAAATGCCGCGGCCAGATCCCGATCACCCCTCCCCAAGTGCGCGTGCCGATGAGCGGGCCGATGCCCATGCGCTTGAAGTTGTGCGAAAAGATGTCGCCGTCGGAACCGGCATGTTCGTTGGCTAACGCGACCACGGGACCGGCCGGAGACTCAAACGGATAGGGCATAGGCAGGTGCCACCGGTTTAAATCGTAGGCGATACGCTTTCGCGCGACCTTCTCGAGTAACAGTTGAGAGACGTGGCCGCCGTGGTTGTAACGTACATCAACGATGAGTCCATCTCGATCGCATTCGGCGATGAAATATCGATGAAACTCCGCGAATCCCAACGACATCATATCGGGAATATGCACGTAGCCTACCTTGTCCTGCGATCGCGCATGCACCCAGGCGCGCTTGGCCTCGACCCAATCGCGATAGCGCGCGGGCACTTCGTCGCTGAGGGTCGTTACGAGCACCGTGCGCTTGGCAGTATCTGTCTCTAGCACGAGTTCCACCTTCGCGCCGGGCTGATTCACCAGCAGCGCCTGTGGCGGCGTCTCGCGCGTCACCGCGTGGCCGTTGATCTCGACGATGCGCTCGCCGACCCGTGCCTGGACGCCCACGGCATTAAGCGATGAGTCACTGTTGGCGTCCCAGAGAGAAGGTTTCATAATGGTTTCTCTCGGTTTGAATTCTAAGACGGTGCTCGACAGGCGAGCGCGTGTGTCAAAGGGCAATTCCCCTTGAACCGAGAGCCGTAACGTCTTCGGGAAGTTCTTAGCTGATGCTCAGACGAAGCCTCGCCCTGAAACCCGGCCGGTTCAAGGGGCATGTAAATCGCAATGAGAGCTGATACTGCATCATCGTTCATCCTTAACGAATAATTGCCTTTTGGGCAAGTGAAAGCAACCCGGCAGCCGGGAAGCCATGCGTGCCGGTGTCGGCATGGACGATGTGAAGGCAGTAGAGCCGGAAGTGGAAGATAACCGCCGCTTCCAGAGTGGCCGGAGAGCACATTTATTGCCCTACGCATCGCCATATTCGAACCGGCCTGGGTCCTCCACTTGGAAGAATTTGCCAATAGCAATGCCCCCAATATCTCGGAACGGCGGAGCAATACGGACCCCAACCTCCCCCCCAACGCGGACCACATCCAGGATACCGGCCACCATAACCTCGCGGGTGAAAGCGACCTCGATTCCCAAAAACGCCTCTAACTCTTTGAATCGTATCGCGTTGGACCACCTGGGTCTGAACCAACGCTGATGTCGTAGGAGCAGCTTGCGCATATATGTTTGTCAGTGTTGCAACTGCGATAAGGGTCACGCCCGTCAGCGCTTGCTTTATCCGTACCATCTTTGCTGTCTCTGTGTTTCTAAACGGCAGGCAGATTTTTCGAGCCGTCTTTTTTATCTTGATGTCTGCAACCAAGCGTTTGGTTCAAACTGTTGGCGGAGGGCGATGCAAAGGCGGCGAAACCGGAAGCCGGGAATGATCCGTTCTTCCAGACAGGGGCACCAGACAGCAGCGGCGCCCACGCGACTTTATGTTCGCCAAGGCGACCCGGGATCAGAAAAGACGCAAATGGCCGCCCCTGAGGGCGGCTATCACGATGGAATGAGCAAAGATACTGCTTATGGAGAAATGCTTACTTGCGATAGTCGCAGCTTCCGGCGTGCTTCTTGCGCCGCGCCCAAGCCAGGCGGGCAACTTCACATAAGCAAAAGCGCAGAGCTTATACGGCACTGCCGCCGCGGCAGCCGCGGCTGGAACTGCGGCTTGCCTTGCAAAAACAGTCCCGGCGGCGCTTCGGCGGCTTCTGCGCCACCTATCGGCGGTGCTTGGTCCCCTGACAGCGGACGCGTGAGTGGAGGGGCTCGTCAGCCCACAATGCTTGCTTCGCGATGACTGCGTCCTGCTTATCGGCTAGCGCTTGGCGGCAGCCTAGCTCATAGCCTAGCTCATATGCGGCCTGCAGGGCGTCATGCACCGCAAGGACGTGGACGCCGTGGACGTCTAGGGCATCGCCGCCACGAATCTCCAAGGTATCGATACGAAACTTACACCTAGCAATTTCGAGAAGCCCTGGGTTGAGTGGTTGGCGCGTCATTTCCTTTAACCCTTCCCTTTAGCACTCCCAGCAACAACCCCAAGGCGTCACTTCCGGTTTCCTTTGACGCGAGCAGAATTTGCGCAGCGGGGGCTGCTCAATCTAAGTTTATACTCTGAATCAGCGGTGCTCAATAAAGAGCTGGGTTGAGCGCTTGTATATGTTCAGACCGGCAGGACGAGCGGCCTGTTGCTCGGGAAGCGGCCAATAACCGAGGGGTCGACATTGAGATGCTGGGCCACGAGCGCATGCGGCGTATGGCTCAGCCAATCGGAAAGGGATACACCGGCATAATAGGAACTCCTGAACACCTCAAGGTAGATAAGGTCCGCATTTCCGGTATTCTTGATGTAGTGACCAAAAGCTTTCTTAACGTATCCAATGTCACCTGGATTAAAGTTCTGGGTCACCGCGTTTGGGCCGGTATTGAATACCGTCATTTCGCCTTGACCAGCGATGAAGTAAGACCATTCATCGGCGTTCGGATGCCAATGCATCTCGCGCATTCCGCCTGGATGGATAATAACGTGCGATGCCGCGATTGTCTTCGATGCCAAGAAATTGCTGCTATCGGCGGTCCTCACCTCGCCGCCCTTCGTCACCCGCGTTGGGGCTACCTCGTTGAGCTGAAACGTGGAGCGCACTTTCGGAAGTCCGGCATCTGCCGCCGCCTGTTGTTGGTCGGCAGCTAATGGCCCAGGCATCTGCCCCTGGAAGATGTAGAGGTCGTGCAGGGGAATGTTTTTGAACGTTTCGGCCGGCACGCCGAAGTTCAGTGCGAGTATATCGGGCGGTGTGTGCGCCAGCCAATCCGTGACCAGCAGCGTGTTAAATTCCGAAGCCCTGCCATCGTCAAAACAGATTATGAACTCGCAACCATCGTCACCAATACCCTCGAGTGAATGCGGCAGGCCAGCCGGGAAGTACCAAAGGCCACCTTCGTAAACGTCTTCGACATTGGCGCGGCCAAGCTGGTCAATGGTTGTGATCCGGCAGGAGCCGCGGGTCACATAGGCCCATTCGGCCGCCAGATGCCAATGCAGCTCACGGATTCCGCCGCGCGTCAGCCGCATATTCACCCCTGCAATCGTTTCCGAGATCTGAAAGTCGTACTGCGTAACTTGGCGGGCCCATCCACCGTTCTGTATGCGCCGCGGTGCGTTGTTGAACGAGGCCCAGAATAAGGGCAAATCGCCAACATCGGTCGCTGGGGGCGAGAACGCACCAGGGAATTGGCTGGATAGAGCGGGGTTGTTTGGCCCTATCACGGCTGTGCTTGCCGGGTTGCCTTGGGTGTTAACAGCGCCCAGTGGCGGCTCGTCCGGATTGCCGAAGGACCCGGCTTGAGCCGGAGTTGCAGCCCATAGGCCAGCGGCAGCCGTTGCTCCGAGTATCTCGCGGCGCGAAAGTTTTTCCATCTTTTTTCTCTTTTTGCGTATTCACCTGGCCTGCAAGCGAGAGCACATGTCACAAACATTGATCGCTAGCCCTAAGGGGATCCGGCGAAGGTGCGAATTCCGTCTGCTCAAGCGAGGCGGCAGTGTTGCTAGCAAAGAGCAGCCCGGAAATACAGCAGGCGGCTGCGAACTCAGCGATAGCTCCCACTTTGCGAGGAAATGGCAGGCGAATGCGCGGACCAGGTCTGCTCACTCCCGTATAGATTCAATGGCACCAACGATAGTTCCCAGCGAAAAGGAGATTTGTTGCTTGGAACCGCTTGCGTGTGGCAATGCATAAATAAAGCATCGACGGGTTCACTCTAATTTTGTCAGAGCTTTATGTAAAAGCCATTTACACATTGCAATATACATTAAGAATACTTAATTGAACGTAAGATACCATAAACGAAATGGGAACGCTTCTTCCCTGGGCGGAATCTCTTCGTTAAGCGATTTTACGACCGAACGTTTCGCCCTGTGAGCGCCGGCGGGGACGAGTAATCGGAACGGAGCCTCGCCTTCGAACATTCCGTGCTGTCCCCTGCGAAAAAAGGGACGGACCCAATAAATGGGGAATATAGATGTCCGTCGTGAAGACAATCCGCCCCTATCATGGACCTGCAGGGGGATGGGACGCTCTCAAGGCTGTGGCCGAAGCGCTGGGTGAACAGCATGCGGTCCTCAGCACGAGCGGCACGCTCTTGCGAATGAACCAGCCCGAGGGTTTCGATTGTCCGGGTTGCGCTTGGCCAGACCCCAAGCATACCTCGTCTTTTGAATTCTGTGAGAATGGCGCCAAGGCCGTGGCCTGGGAATCGACAGCCAAGCGCTGCACGCCGGAGTTCTTTGCGTCGCACACCGTGGCCGAACTCGAAACGTGGAGCGACTACCAACTGGAGATGGAAGGCCGGCTTACCCATCCGATGTATTATGACGCAACGTCCGGCCGTTATTTGCCAATAAGCTGGGACAGCGCCTTTACACTCATAGGCCGCCATCTTAATGCGCTCCCAACTCCGGAAGCGGCGGACTTCTATACCTCCGGCCGGGCTTCCAACGAGGCCGCTTTCCTCTATCAGCTCTTCGTCCGGGAATACGGCACCAACAACTTCCCCGACTGCTCTAATATGTGCCACGAAGCGACGAGCGTGGGTCTCCCGCGGTCCCTTGGCGTCGGGAAGGGCACCTGCCTGCTTGAAGATTTCGACCTGGCGGACGCGATATTCATTTTTGGACAGAATCCGGGCACCAACAGCCCGCGTATGTTGACAAGTCTCCGCAAAGCCTCCCGGCGGGGAGCTACGATTATCTCATTCAATCCGTTCCGCGAGCGCTCGCTGGAACGGTTTCAAGCTCCTCAAGCCCCGGTCGAGATGGCGACGCTAACTTCCACGCCCATCAGCGCTGCTGTCTATCAGGTAAGAGTTGGCGGCGATGTCGCCGTGCTCAAGGGATTGATGAAATCGCTCATCGAGGCGGACGATGCCGCAGAGCTAGCCGATACACCGCGCGTTCTCGATTGGGACTTCATCCGCGGCCATACCCTGGGCATTGAAGCACTTTCTGAAGACCTCCGCGCCACCGCGTGGGAGGATATAGAACGTGGCTCGGGTCTGACGCGCGATCAGATCGGGGCTGCCGCCAAGGTCTACATGGAGGCCGCCAACACGATACTCGTCTTCGGCATGGGAATTACGCAGCACAGGCACGGCGCTGAAAACGTACAGCAAATCGCAAATCTTGCTCTCCTGCGCGGCAATATCGGGCGCCCGGGCGCGGGTATCTGCCCGGTGCGTGGACATTCCAATGTGCAGGGGGACCGGACCGTTGGAATAACCGAGGTCCCTTCCGATGAATTCCTGGATCGTCTAGAGGACCGGTTCGGCTTTAAGCCTCCGCGCGCCCATGGCCACAACGTCGTAACGGCTCTCGAAGCCATGCTGCGGGGCGAGGTAAAGATATTTATAGCGCTCGGCGGCAATTTTATCGCTGCCGTTCCCGATACGCCGCGCGTGCAAGCTGCGTTTCGCGAATTGGACCTTTCAGTCCAGATTTCGACCAAGCTGAACCGAAGTCACTTAGTGCACGGACGCGAAGCCCTCATCCTCCCCTGTCTCGGCAGAACGGAATCGGATCTGCAGGCCACCGGCCCGCAATCGGTTACGGTGGAAGACTCGATGTCGATGGTCCACGCCTCCGCCGGAAAAAACCGGCCCGCCAGCGAACATCTCAAGAGCGAGCCGGCGATAATCGCCGGCATAGCCCGTGTCACCCTTGGGAGGAGGTCCAAGATCGATTGGGAGCACATGATCGCGGATTATGACCGTATCCGCGATGCCATCGAGGATGTGTTTCCTATCTTTCAGGCCTACAATGCGCGCATCCGCGTGCCGGGCGGGTTTCATTTGACCTCGACCGCGCGCGAACGGATTTGGAGGACGCCCTCTGGCCGCGCCAACTTTCTCGTGTTCGAAGGTCTCGACGAGGAGCCCGATAGCGTTAGCGGCGACATTCTTTGGCTGACGACGGTGCGCAGCCACGATCAATACAACACCACCGTTTATTCCCTTTCGGATCGATACCGCGGCATCTCCGGCCAGCGCGATATCGTCTTTCTCAATTGGCATGAGATCGAGGCGCGCGGGCTAAGCGCCGGGGACCGCGTGGATTTAATCACCTTGTCAACCGATGGCGTCGAGCGGGCTGTGCGCGGACTCAAGATCGTTCCGTACGCCTTCCCAGATGGGTGCTGTGCAGCCTATTACCCCGAAACCAACCCTCTCGTGCCGCTGTATCATCACGATCCTAACAGCTTCACACCGTCTTCCAAATCGATCCCGGTCCGGTTAATGCGATCCAGTTCCAACGGCGACGCCGCTGTCAGGCTGCATGAGGCGGAGGGCGTTTAGCCATGGACGCCGTTATTCTCTCGCGCCTGCAGTTTGCGTTCACCATCGGCTTTCATATTTTGTGGCCAACCTTCTCCATCGGCATCGCCTGCTTCGTCGCGTGCCTGAGCGGCTTGTGGTGGCGAACTGGGAGGACCGTCTATCGGGACCTGATGCGCTTCTGGAGGACGCTTTTCGCCATGTCCTTCGGCATGGGGGTGATCACAGGTATTGTGTTGAGCTACGAGATCGGCACGAATTGGGCGGGATATTCCCGGTCGGTCAGCAATGTGCTCGGTCCGCTCTTCATGTACGAGGTATTGACGGCCTTCTTCCTCGAGGCCGGTTTCATAGGAATCATGCTTTTCGGGGAGCAGCGGGTTGGGCGCGGCATGCATTTTTTTGCCTGCTGCATGGTTGCACTTGGTACGCTTCTGAGCGCCACCTGGATCCTCGCCGCAAATTCCTGGATGCAAACCCCGGCAGGAGCCGCCGCTGACGCGAATGGCATCTTCCATACGACCGACTGGTTCGATGTCATTTTCAATCCTTCGTTCCCCTACCGCTTCCTCCATATGGTCTGTGCGAGTTTTCTGACCGGTTCGTTCGTTGTTGCGGGCGTTTCGGCGCTGCATCTGTGGCGCCGGCGGTCCGAGACGGCCGCGCGAACAGCTTTTTCAATGGCCATGTGGGCGGCACTCGTCCTTGCTCCAACGCAAATTGTTCTGGGCGATTTGCACGGGCTCAATACTGCGAAATATCAGCCGATCAAACTCGCAGCCATGGAGGGACTCTGGGACACCGGCAAGGGCGTGCCCATGACCTTATTGGCTTGGCCAGATATGAAACGGGAAACCAATCTTTTCGACCTTTCCATCCCCCATCTTGCAAGCGTCTATCTCACGCATTCTTGGAATGGCGAAGTTCAGGGCCTCAAGTCTGCGCCGCGTGCTGACCGGCCCTATGTGCCCATCGTTTTCTTCGCATTCCGTATCATGGTTGGCATCGCACTGATCCTACTCACCACTGCGATCATCGGAGTAGTGTTGCGCTCACGCGGACGGCTTTACGAAGCACGCTGGTTTCAGGTCCTGTGCTTCGCCATCTCTCCGCTCGGATTCCTCGCAGTGCTTGCAGGCTGGACGACGACAGAATCTGGCCGCCAGCCCTTCGTTGTCTATGGACAATTGCGAACGGCCGACGCGATTGCCCCGGTGACCGCAGATACCGTCACCGCAACTCTGATCTTGTTCGCGCTGATTTATGGCCTTCTATTCCTGACCTTCGTTTGGTTCGCCTCGCAGATCGCCTGGCGGGGACCAATGACCGCAGAGGCCCCCGTACCGCGAAATATCCGCCCTGGGCGTGATCGCGTTGTTGCCGATGTACCGCCCAGAGCTGCCTTGGTGCCCGGAGAGTGATCATGAACGCCTCGTTGATTTTCGCTGCCGTCGCCGCCTTCGTGCTTGCAGTCTATGTTTTCGCCGATGGATTCGATCTCGGCATAGGAATTCTCTTTCTCATCGCTCCGCGCGAGGAAGACCGGGACGTGATGATGGAAAGCATCGAACCCATGTGGGATGGCAACGAGACTTGGCTCGTCATGGGCGGAACATTGCTGTTGGCCACCTTCCCTGCCGCCTATTACATTTTGCTTCCCGCCTTTTATCTGCCGGTCATTTTTATGCTCTTTGGCTTGATCTTGAGGGGCGTCGCATTCGCGTACCGTCTCCAAACAGTTCGGTACCGCCGCGTCTGGGACTTTGTGTTCGCAGGGGGATCGCTTCTCGCAGTCCTGTGCCAGGGTCTCATCCTTGGCGCCTACATCGCAGGCATTTCCGTCAAGAACGGTATGTTCGCAGGTGGGGCTCTCGACTGCATCACCATGCTCGGCGTGTTGTGCGGTCTCGGCTTGATTGGAGGCTATGCGTTGCTCGGCGCGGGCTGGCTCATCGCCAAGGCCGAAGGCGCCACCCAGATTTTCGCGCGCGAAGTAGGGCACTCCGCGCTCATTCTAACAGCAGCGATGATGCTGATTGTGAGCGGATGGACGGCGCTCAGCGAGCCTCAAGTATCAGCGCGGTGGTTCAGCTGGCCGAATGCCGCTCTTCTAGCCCCTGTGCCCGTGGTGACGGCACTCGTCATTTTCGCCATTTGGCGCAGCCTCTGGAGTTCTCGCGAAATGCTTGTTTTCTCGCTGTCGTTTCTTTTGTTCCTTTTGGGTTTTGCCGGACTGATCGTCAGCATTTGGCCTTATATCGTGCCATACCACGTCACGATCTGGGATGGGAAATCCGACCCGCAAACCCTGATCTTTGCTGGCGTTGGCATCGCCATCGTCATTCCCATCGTTATTGCCTATCAGGCTTACGCTTACTGGGTGTTTCGCGGCAAGGCGGGTCGTGATGGCGCCTACGGTAGGTCCGGGAGTTAGAATTTGCACTGTAAGGTGCGCAGGAACGCGCCACGAGGTCTCAGCTTCAGAGAGACGGCTCCAAATTCAAGTTGGAGGAAATCACATGCTCAAGATGAGAAAAGAGAGCGACAGCCTGGGTGTGGTGGAAGTGCCCGCAGACAAGCTCTGGGGGGCACAAACTCAACGCTCGCTTAAACACTTCAGCATTGGCCGGGATTTGATTCCCCGCGAAATGATCGACGCCTACGCGATCTTAAAGAAAGCCGCCGCCACCGCCAACCATGCAGGCAAGCGGCTCGACGATCAGCGTTATAGGCTGATCGCTCAGACCTGCGACGAAATCCTCGCCCGCCAGCACCACGACATGTTTCCGCTGCACGTGTGGATGACGGGAAGCGGCACGCAGTTCAATATGAACGTGAACGAGGTGATCTCCAACCGCTGCTGTCAGCTTGCAGGAACGCCCCTCGGCAGTAAAGCGCCGGTTCACCCCAACGATCACATCAATATGGCGCAGTCGTCGAACGATACGTTTCCTTCGGTGATGAACATCGCCGCGGCTGTCAACCTAAAGCAGCGCCTCATGCCCGCGGTCGAGGCATTGCGCGATGCGATCGAGGCCAAGGCTGAAGCCTGGAAGGACATCGTCAAGATCGGCCGCACCCATATGCAGGATGCCACGCCCCTCACATTGGGACAGGAGTGGTCCGGCTATGCGGGGATGCTGTCGGATGATTTGGACCGAATGGAAGCAGCCTTGCTTGGCGTGTATCGATTGGCGCTGGGTGGTACGGCGGTAGGAACGGGGATCAATTCAGCAGTTGGCTTTGCCGAAGCAGCGGTCGCCGAAATCTCGAAACTGACGGGCCTGCCGTTCAGCAGCGCACCGAATAAATTTGCGGTGCAAGGCGCACATGATGCGCTTGTTCAACTGTCCGGAACGCTCCGCACACTGGCGGTGTCGCTCTACAAAATCGCCAATGACATTCGCCTGATGTCATGCGGCCCTCGCGCCGGGTTCGCGGAACTGGAGATCCCTGAGAACGAACCGGGTTCCTCGATCATGCCCGGCAAGGTGAACCCAACTCAATGCGAAGCGATCACCATGATCGCCGTGCAGGTGATGGCCAACGATGTCGCCGTGGGCTTTGGCGGTGCTGGCGGCTATCTAGAAATGAATGTCTATAAGCCTTTGATGATCTTCAACATCACCCATTCGATTGCGATCATGACCGATGGGTGCGTGAACTTCCGGAAGTTCCTGGTCGAGGGGACGAAGCCCAATCTTAAAAAGATCCGCGAATATGTCGAGCGCTCGCTCATGCTGGTGACAGCGCTTTCGCCGGTGATTGGCTACGATAAAGCCTCGAAGATCGCCCACTACGCGATGGACAAGGACCTCACCCTCAAGGAAGCCGCTCTACAGCTCGGCTTTGTCAGCGAAGCGGAATTCGACCGGGTGGTCGATCCGGCAAAGATGGTTCACCCTTACGTCGCGCAGGCGAGTTGAATGAAGTCACTTACTGTGGGGGGAGGAAAAGTCCAACCAAAAGGAGACCTGCATGCCAATCGCCAAGCGCGGAATAGAAGTACTCCGGGACCCTTCACTCAACAAATCGACGGCATTCACCGAGGAAGAAAAGCAAACCCTCGGAATTACCGGATTAGTTCCAGATGTCACCGAGACCGAGGACCTGCAATTGAGCCGGGTCATGATGCAGCTCGGTCACAAGGCAACGGATCTCGACCGCTACATTTACCTGATCAGTCTGCTCGACCATAACGAGACGCTCTTCTATCGGACAGTTATGTCCGATCCGGCTCGATTTCTGCCGATTGTCTACGATCCAACCATCGGCGAGGCCTGCCTCAAGTTCGGGCATATTTACCGTCAGCCGCGTGGCATGTATCTTTCGATAACCCGGCGCGGCAAGGTCAAGGAGATCTTGAAGAACTGGCCTGAGAAGGACGTCCGCTTCATTTGTGTCACCGATGGCGGCCGTATTCTGGGACTTGGCGACCTTGGAGCAAACGGCGCCGGTATTCCAATCGGCAAGCTAGAGCTGTACACGGCCTGCGCCGGCGTCCCGCCGCAATACCTTTTGCCCATGTATCTCGACGCCGGCACCAATAATGAGCAATACTTGCGAGATCCCCTTTACCTAGGCTTACGCAGGACACGCCCGAAGACGGAGGAGCTTTATTCCTTCGTGGACGAGTTCGTCGAAGCCGTCCAACAGGTTTTTCCGAAATGCTGCATTCACTTCGAGGACTGGACCGGTTCGGACGCCGTCCACCTGCTCGAGCGCTACAGGGACAAATATTGCGTCTATAATGACGACGTACAGGGCACTGCCGGCATTGTGCTGGCCGGCATGATCAACGCTGCGAAGATGAAGAGCACCAAGCTGAGCGGCGAGAAATATCTGTTCCTCGGCGCGGGCTCGGCAGGCATCGGGCTTGCCAATCTTTTATGCTCGGCTTTGACCGAAGAAGGGCTGACCCTCGAACAAGCCCGGTCCAGGGTTTACATGTTCGACGTTAATGGCCTTCTCGAAGCAACCCGCAAGGATCTGTTCGATTTCCAGAAGCCCTACGCTCACAAGCATGCGTCCTCGCGCGACTTCGCGGCTGCGATCGAGAGCATTAAGCCGACTACTATCATCGGTGTCAGCACAGTTGGAGGTACCTTCAATCAAAAAGTCATCGAGGCCATGTCGCGTATCAATGAGCGGCCGGTGATCCTTGCGCTGTCGAACCCAACAGAGCATGCCGAGTGCACGCCCGAACAGGCCTACATCTGGTCGAAGGGGAAAGCGATTTATGCGGCCGGCGTTCAGTTTGCGCCGGTGCATCTCGATGGAAAAACCTTCCTGCCGGGACAGGCCAACAACTTCTACATCTTCCCTGCCATTGGAATGGCCGTGTTCGCGACGCAGGCGTCCCGCGTTACCGATCAAATGTTCATCGAGGCGGCGAAAGCCGTCGCGGATCAGGTACCCGATAATCTCTTGGAACAGGGTCTTCTCTACCCGCTGCAGTCGAACATTCTCGAGACGGAGATTCAAACCGCAGCGCGTGTCGCAAAGCTTGTCTTCGATTCAGGGCTCGCTCGTGTGAAGCGCCCCGAAGACATCGCCGCTTTCATCCGCCGCCAGGTCTACAAGCCGGTATATTCTCCAGCAGTTCCGGCAAAGAAAGCGGCCTGAAGGCGCGCTAATTGGGGTCACCGCCAGCAGCCGGAGACCCCGCGCCATGTTTTGTGCTGCGATCAAGCCCCAGAGGGCCAGCGCCTGTCATGCCTGAGCCTTTCGGGTGTCGAGGAGACCTTCAATGAGCCTATCTCCTTCCAACGAAAATTCAGGAATCC
Source organism: Rhodomicrobium sp. (assembly GCA_052148445.1). GTDB lineage: Bacteria > Pseudomonadota > Alphaproteobacteria > Rhizobiales > Rhodomicrobiaceae > Rhodomicrobium. The sequence goes on from JBKQIH010000205.1 coordinate 13,261, forward strand.
AGGCTGGTTCGGCTGACAATCTACCCGTCCGACGCATTGGCGTTGTTGGCCTTGGCCATATGGGCAACGCCTTTGCCAGGAATCTGATCGCCGATGGTTATCAGGTGACCGTTTTCGACCATGATGCAAATCATGCCGCGCCGCTGCTTGCCGCGGGCGCGGCCGGTGCCTCGGGCTTGATCGGCTTTGCAAACTGTGAGGCGGTTCTGACCTCGCTGCCGGACGATAATGCGCTCGAGGATGTAACATTGAGCCCAGGCGGCCTTATCCATGTGCTTGCACAAGGCGCCGTCCATATTTCCATGAGTACAATAAGTCCGGGATTGTCGCGCCGCGTGGCGCAGCACCACAAGGCTGCGGGCCAGGGCTATGTAGCCGCTCCGGTGCTCGGTAATCCCGATCTCGCCCATGCCAGAAAACTGTTTGTGATTGCCGCCGGCGCGCCGCCATCCTTGGCGAGGGTTACGCCGGTCCTTGAGCGGCTTGGGCAGCGCCTGTTTACGCTCGGAGACGATGCCGGGGCCGCGAACCTTATGAAACTCGGCGGCAATGTTCTGACCGCTCTGACGCTTGAGAGCATGGGCGAGGTCTTGGCCTTGCTACGAAAGGGCGGCATTGACGCCCACGCCGCTTTTGAGGTTCTCTCCGGCTCCCTCTTCGACGGCGAGGTCCATAAGACCTATGGTGGCAAGATCGTCGATAGCCGTTACAGCCCTCCCGGTATGACTGCGCCATTGGCGGTGAAGGATGTCCGGCTGGCGTTGGCCGAGGCCGAGCACTTGGCTGTGCCGATGCCGGCAGCGAGTCTCGTTCACGATCGCCTCGTCGCAATAATCGCGCGCGGGTGGTCCGGGCTCGACTGGTCAGCTTTGGGCTTGCTCGCAGCCTCCGATGCGGGATTGACGCCCGCCGCTCAGGACGCACCGCTAAGGCAGCCGGAGGGTTAGCCGCGGCTGCCTCAGACTCAACAGCTAAGGCTGTCAACGCAACTCAAATAGAATAAAGATGCTGACTATTTTTCCGTGTACGCTTACGGTAGCTGGCGGATCCACGCTCAGGGATCTTCGTTCCTACCCGGGGTGACCCTGTCGATGGGATAAGGCAGAGCATCTAGCTGCCGGTACTCGTTGGTTTTGCCGGTCATGATGACGGCGCCAGAAGCTGTTCATCGGCACCTAGCGCGGCGAGCCGCTCGAGTTCTCCCGATGCGGGCATCACAACCGGTTGAGGCGGCAGCAAGCCAGCGGCCTTTGGTAAGGGCCCCGTTCGAGGCGGCCTGCAGCGCGACATCACCGGGCGTTACCACCACCGAAACGCCGCGCCGCGCTGGGCGAACGCCTGAAAGCGCCGCCTGCCGCAGCCAGGGTCTCCGCGAATTGGTCAGCTACCGCTTTGGCCATCCTTCATCTCCTTCTGGCCGATCAAGGCGATGAGATGCCGCGGCTAAGATCGGCGGCTGCTCCGCGGCGATTCCCGGGACGTTGGGGATGGGCGAGCGCAATCGGCGGACGGGCATACACACGGCTTCATCGGCATGTCCTCCAAAAGGCCGAAGTAGGTGCATCACTTTTCTCTCTAGTGCGCTTAAAGCCGGGATGGTTCCATCCATAACGGGGACAGCGCCATCAGCAATCTTAAGTCCAGGCTCAGCGCTGACCGGGAGCGCTGCATTAGATTTTCTCGAACGAGCAAGGCCTTTGCGAGTACGTCAAAATCCTGGTGGGACCTCCGATGCGTTATAAAGGCCACGGCGTGTTCACCTACGCGCTGATCGAGGCATTGCATAAGGGAGACACGAACAACAACGGCAAGATCGAGGTGACGGAGCTTGCCGCGCATGTAGAAAAGCGCGTCCCCGAGCTGTTCGCGGAGCTTAAGCAAGGCGGATGGGTGGTGAAAGGGCTGGCCGCGGCGCGCGGAGTTGGCGGGGATGCACAGACCGCGCATTTCGGCTCGACGGGGGAAGATTTCTCCCTTGTAGCGCGCCTGCCTTAGACCACCGGTGTTCGTCCTCGTGAAGCGGTTTCACAGACGTCGGTATTTTTCGGAAGCGGACAATCAAAACGAAGCGGGCCGACCCAACCTCGACTTTGGCTACGGGTCATTTTCGCCCGTGGATGCAAAGCGCAGGGCCGCAGCCGCCCGAAACCGGACGCTGCAACCGGGCAGGTCATGCGGACTGTCGCATGAGAAACAGTGTGACTCATGGGATAGTGTGACGCATGGGAATCTGAGGGAGACCCAGGCCCGGCAGAAAGCCAAGCGCGTCCGGCTGCGACCCAAGGCGGGCTTGTCGGCTTTCTGGCCCTTGCCAGTGCTCGATGCGTCAGCCTGTCGCGGGAAACTTTTGCGCCGCGTCGGCACCGACTAAGTACTGACTTGGATTTTTGAGACTTTCGGTTTTTGGCTTAAGTCTTTGATTTATTGGTGCCGGCTGAGGGATTTGAACCCCCGACCTTCGGTTTACAAAACCGCTGCACTACCACTGTGCTAAGCCGGCGACCGAATCCTCATGCCGTGCCGCGCTCAGCGCGATGCGGTTTTCGAACTCCCGTTGAGTGATAACAAATCCGGGATCCCGAAGCAACATGAGACCTTGACCTGGGTGTATTACTTTTGCGCAGCCGGCGGCCCGTATAGCTCCTGCACGGCGGCGATGTCGGACGGCTGCAACTCGCGGACATGCTCGTCGTAACGGTAGGCCATGATGGCGCCGGAACTGCCCGGATGGTCGAGGCCGATGGCGTGGCCGATCTCGTGCGTGAAGGTGTGGCGTAGATCGTAAATGTCGAGGTCGCCGTCGAAGCCAGTTTTCCAGCGCATGCGCGGATTGAGGCAGACGTAGGACTGTTCGATCCCGCTGACGGCTCCGCTCGCTTCGGTATCGCCGGGCTCGGCCGAAGGTCCAGGGCCGCCCAGCGCCTTCTCGACCGGCAGGATCCCGTGGCCGCTGAGATAGCTAAGATTGGTAAAGGCCCTGCCCACTGGGAAATCCTGCGCGCCAACCACTATGTTGGCTTGTGAGGGATCGCTCACCTCGGCAAAGGAGATGTTGGCGGCGGCCTCCCAAGCTGCAAAGGCGGCGCGCAGTTCGCTCTCCGCCGCTTCGGCCGCAATGCCCGGCGATGAGGCGACGATATCGCCAAACGCATGCATGGACGAGCAATTGTCAGGGCTGAGTATGCGTTTGCCGTTGGGCAGCGTGTATGGCCGGCTCAGGACCGCATAGGTAATAACGGTGGCGCCATGCTGGACATGCGAAACCCATTTCAAAAGATGCCCATTCACCTCCAGAAGCGCTCCGGCATATGCCGGCGATGCGAAGGCAGAAATCAGCACAGCAACCAGCGCGAGAGGAAGAGATTTCGTCATCGTCCAGGCCGTCCTCCTATACCGCTCGCTTTGCCCGCACGGCGAAGCTAGTTCAGCGCAAACGGCTATCCGCCGTATAGCTTTAGCCTTGCGTAAAACAACGTTCACCGCAAGCTCTGCTAAAGTCGAAGCAAATAGCGCGCCAAAATTTAAGACGCCTTTACCTTTCCCGTTCCGCGGCCTATTCGCGCGCCTTCACCTTGCGCCGCGCGCGCACCGCGCCTAATGATGTTTCCAGAACCGGAGAGGCGCATCGCTTTTTCGAAGAGACTTTGCCGCAGCGAATTCCCACGACGAGGCACGCATGACATCGAGCCTGCGCATTGCTTGCGCTCAACTCAACCCGGTAGTCGGAGACTTGACCGGCAACGCGGGCCTGGCGCTCGCCGCCCGGGACGAGGCGCGCCTCCAGAATGCCGATCTCCTTGTTTTTTCGGAGCTTTTTATTGCAGGATATCCACCCGAGGATCTCGTCCTTAAGCCCGCTTTCGTGGGGGCCTGCATGGAAACCGTCCGTGCCCTCGCGAAAAAAACGGAAGACGGCGGCCCGGCCCTGATCGCCGGCACGCCCTGGCGCGATAACGGCAAAGTCTATAACGCCGTGGCGCTACTTGCCGGAGGGAAAATCGAAACGCTCCGCTACAAGGTCGATTTGCCGAACTATAGCGTCTTCGACGAGAAGCGGAATTTTGCCGCAGGCGCGATGCCAGGGCCGGTGAATTTCAATGGCGTCCGGCTCGGCATACCGATTTGCGAGGATATCTGGACCGGCGATGTGACCGAATGCCTCGCCGAGAGCGGCGCGGAGCTTCTCATCGTGCCGAACGGTTCGCCCTTTACGCTCAAAAAACGGGCACAGCGCGAAAACGTTGCCGTCGCCCGCGTCATAGAAACGGGCTTACCCCTGCTTTATGTCAATCAAGTTGGCGGCCAGGACGAGCTTGTTTTCGACGGCGCATCCTTCGCGCTCAACCGCGGCGGAAAGCTCGCCGTTCAGCTCCCTGCCTGGGAAGCCTCGCTCGCCGTTACCGAATGGCGGCGCGAGGCCGAGGGGTGGATTTGCGCGCCGGGACCGCTTGCAACCCTCGAAGAGGGTCATGCCGCGGCCTATCTCGCCTGCGTGATCGGCCTTCGGGATTATGTTGAAAAGAACCGCTTTCCGGGCGTCGTTCTCGGGCTTTCCGGCGGCGTCGACTCGGCGCTCTGCGCCGCGATGGCGGTGGATGCGCTGGGCCATTCGCGCGTGCATTGCCTGATGATGCCCTATCGTTTCACCTCGAACGCCTCTCTTTCAGACGCCGCCGCCTGCGCGCAAGCCCTCGGCGTGCGCTACGACATCGTTCCGATCCAGAGCGCGGTGGAGGGGTTCGATGCGATGCTTAGCCCCCTTTTCAAAGGAGCTGCGCCGGGCCTCGCGGAGGAGAATCTGCAGTCCCGCATTCGCGGCACGACGCTGATGGCCGTCTCCAACAAGTTCGGCGGCATGGTCGTCACCACCGGCAACAAGTCCGAGGTCTCGGCGGGTTACGCCACGCTTTACGGCGACATGAACGGCGGGTTCAATCCCATCAAGGACCTCTACAAGACGCAAGTTTACGCGCTTTCGCAGTACCGCAATGCGGCGCGCCCGAAAGGCTGTCTCGGACCCGAAGGCGTGGTGATCCCGCAGAACATCCTCACCAAAGCGCCGACCGCCGAACTGCGCGAGAACCAGACCGACCAAGACTCGCTACCGCCTTACGACGTGCTCGACGGCATCCTCGAAGCCCTCGTCGACCGCGAGGAGCCGCTTTCGGCGATCATCGCGCGCGGCCATGCGCCGGAGGTGGTGAAAAACGTCGAGCGCCTCCTGTATTTGTCGGAGTACAAACGGCGGCAATCGGCGCCGGGAGTGAAAATCACCGAGCGCAATTTCGGCCGCGACCGCCGCTACCCCATCGTCAACCGCTTCCGCGAGACGGTGGAGTAAGGGCGTTTCAGGCCCGCTCGCCGTTTACGATTGCCGTTGAAATACATAGGTATCCCTTTTCGCCAAACCGCTTCTGCCTTGGCGCCGATTATCGGCAAAAGCGCCTTACGCAAGCGTTAAGATATGCTAATGCATTGATTTTCCGAGAAAAACACAAGAGTCATTCTATTGCCGCAGAAAAACGTAGCGGAAGAGCACCACTACTAATGGTTGCCATTTATGATTAACTGGCGCAATTATCTATGTTTAACGGACTTTTTGGAAGCAGGATTTTCGGGTGGAATCGCGAAAATTTGCGAAAAACGCGGCGGGCAGATATTAAAATCCGCTGCGTTTACCATTTTGAGGTTAACTATGCCCCGGCGCTACGAAAGTTGGCGTAGCTGGGACGCCGATGCAATACGCGTATAGGCAGCTCAAGGCCG
>JBKQIH010000206.1:0-3737 GCA_052148445.1 Rhodomicrobium sp.
AACTTCTGGTACTTCGCCAAGTCGCGCATGCTGCTCGGCTTCGGGTTACCGCTGATCTTCCTGCCGATCATCGGCGCTTCTTATGAAGGCCTTCCATCCAGCAAGACGGACCAGGCCTCGGCGCTGATGAACGCGGCCCGCAATACTGGCGGCTCGATCGGGGTCTCGATTGCCAACAACGTGCTGGCTCACCGCGAGCAGTTCCACCAGAACATGCTTGTGGGAAACCTGATCCCGTCGAGCATTTCCTATCAGGACACGCTGCATCAGATGACCCAATACTTTGCCGCTCAAGGCAGCTCGCTGGTGCAGGCGCAGAGCCAGGCTATTGCCTGGATCGGCCAGCAGGTGCAGGCGCAGGCAGCGCTCCTCGCCTATGTCGATGTCTTCTGGGTACTGATGGTGATCTCGCTCGCCGCCATTCCGCTGGCTCTGATCCTGCGGAAGGTCAAGCTTGGCGGCGCCGCGCCCATGGGTCACTGAGAAAAGTACAGAGAAGCGGGCGCTGTTCCGCTATATCCAACCGCTCGACCGGTACCGCAAATATATCCAACCGCTCGACCGGTACCGCAAAAACGCAGCCTGCCCGCCCGCGCCCGGTCTGGATGACGCGCGGCGCGCTTGCAGCGTACCGGAACCAGGCCTCGCAAATCCGCTCCCGCAAGCCGCGGCACAACATCGGCTTGCAAAGCGCGCGCTTCCCGCCTATTTTGAGCGGAATCCCAACATTCGAGGTCCTCCATGGCTCGCGTCACCGTCGAAGATTGCGTCGACAAGGTTCCAAACAGGTTTGAGCTTGTGCTCCTTGCCGCGCACCGGGCGCGTGCCGTCTCTTCCGGGGCGCCGATCAGCATCGAGCGCGACAACGACAAGAACCCGGTTGTCGCGCTGCGCGAAATCGCCGAGCAGACCGTGTCGCCGGAGGATCTGAAGGAAGACCTCATTCACTCGCTGCAGGCCCAGGTCGAAGTGGACGAGCCCGAGGCCGAGGCCGCTCCCGCTTTGCCGAGCGCGCGGCCGGCCAACGTGCTTGGGCCGGACGACCAATTCTCCGACGCGATCATCGACCGGATCACCGAGGAGGAGCTGCTGCAAGGCCTGGCCCGCAGCATTCCGGCCGAATCCGCAAGCGGCAGCCGCTCGAAGGGCTAGCGCGTCGAGCCTCCGGCGGGGGGCAGCCGTCATTGCGAGCGAAGCGAAGCAATCCAGGGCGAATGGTCACGGCTGCCGTTCTGGATTGCCAAGGCGGCCAAGGCCGCCTCGCGATGACGAGTGCGTAAAGCGCCGCTCTAGAAAACCCGGCAAAAAGCGGCATGACGCTTGTTCTCGGCACGCGAGTTTGATTTACTCATGTTCCGAGTTTGGAAGAGTTGGCAAGCCCGTGCAGGTTGAAACTCAGACGAGATCGCAGCCCATTATGCGGCAATACGATCTCGTCGAAAAAGTGTTGAGCTACAATCCGAAGGCGAATGAGGCGCTGCTTAACCGCGCCTATGTTTACGCCATGAAGGCGCACGGCCAGCAAAAGCGGGCCTCGGGCGATCCTTATATTTCCCATCCCCTCGAAGTCGCCTCGATCCTTACCGGGCTGAAGCTCGACGACGAGACCATCGCGACGGCGCTGCTGCACGACACGATCGAGGACACTCAAGCGACGAAGGAGGAGATCGAGAAGCTGTTCGGCGCGAACATCGCCGCGCTCGTCGATGGCCTCACCAAGATCGAGCGGCTGAACCTCCAGTCGAAGAAAACCCAGCAGGCCGAGAACTTCCGCAAGCTCCTGATCGCCATCTCAAGCGATGTGCGCGTGCTGCTGGTAAAGCTCGCCGACCGGCTGCACAACATGCGCACGCTTGAGCACATCAAGCCTGAGAAGCGGCGCATCATCGCCCAGGAGACCATGGATATTTATGCGCCGCTCGCGGGCCGCATGGGCATCCAGGAAATCCGCGACGAGCTGGAGGAGCTGTCCTTCCGCTGGCTCCATCCGGCCGCTTACGAAACCCTTATGTCGCGGCTGAATGTGCTGCGCGACCGCAATCGCGGTCTGACCGAGGAAATTGCAACCGAGCTCAGAGCCAAGCTTCAGGTAGAGTTTATTTACGCCGAAGTGACGAGCCGCGAGAAAAAGCCGTATTCGATTTGGCTCAAAATGCAAAACAAGCAGATCGGCCTTGAGCAGCTTTCGGACGTTTACGGCTTCCGGGTGATCGTGCCCACCGTGCAAGACTGTTATGCGGCCCTAGGCGCGGTGCACACAACTTGGCGGGTCGTGCCCGGCCGGTTCAAGGATTACATCTCGACCCCCAAGCACAACGACTATCAGTCCATTCACACCACCATCGTGGGCCCAAGGCATCAGCGCGTCGAGCTGCAGATCCGCACCGGCGATATGCACCAGATCGCGGAATACGGCGTCGCGGCGCATTCCGGGTACAAGCTTGCCGCGCTCGACCAGTTGAACGGCGCGGCGCTCGATACCGCGCAAAAGGGCGGACCTGGCGAAAGCACGGCCTATCAGTGGCTGCGCAAGCTCGTCGATAATCTCCTCGAAGGGGACAATCCGGAGGAGTTTCTCGAACACACCAAGCTTGAACTCTTCCTCGATCAAGTGTTTTGCTTCACGCCCAAAGGCCGGCTCATCGCCCTGCCGCGCGGCGCAAATGCCATCGATTTCGCCTACGCGGTGCACACCGATGTCGGCAACCGCTGCGTCGGCGCGAAGATCAACGGCCGGCACATGCCGCTCATGAACGAGCTCAAGAACGGCGACGAGGTCGAGATTATTCTATCGGATGCCCAGACGCCGCCCGCGGCCTGGGAAAGCGCCGTCATCACCGGCAAAGCGCGCTCGGCGATCCGGCGCGCGACGAAAGAAGCCCAGCGCAAGCAATATCTTTCGCTCGGCCGCGACATCATCAAAGCTGCCTTCGAGCGGACGGGAAAGCACTACGCGGACAATGCGCTTGTGCCTGTGCTGCCCCGGTTCGGCCAAAAGACGGCGGAGGATTTGCTCACCGCCGTGGGCCGCGGCGAAACCACAGCCGATGAGGTTTTGGCCGTTATCGACCCCGATAGCATCAAGGACGCCCCTCCCAAGCGGCGCACCATCACGCGCAACGACGAAGGCTGGTTCAATCTGCGCCGGGTGAAGAGCTTCAAATTCCGGCTACCCACCTTAATCGGCGGCTCGGCTCCAGAGGACGACGCCCAAGGCATTCCCATCAGGGGCGCCAATGGCGCCTCGGTGATCCATCTCGCCGAGGGCGGCGCGGTGCCCGGCGAGCGGATCGTGGGCATTCTCGAGCCCGGCGGCGGCATCACGATCTATCCCATCCACTCGCCGCAATTGCGGGCGTTCGAGGATCAGCTCGACCGTTGGATCGATGTCACCTGGGACATCCGCGAAGGGGCGACCGAACTGTTTCCCGCGCGCATCCGTGTTATGGCCCTTAATGAGCCGGGGAGCCTCGGCCGGATCGCCAGCGTCATCGGCGCGGAGGGCGCGAATATCGACAAGCTGCAGATGGTCACCCGCGCGCGCGACTATACCGAAATGCTCATCGATATCGAGGTGCTCGACCTGAAGCATCTGACGGACATCCTGAACGGCGTCAAAGGTCTGAACGTGGTCAGCGAGGCCAACCGCGTGCTGACTTAAGCAGGCGTGCGTAGCGCCCCGCCGTTTTTTTGGGTCCTATGCCCGCTTCACCCCGGAAACTGACGGAGCTAAACCG
>JBKQIH010000207.1:0-17074 GCA_052148445.1 Rhodomicrobium sp.
TTTGTCCAGCGTTCGAAGTTACGCGACCAAGAGACGAGCAGTTTGTCCGCGATTGTTCGCTCTGATTTGCCCTGAGCCGCGTCCAAAGGTAAGACCAATTGTAAGACCGCATGAAACCTTTTGAAAACTCTCATGCAAAATCAGAGTCGTAGAGAAAATGTTGGCGGAGAGGGTGGGATTCGAACCCACGGTACGCTTTCACGCACACACGCGTTCCAGGCGTGCGCCTTAAACCACTCGGCCACCTCTCCAATGCGCCCTCGCTGAGCGCGCCACACACCCCTATCGTGGACGCCCGCGAAAGACGGGCTCTGCGGCCCGAACTTGCGGCCGCCTCTCCATGCGCTTGAGCATGTGCAAGCGGGCACTATACCGGACAGCGCCCCGGCTGCAAGGCCCGATGGGGCGCGCGATTAAGATAATTCGCGATTTTCCCCTCCAAAGCCGTGCTAGACTTCGGCGCGGTTCCCGTTCTGCAAAATGAACCGCGGGAAGGAGCGCGCGATGCAGCGAATCACAATTACGATCGACAGCGATCTGATGGCCGAGATCGACCGGTTCATGCAAGCTCGCGGGTATGAGGGGCGGTCGGAGGCCTTTAGAGACCTCGCGCGTGCGGGTTTGCAGCGCATCTACGAGGACAGCGAGGGCGGCGGAGATTGCGTCGCCACCCTGACTTATGTCTACGATCACGATATGCGCGGGCTATCGAGGCGCCTCTGCAACACCGGTCATGAACACCACGATCTCGTGCTCACAACGCTGCATTTGCATCTTAATCATGACAGCTGCATGGAGGTGGCGATCCTGAGGGGCAAAGCCGCCGACGTGAGGCATTACGCCCAACATGTCACCGCCGAACGAGGGGTGCGTCACGGCCAGCTTGTGACGGTGCCTGTGGAGGTTCCGGAGGAAAGCCACGTGCATGGCGAACACGAAGGTGAAGCGCATAAGCACATCCGCGTCCGGCAAGCCGATTCAGGCTGAGCGTCCCGCCGAGGCTAAGGTCCGCCTTGCTCTCAAGCTATGTTGCGCAGTATGAAATTCTTAGAGTGCGTCCGGAAAAGTGTGAAGCGGTTTTCCGATAAAAAGCACGAAAAAAAAAGCTAGGGTCCGGCTTTGATTCAATCGAAGCCGGACCCTAGGAGCGCGCCCTGCCTTTGTTGTCCGGTGACATCGATCTAATGTTTCAAATTGGTTCATACAAAATCGGTGTACGCAATATCGTAAAGCATCTCCGCGCTGGCCGTCTTTCCGGTTTTGGAGCTATTGCCATCTTCGCGGCGCTGCGCCTTTTGGATCCCGCACCCTACGAAATCGCACGCAACAATTTCTTCGATCTCTACCAGAAAGCCCATCCGCGTACCGTTTCGGAGTACCCGGTCACAATCGTCGATATCGACGACGGCAGCTTGCGCAGCATTGGCCAATGGCCGTGGCCGCGCTCGGTCTTGGCAAAACTCGTGGACAGGCTCGGCCAAGACGGCGCCGCCGTTATCGGCTTCGATATGATTTTCCCCGAGGCGGATCGCTTATCGCCTAACCGCCTCGCCAGCCTCGTTCCATCTGGCGATGAGGAGTTCAAGCGAAAGCTTGGCGCAATGCCGGACAACGATGAACTCTTCGCGGAGGCTATCGGGCGCTCGCGCGTTGTGTTGGGAGCCTCCGCCCTTTGGAGCAAATCAGGCGATCCGATGCCTGAAGCCAATGCGGGGACGCCGAAGATGTCCGTCGCGACAATAGGTGGCGACCCCCGGCCCTATCTGTTGCATGTTCCGGCTCCGTTGGGAAATCTGCCGGCTCTGGATAAGGCGGCTGCGGGGCGCGGCATGCTCACGGTGCGCCCGGAACGCGACGGCGTGATCCGGCGGGCTCCCTTGCTGATTTGGGCAGGGAAGGGTCTTGAGCCAGGCATGGCCATCGAATTGCTCCGGGTCGCTTCCGGCGCGCCGTCGCTTATTGTAAAGCGCGATGAGGCCGGTGTTAAAAGCATCGCGGTTGCGGGTGTGGCGATCCCTGCCGATGCGGACGGACAATTGTGGGTCTCATTCGCCCGGCACGATCCGCGGCGTTACGTCTCCGCTTCCGCGGTCCTTTCGGGCGAGGTGCCGCGCGAGCGGATCGAGGGCAAGATCGCGATCATCGGAACCTCTGCGGCGGGCCTGTTCGACCTTAAATCGACCCCGCTGGATAGGGTGATCCCTGGCGTGGAAATCCACGCACAAATCGCCGAGAGCATTTTGAGCGGCTCGACGCTGAACCGGCCGAACTTTGCACTTGGGATGGAAGTGGCGCTCGCCATAGCGGTTGGCGCCGTCATCGTGATCGCGGCCCCACTCGCGGGTGCGTTGGGAAACTTGCTGATTGGCGGCGGCATTGCGCTCCTGCTTGCCGGGGGCTCTTGGTATGCGTTCGTTGCCGGGAAGCTTTTGATCGATGTGTCCTATCCGCTGGCGTCGAGCTTCGCGGTCTTCCTGCTGATGACGTTCACGAACTACCTCCGGGAAGAGAAACGCCGCACTCAGGTTCGCGCCGCATTCCGCCAATATCTGTCTCCGGAGCTCGTGGAGCAGTTGATCCGAGAGCCCGGCCGGCTGGTACTGGGCGGAGAAACGCGGAAAATGTCGATCCTCTTTAGCGATGTGAGGGGGTTCACCTCAATAGCGGAAAGCTTCAAGGGCAACCCCGCCGGCTTGACAGCGCTGATGAACCGCATGCTGACTTCGCTCTCGCGTCCCATCATCGAGCGCCGCGGCACTATAGACAAATATATCGGCGATGCGATCATGGCGTTCTGGAATGCGCCCCTCGACGATCCGGACCATGCCCTCAACGCTTGCGAGGCCGCGCTCGATATTTTGCGCCGGCTCGGCGATTTGAATGCGGAGCGAAGGACAGAAGCCAAGAACACCGGGGAGGAGCCGCGCGACTTGGAGATCGGCATCGGCATCGCCACCGGCCTCAGCGTCGTAGGAAACATGGGCTCGGACATCCGCTTTGACTATTCCGTACTGGGCGATAGTGTCAATCTGGCCTCGCGGCTCGAAGCGCTCACTGCATTCTACGGCGTGCCGATCCTCCTCGGCTCGGAAACGGCGCGGTGCTGCTCCGGCAAGCTGGCCGTGATTGAAATCGACTGCGTCAGAGTAAAAGGAAAGCGCGATGCCGAAACCGTCTTCGCCCTCCTCGGCGGGCAGGCCCTTGCGCAACGGGAGGACTTCGCGTGTTTCAAAAGCGCGTTTCAATCGATGCTCAATTCCTATCGCGCAAAACACTGGACTCAGGCTCATGCCCACCTCGCTTATTGCCGCGAGATAAACATTCTGGGCGAACCTGGCAGGTTGCTGGACCTTTATGCCTCACGGATTGCGCGATTCACGGAAAATCCGCCTCCTGCAGATTGGGATGGGGTATTCAACTCGTCCGCTGTTTCAAGTTAATGCCACGGTATAGCCCCAGGCTTGACCTAACCGATAAGTGGACATTCTGGCGGCTCCACTTATAATCCGTATTCGCTGCGGTGGCGGCAGAAAGTAAACAAGAAACAATCGATAAAGAAAGATAGCTAGCAGTTGATCCGAAAAGCCGCTCTAGCGTTCGCCCTCCTGCAAAGCCTGTCCGGGCTAGCACACGCCGCCGCGCCCGATATTGGAAAAGCCGTCGCCGTAAAAAACGAAGTTAGCCTTGAAAGCGGTGGCAGCAAGCAGGACCTTGCCGTGGGCGCGGCCGTCCATCAAGACGAGATCGTCATCACCAGCGGGGAAGCCAGCGCCGAGATTGAGCTCCTCGATAAAACCAAGCTTGCTATCGGTCCCGACGCAAGGATCGTCCTCGATAAATTCGTTTACGATGCAAGCGCTTCGCCAGCGTCGATCTCGATCAATCTCTCCAAGGGAGCCTTCCGTTTCATCACCGGGGCCGCACCGAAACAAGCCTACGAGATCAAGACGCCGACGGCTTCGCTCGGCGTGAGGGGCACCATCTTCGATGTCTATGTCGCCGAGAACGGCGAGACCGCGGTGCTGTTGCATGAAGGCGGCGTGGACGTCTGCAACGCCGCCCATTCCTGTCAGAGCCACGACAAAGCCGGAGGCATTATCCATGTCAGCATCGCGGGTGTGTTCTCCGCCCCCCTTCGCTGGGATGGATCGATCATGAAGGGCATTGCTGTAACCAGAGCCTTTCCCTTCGTCGGCAAGAGATTGACGATAGACCCCGTCCGCCGCCTGTCGCCTCGTAGCCTCATCAGAGGAACTGCATCGATCGGGCGGATCACGGCGCCGGCACAAAATCTGAGGCGCGTTCTGCCCGTTCCCCGTCTGCCGTTCTAGACATTATCCCGCCTTAGCCGCGCCCTCCAGCCGGCATCAAAAAAAGGAGCCTTAGAAGATGAACCTCGAAACCGTTGAATTGGACAATGGAATTACGAAAATCGTGCTGTCGGGGCGCATGGATATCGAGGGAGCTTCCGCGGCCGATTTGAAATTCAGCGTCATTGCCGGCGCTAAGAAAAAGGTCGCGGTCGATTTAACCGATGTAAGTTTCATGGCTTCGCTGGGTATCCGGACTTTGATGATCAGCGCCAAAGCGATGGCGAACAAAGGCGGAAAGATGGTGCTCGTCAATCCTCAGCCGAACGTCGAGAAGGTGCTGGAGACGACCGGAGTAAACACGGTCATACCCATGGTCAAGTCCATGCAGGAAGCTGCTGCCATATTAGGCGCTTGAGCCGGCCGCGGCTTTAAGATGGGCCCTCACGCCATTTGGCGCCAAAGCTTCACCCGCGAGCTTGCTGGCATATCGCAGGCCGCCCGCTGGCTCGATGGCGTCGCTACGGAAATTCAGCTCCCCGGGCACGTCGCGTTTGCAATGCAAGTCTGCCTGGAAGAAGTTTTCTCTAATATTGTTTATCACGGGGAGCCAGAAGGTCCCGCCGGTCAGGCGGTTGTCCTTATCGTAGAAGCTAGCGGCGAAAGCCTGCGCATGATCGTCGAGGATGGCGGCCAAGCCTTCGACCTTACGCAAGCGCCCGCCAAACGCATCACCCAAGCGCTCGATGAAATCGAGCCCGGCGGACTTGGCATTGTTCTCATCAAGAGCTTCTCTAGCGGCCTCAGCTATGAGCGGGCGGGGGATCGCAATCGCCTAACCGTTTCGTTCGCGGCCGGCGCCGCCCCGATGAGCGCCGCCGATCCCGAGGATGAAGCCGCGGCAGACAAGGCGCTAAGCGCTCTTAAGGAAACGCTCAAGCTTCAGCCGCAGCTCCGCTGCGAACCGGGAGAGATCTTGGTGCGGCAGGGCGAGGCCAGCGACAAGGCCTTCTTCTTGAGCGCAGGCAGCGTCCTTGTCTACTCGGAGACGTCCTACGGCACGGTTCCCCTCGCCACGCTCCATGCTCCGCGCCTCATCGGTGAGATCGGCGTTCTAGCCGGTCTCCCGCGCACTGCGAGCGTCCGGGCCGCCGGACCCGCAACGGTCATCCCCGTGAGCAAGGCAGCGCTCCTCGATGCGGGTGAAAAGGCGCCTGAGTTGCTGCTGTCGGTCATCGCGCAACTTGGGCGCCAGATCGGCAGCGTCAACAAGGCCATCGGCCTCTACACCAACGCGCTCGCGGCGCTTGAACAGCGGGAGTTCGATTCGCGAATTCTTGCGGACTTAAAAAATCCAACGCCGGAATTGGCAGAGTTCGCCGCCACATTCCGGCGCTTTGCCGATCAGATCCGCGACAAGCGCCGGCAGCACGACGAGATGGCAAGCGCGGCACTCATTCAGCAGTCGCTATTGCCAAAAGCCTCCGTGCTTGAAGGGCTTGGCCAATCTCTCGACCTCTATGCGGAGGTGCGGCCGGCGCGTCATGTCGGCGGCGATTTCTACGATTTTTTCATGCTGGACAGAGATAGGCTCGTCATCGCTATCGGCGACGTTTGCGGCAAGGGGATCCCAGCGAGCCTGTTCATGGCAATCGTTGTGACGGTTCTGAGGACTGCCGCGCGGGAAGAAGGGGACGTTGCGTCAACGGTCGCGCGGGCGAATACAATCCTTTGCATGGACAACGAGTCCTGCATGTTCGCAACCATGTTCTACGGGGTGCTAAACTGCCGTACCGGCCACCTCGAATATTGCAATTGCGGGCACCTTCAGCCGTTCCTCCTTCCGGCGGAAGGCGCGTTGCGGGCACTGCCGGGCGCCGGGCTGCCTCTCGCTCTTTTCTCCGGCCGTGTTCCGCAGGTATTCAGCACAATGCTCGAAACGGACGATCGCCTTCTGCTGTTCACCGATGGCATTACCGAGGCGGCAAGCCCGCTTGGCGAAGAATTTGGCGAGGAGCGGCTCCAGGCGGCGGTGGAATCCTGCCGGAACGCGGACGCAAAGGGTTTCGTGAACAGGATCTTTTCAGCTGTTGAAGCCTTCGCCGCGGGCGCTGAACAATTCGACGATATCACCTGCCTAGCGATCGGACGGACAACGGCAACTCGTCGCTAGTTCAACTTCCCTCCGGCGATTTCCATCCAACTTGAACGGCGCAAATGGGGCGAGATGCAACCTCTACGGAGCATAGAACTTGGCGAAGCGCTCGCCGGCGAGACCGTTCGAGCAGGCAGCACGGCCACGCGAGGTTCAGCGGCCGGAAGATTTAAAAGCGTATTCTTCGACTTGCCTGCAGGGTTGGCTGGCGGCCTCACTGTGTTCGCCTACTGCGCGTCCTATGCAGCTTTAATCTTCCAAGGAGACCTCGCGGACGGCGTGCCTTTACTTGTCTGGGGCTTCATGATTTCGGCCGCGTTCGCGGGGCTGATCGCCGGAAGCCTCACGAAGCTCCAACCTTTGGGATTTGGGCCCGATTCAGCAGCAGCCGGCCTGCTCGTCAGCCTTGTTGCAAGTGTTGGCGGCAGTGTAAAAGCTAACGGCGGTTCCATCGCAGAGAGCGTCGCAACCACGGTCCTCGCTTTATGGCTGACGGGCATATTGAGCTATGCCGCCATGTGGTTATTGGGCTATTGGCGCGCGGCAAGGTTCTTCCGGTTTGTGCCGTACAGCGTTGTCGCGGGGTTCCTTGGCTCGACCGGCATTCTTCTCGTAATGGCGGGCATTTCTCTTTCGCTTGGCGGGCCATTTCACGGCAAATTTCCCGCTGCCGCCCTGACGCTTGCCGGCCTGGAAAAACTCGCCGCAAGCGCGGCGCTCGCAGCGCTTCTTTTGGTGTTTCGAATCCGCTTGCAAAGGCGGTTGCTGCTGTCTCTAGGCGCCTTGCTAGCTTGCGCATTTGCTTTGCTGCTCGCCCATTTAGCAAGCTCTAGCACCCCGGGCCCGGCCTTGTTTTTGCAAAACCGGCAAGATATCAGGCCCTGGCTGCCGTTCGAGTTCGCGATGTCCGCCGGTGTTCACTGGAAGATCCTGGCCTTTCACTTGCCGCAAATGCTGGCCGCCGTATTTGTCGTTCAGATCTCCAATGTGGTCAAAACCTCATCGATCGAGATCACGCGGTCGAAAGCCTGCGATCTTGACGCTGAATTCCAATATAACGGCGCTGCGACCCTTGCCGCGGCGGTTTTTGGCGGTATCGGCGCCAGCATATCGACGGGGGTCAGTAGCGCTTTGACATCCGCCGGGGGCCGGACACGCCTAAGCGGTGTCTTCGCCGCTCTTTTTGTTGGCTCGCTGCTCTTGCTTAAAGTAGATATTTTGAATGTTGTTCCGGTTCCATTCCTGGCAGGACTTGCTATTTTCCTCGGCCTCGTCCTGTTCATAGAGTCTTTCCGGTTACCCTTGCTGCAGCGAGCCTGGCTGGACCTCGTACCCGCTGTTGGGATTATGCTTATTTGTCTTCGCTTCGGGCATATGACTGGCGTCGCGGCCGGAATTCTCCTCGCTTGCCTGATGTTCGCCTATAGCTATGCAAAGCTCGGACCGGTAAAGCGCCACGTCACCGCAGCGTCCCTATCGAGTAACGTGGTTCGCGCGAAGGAGCACACCGGCATCCTCCGCCGCGAAGGCGATGCCATTCATATTTATTGGATTTCGGGTTATTTGTTCTTCGGTACTTCAGATCGCCTGTTCGAAGACATCCGGCGCGGAATTGAGGCACAGCGCGGCCCTCAAATCGAATACATCGTTCTCGATATGGCCGAGGTCACCGGCATGGATTCATCGGCCGGCATCAGTCTCGTAAAGCTCAAGAACCTCTGCGCCGGACAAGGAATCCGCCTCATTTTTTGCGGTCTCAGCTATACGGTCGAAGCTAACCTCAAGACAATCGGCCTCTTGCCTGCGGGCGGCGAGCGCATGGCTTTCGCTGACCGGAACGAGGCGCTCGCATGGTGCGAAACCGGCCTTCTTGCCGCAAAAGGAGCCAAGCCCGATCCAGCGGCCGGGAAACTCGAGAACTGGCTGATCGAAGAACTTGGTGAGAACGCCACAAAAGCGATCCTACCTTATTTTGAGCGCAAGCCTCTCAAAGAGAATGAGACACTTTATAATCAAGGCGATTCAGCTGGGACAATCGACCTCGTCGCCGAAGGCAGCATCGCAATCGTTCTTAGGCGCGGGCAGGCGGACGGCTTCAGGTTGCGCCTGATGAAAACGCAGACTGTGGTAGGCGAAATGGGTTTCTTCAGAAATTCGCTGCGGACTGCCTCGGTGGTGGGCGCCGGGGAAGGGGTTGTATATTCGCTGACGCGAGAAGCTTTTGACCGCCTTGAGAAGGACAGCCCAAGCGCAGCCATCAGCTTTCTGGAGTTCATCGTACGGACTTTGGCCGATCGGGTCGATTTCGCCAATCGCGAAACTGCTGCTCTGCTTTAATTTGACGTTCCGGCCCTCCGTCCACTATGCCGCCCCCTGCTGGTACTGGACGCGGGTTTCCTGCGCTCCCTGCATCTCCACCTGCTTCGAAAACACGATCTGCCGGTCGTGGAACCGCGCTAGGCTCCTGCGGTGCGCAACGCTGATGACCGCACAGCCCTGCAAGGTCTCCAGTGTGAGGGCGTAGAGCGCTGCCTCCGAATCCTCGTCCAGCGCGGACGTCGCCTCATCGAGAAACAGCCAGCGCGGGCGCAAGAGCAGCGCGCGGGCAAAGGCGAGGCGCTGCTGCTCGCCAGGCGAAAGCTGCATCGCCCAGTTTTCCTGCTCCTCCAGCCGGGAGGCAAATGCCTCCATCCCACATCGCGCAAGCACGGCTTTCACGTCCTTGCGCAAATGGCTTGACGGCGCGTCCGGGTAGCATACGGCGTCCCAAAGCGTTCCCAGCGGCAAATAGGGCTTCTGGGGGGA
Organism: Rhodomicrobium sp.; assembly: GCA_052148445.1. Classification (GTDB taxonomy): domain Bacteria; phylum Pseudomonadota; class Alphaproteobacteria; order Rhizobiales; family Rhodomicrobiaceae; genus Rhodomicrobium. The sequence goes on from JBKQIH010000207.1 coordinate 9,271, forward strand.
GAACAGTGTCCGGTCGCCGGCGGGCAGGCAAAGGTCGCCATCGCAATAAGGCCATATCCCGCAAAGCGTTCGCATCAGGGTACTTTTGCCGATCCCGGACGGCCCCGATACGAGAACCCGGCTTGCCGCGGGTAACTGGAAGGACAGGTTTGTGAGCAGCGGCGCTCCGTCCGGCAGATAAATATTCGCTTTGGAGACGGAGAGCGCGGAGGCGCCTGGGACCTCGATTTGCGTAAGCCCATGAGCGCTTTGCCGGCCTGCCGCCGCTAGTGCCAGTTCAAACCCGCTGAGCCGGTTCACGGTGGCTTTCCAATCGGCGAGATCGGTGTAACTTGTGACGAACCAGGACAAGGCGCTTTGAACCTGGCCGAAGGCCTGCGCCGTTTGCATCAGCTGGCCGAGTTGGAAAGCGCCCGCGAAATAGCGGGGCGCTGCCACCACGAAAGGAAAAATAATGGCGATCTGCGTATAGCCGGAGGAGAACCAGGTCAGAAGCTTCTGCCGGCGCATAATCCCCCACCAGTTGGTTACGACGTTGGCAAAGCGTGCCACGACGCCCTTAAGCTCGGTCTCCTCGCCTCCATACAGCGCGATGCCCTCGGCATTTTCGCGCAGCCGCACCAGCGAAAAACGCAAATTGGCTTCGTATTGCTGCTGCTGATAGTTCAATGCGATCAACGGCCTGCCAATGCGGTTCGTCAGCCAGGTGCCAATTATAGAGTACACAATCGCCGCCCAGAGCATGTAGCCTGGGATCGCGAGGCCTGCGATTTCAAGCGTGCCCGATAGCCCCCAGAGTATGGCCGCGAACGAGCCCAGTGTGACCACAGAATCGAGAAGGCCTAACCCCAGGATCAGAGTCTGCCCAACGAAGCCGTTGATGTCCTCCTGGATACGCTGATCGGGGTTGTCCGTCCCGCCGCTCGAAAGCTGCATGCGGTAATAGGCATCGTTTCGCAGCCAGCGGGCGACATAGCGCTGCGTCAGCCAATTGCGCCAGCGAATCTGCAGCATCTGCCGCAAATAGACCCGGTAAACCCCGGCGAAAATATAAAGCGCGGCAAGGCCGCTAAAGCGCAGGAGCTGATAGCTGAAAGCCGCGAAATTCCTGTCCTGCAAGGCGTTGTAGAAGAGCGCGTACCACAGGTTGATGAGGACCGTGATATAGACCGAGCCGAGATTGAGCGCGACAACGGCGAGGAGGATGGCGCCGGACTTCAAACGCTCCCCGGAGCGCCAATAAGGGCCCGCAAGCGCCCAAAACTGCGAAAAGAGGTTTCTCATGCATGAGAAACTCAGCTTTGGCCGTTCCGTTCGACGCACACACCTTGTCCCCGCGCTTTAAAAGTACAAGCACCCACGGCAGTGCGCTGTCCGCCAAAGAAGAACACGGCATTGCCCGCGGACCGATTCTCTGCGAATGGCTTTTGACGCTGGCTTATCCACAAGCCCAAGTCTTTAATTTTTCTAGTAGAAGTGTTAAATGAAGCTTTGGGTGAATGGGAAACCATGGAGACGGACATGTCCGCGAGCTTCTTCAAATCGATCGTAATCGTCACCGCGGCCAGCGTGGCGATCATGGCGCCGCAGGCACGGGCTCAAGAAAAAATTGCGGTTGGCCAGCTAACCTGCGGCGTTAAAGGCGGGATGAGCTTCATTGTCGGTTCGACGCGAGAGCTGCGCTGCGTTTTCAAGGTCAGCCCGGGGATCGAGGGCGAGCGTTACGAAGGTCAGATCAAGAAATACGGGCTCGACATCGGCCTCACCAACAATGCCGTGCTAACGTGGACCGTTCTTGCGCCAACGAGCGGCTTGGAACCGGGCGCGCTTTCCGGCAGTTACGTGGGCATCGCAGCGGACGCATCGGCGGCCATTGGCGGCGGGGCAAATGTGCTGGTGGGCGGATCGAACCGTACGATCTCCTTGCAGCCCGTGAGCCTACAGGGGCAAACCGGACTGAATGCCGCCGTGGCAATCGCCGAGGTCGAATTGCATCCTTATTTCGAAGGTAAGTAGAAGAGATAAATCCGCGAGGAAAAAAACAAAGGCCGCGGTTTTAGCCGCGGCCCGTGAGACTGGCTGTGGCGACAGCCGATTTCGTCCTGCTTGCGCAGCACTCAATCCTGCGTATCAGGCAGCCACCGGAGGTTGCTCCGGCATCACCATGGCACGCACAAGCTGTAGCTTCAGCTCAGAGTTCCCACTCGACATCGGTCACCTCCTTCCGTTTCGTTGATCCTGAAGCTAGGTTGACACTGCTTTGCCCGCTTGTAAAGTGGCTTAAGGAACTTAATCGCAAACAGCGGAGTTAATTGAAACGCCTGGGGCTTGGCATGGCGGCACCACGCAACGCGCCGCCGCGCGAAAAAGAAGGAAGCATGCGTTTAGAGTCTAGGGAGAACGTATATGAAGATAAGAGCCATACTCGCAGGAGTCCTCCTTTCGGTAGCACTGACGGCCGGCGCCTTGGCCGCATCGCTCACCTATAAAGCCGATCTTAAAGGTTCCGATGAGGTGCCGCCGAACGACAGCAAGGGCGTTGGCACCGCAGATTTGATTTACGATCCCGCAACCAAAATGTTGAGTTGGAAGCTCACCTATTCGGGATTGAGCGGCCCCGCCACGGCGGCGCACATTCATGGCCCCGCCGCCCCAGGCACGAACGCGCCGGTGGTGATTAAATTCGCAAGCCCTGCGAGCCCCATCGACGGCTCCGCAATGCTCACCAGCGAGCAGGCCGGCGATCTGATGGCCGGGAAGTGGTATATCAACGTGCACTCCGCCGAGCATAAAGGCGGCGAGATCCGCGGCCAGGTTATGCCGGCAAAGTAAATCCGGACGGGGGCGCTCACGCTGTGAGCTCCCCAAGCACTCCGCGCCCGTTCTAGCCGGCGGGGCCGGGTGCCGTTTACGATTTCCGTGACCGGTCATGGTTGTGTGCCTGCTCCAGCGGTATTTCCTTCAGGCGCTATCGTCGAAGAAAGCGCCTTGCTAAAGCTTTAAGCTCAGCTAACACGCGGATTATGCACGGCAAAATCCGCGTGCCGCGAAACGCTTCCCCAGACCGGATGCGCCGCTTTGTGGTTAATTGCGAACTGAAAATATATTTAACGGACTTTCAGGATCTTGCTTTTGTGCGCGAAAACGCGAAAAATCGCGCTTTTCGCGGCGGGAAGAAATAAATATCCGCAGCGGTTTACCATTTCCGAATTAACCAGCTTCCGGTGCTAGGAAAATGGGCCGTTGGATGAGGCCTTCGGTACCACCCCCGCCCTATCCTCTTGCGCCCCTCTCCAAAACGCATGCGCGCATCGCTCAATTCAGTGCCCGGCGAGAAATTGCTTGACCGCCGCCACGGTCTTGGCTGGGTCTTCTTCCTCGGGAGCGTGACCGAGATCGTCGAAGATAACCAAGATGCTGCCCGCAATGTCGCGGTGAAAACGCTGGGCGTTACTGGGCGGGATGAGGCGATCCTTCCCTCCCCATAGGATAAGGGCCGGCAGCTTCAACTCTGAAATGCGCTGGGCATACGTGCCGGAACTGCTTTGGCGAAGGCGCTCTAGCAGCGCCCGGCGGTTGCCTTCGCGTTGCGTCAATTCGACGGAGCGATCCACCATCTCGGGAGTTACCTTGTCCGGATCGCCGAAGACGTTGCGATAACCTTGTTCAACGAGGAAACGTGGAAGTGTATTTTGTAAGAGCCAGCTGACCCCCGGCGTCCTTGCGAGACGAAAACCGATTGGCTGGGATATTGAGTGCTGCGGATAGCCGCCCGAGTCCACGAGAATAAGCTTCTCGACCCTCGACGGATAGGCGAGCGCAGTCCGCCATGAGATGGTGCCGCCGAGCGAGTTGCCGCCAAGCACGCAGCGCTCGATGCCGAGCTTATCCAGAACGGCAACGACCACGCTCACATCGCTGGCGATTGTATAAACGCCATTGGGCGACGGCCCGGTCAGCCCAAAGCCAGGCAAATCGAAGCGGATCACGCGCCGTTCATTTTTGAGGGCCTGCACCCAGCCCTCCCAGGCGTAGAGAGAGGAGCCGGTTCCATGCAAGAGGACGATAGGGCTTTTGTCATCCCTCGGGCCTTCGTCGCGAATATGCACCTTCATACCGGCGACATCTAGGAAGGCTGACGGAGGGGGAGCCCAGCGCGCCTTCAACTCGGAAACTGTGCGCTCTGGCGCCCAATTCGCCGCAACAAAGACACCAATAAGCAACGTCAGCCCGGCCAAAACGCCGGCAGCGCTCATCACGATAATCTTCAGCACGTACTTCACCTCGCCTGCGCGCTTGACACACCGTTGAATGGAACGGTTCAGGTCACGAGGAAGTTGCCCGGAAAACCGGGAAGTTTGGAATTTCTGCACTCGTGGCACCGAGCCAAGCGGGAACACAGCCGGTCGAGCGATATGTTCGACTCGCCAGTGCCGCTCCGCGTTGCAAGCAAGGCCGCGTTATCGAGGAGTGTTGCGAAACGCCACGATCAGGCTTCCGGGCGGTCCCCCCGGCGGGAGAGTGCCGGTAATTTGTATTTTGCGGCGCCCGGCGCTTTTATCCACGAATGTAATCATGAAGCTGATCGATCACGAATTGCTGGTGATCGATAATGCTTTTGACCAGATCTCCAATCGAAACGATGCCGATTATCTTTTTTCCTTCGATCACCGGCAGATGACGCACACGCTGGCTGGTCATAAGGGCCATGCAGTCCTCGACCGATTGTTCCGGCCTTACGGTGATAACCTGTCTCTCCATGATCTCCCCGACCGTCGTCGTCGGGGATGCCTTGCCCTTGAGGACAACGTTGCGTGCGTAGTGCCTCTCAGTGATGATGCCGACGAGTGCATCGCCGTCCATCACGATCAACGATCCGATGTCATGCTCGGCCATTTTCGCGACAGCATCGAATACGGTCGCATCCGGGTAAATTGAGAAGACTTTTCCGCCCTTTTGATCCAGCAACTGCCGTATCGTGACCATTTGGGCCCTCCTTATGCGGTTTTTCGGAAGCTAACGCTCCGCAGCCGGGCCATACGCGATCATACTCCACTGACCAAAGGAAGTACAGATGAACGCTTTTCCCCGGATGCAGGCTGGCCGGACAGTTCTTTCAAGTAAGCGATGGCATTTTGGAGATGCGGGTTAGCGAGGCGAGCAACCCGCCGTGTCACTACAATCTTGCCGCCGATTCAGACCGGCACGGGGACCGGCCATCTGCTTATCTGCCGGGAACACCCCGATGAAGCTCGTTCTAAAGCCCTCAATGTGCCCGCCTTCGAGCAAAGCTTCTCTGGATAACTTCCAGCGCGATGGCAAAAGCCCCTTAAAATAGCGGGCGCTCCCCGAACGAGTCGGGCAGGGTCCTAGAGCCGGTAACCGGAGGTCGGGATCGATGCTTAAACCCAGGATTTCAACGGCGAGTATGGCCGTGTTTCTAAGCCTGTCCATAACGGGCGCAAGAGGCTCGGAATATGAGATCGCATCCCCTTTTGCACCAGGAACCACTTGGATTGTGACTCTGGGCGGCTTTGGAGGTGCCGAACCTTCATTTCCAGGGGCCAATGCCTACGCGCTTGCCGTTCGCCCCATCGTAGACATTTACCGCGCAGGGGACAGAACATGGCTGTCTCTCCCCACCGACGCCCTTAGCTTCACCCTTTACTCGACGGGCGATTTCCGGTTCGGCGCGGCGGGGGATTACATTTTGAACCGCAGCCACCGCGACGATAGCGCCCTTCATGGCTTGTCTGACATAAATTACACATGGGAAGCAGGCGCATTTGCCGAATATTATCCCCTGCCATTCCTGAGGACCCGCATCGAGCTTCTCCAAGGGGTTTCCGGCGCGGACGGGCTCGTTGCCAATCTCATGGCTGACTACATTTTCTCGCCCGATCCGGTCTGGCTGTTTACGGTGGGACCGAGACTATATCTGGCCAATACGCAATATCAGTCGGCATTCTTCTCAATTAGCAGCGCCGAATCCGGGCCTTCGGGGCTGCCAGCCTATAACGCGTCCGGCGGCTTTAACTCGGCTGGGATCGGGACCACTGTCAGATACAATCTCAACGAACAGCTCTCGCTCCGCGCCTTCGCCGAATGGGATCGCCTAGTGGACGGCGCCGCGGATAGCCCCATCGTCAAACTCAGAGGCTCAGCGGATCAATATCAATTCGGCTTGGGCGGCGCGTATCGATTCAGCTTCAGCTGGTAAGAGACAGGCGCAAGGCTCTGCGCCGATTTCCGTCTGGATCGGCCTGCCGGCGTTTGCCTAGCTGTCAGCTTTCGCTTCGCGATGACGTAGTGCGTCCGGTTAAGCGTGCGATGCTCTGGCCGTTCAAGCCGCGGGTTGGGCGCGCTCCGCCAGTTTCTGTGTGTAGCGGAGCCAAATCGCGTTCGGACCGAGCGAGGCAGCAAACGTGGCGTGCGCTTCTTCCTCTTCGGCGGTTAGACGCACCGGCAGAGGCTTAGGCCGGATTTGAACCACGGTTTCGCCTTCGATTTTGCTGCTGGCAGCATCCGGGGCGAAATTGAGTCCGGCCTGTTCCGCTCCGATTAGACGCAGATAAACATCGGCGAGAAGCTCGCTATCGAGTAGAGCGCCATGCTTGGTCCGCGTCGAATTGTCGATGCCATAGCGGCGGCACAGCGCATCGAGATTATTCGGGCTGCCAGGATGTTTGCGCCGGGCGAGCGCCAGCGTGTCGGTTACGCGCTCCATGCTGAGCGGCTCGAGTCCGATACGCCCGAACTCATGATTGAGAAAGCCCATATCGAAGGGTGCGTTGTGAATGATGAGCGGGGCATCGCCAAGGACGGCGGCGATCTCTTCAGCGGCGGCACCGAACAGCGGCTTGTCCGCGAGAAAGGCCGCCGTCAGACCATGCACATCGGATGCAGCTTTCGGCACGTCGCGCTCTGGGTTGAAATACCAGTGCCACGATGTGCCCGTGGGGATGTAGTTGATGAGCTCCACGCAAGCGAGTTCCACGATGCGGTGGCCGTCTTTGGGGTCGAGCCCCGTCGTCTCGGTGTCAAGGACAAGTTCGCGCGACATTCATTGGCCCAATCGATGAAGTGCTTCAAGTGTGACACTAGTGCCGCGGGGAATTGGCCAGATTCGCGCTCCGCATTCAACATCGCGGGCACGGATGCCCTGGCAGGCGGTGAAGAATCGCACCGCAGAAATTGAATAGGCGTTGGTTGGACCGGCCTGTAACCCTAAGATCACTTCATGGCCAGTCTCTGGGCAAAGATTAATTTTTCAGCACAGCGCTTGAGCAACGATGTAGGGAGCGCCTAAGGAAGGGGCAGAATTTCCTTGTTTTCATGTCACTTCGGCGGGGGGCTGCTGGCACACTTTTTGAACAAAGTGGGACTGTCGCAGGAGTTCCATCCGAACATTGAACATGACAAGAAATTTGGTTGGACACCAAGGCGTGAGCTCAAGGGAGTTGGAAAGTAATGAAACTGGTGATGGCAATCATTAAGCCGTTCAAACTCGACGAAGTCCGGCAGGCCCTCGAGGGTGCCGGAATTCAGGGGTTAACAGTCAGTGAAGTGAAGGGTTACGGCCGGCAAAAGGGGCACAAGGAGATTTACCGCGGCGCGGAGTACGAGGTCAGCTTCGTACCCAAGGTCAAAATTGAGGTGGTTGTCGCTTCGGCGGAAGCCGACAAGGTCATCGAGGCCATAAGTTCGGTGGCAAAAACGGGGCAGATCGGGGATGGCAAGATTTTTGTCTTGCCGGTCGAGCGGACGGTGCGCATCCGTACCGGCGAAACAGACGCTGATGCAC
>JBKQIH010000208.1:0-6833 GCA_052148445.1 Rhodomicrobium sp.
GGCGCAAAAAAAGGCCGCCCGCAGGCGGCCTTTTCCCCATCGCGAAAGACGGCGTGCCTTAGCACGAATAGTACATATCGAACTCGATCGGGTGCGGCATCATGCGGAAGCGGTCGATCTCCTCCACCTTCAGATCGATATAGGCGTCGATCTGGTCGTTGGTGAAGACCCCGCCCTGCGTCAGGAACGCGCGGTCGGCGTCGAGTTCTTTCATGGCTTCATCCAGCGAGCCGCAAACGGTCGGGATCTCTTTCAACTCGGCCGGGGGCAGATGGTAGAGGTCCTTGTCCATCGGATCGCCGGGATGAAGGCGGTTCTTGACGCCGTCGAGGCCGGCCATCAGCATCGCGGCAAAGGCGAGGTACGGGTTGGCCGCCGGATCGGGGAAGCGGACCTCGACGCGCTTGGCCTTCGGGTTCGAGGTGACCGGGATGCGGCAGGAGGCCGAGCGGTTCCGCGAGGAATAGGCGCGCAGCACCGGGGCCTCGTAGCCAGGAACCAGGCGCTTATAGGAGTTCGTGCTCGGGTTGGTGAAGGCGTTGAGCGCCTTGGCGTGCTTCAAAATCCCGCCGATGTAGAACAGGCAGGTTTCGGACAGGTCGGCATAAAGGTTGCCGGCCATCACCGGCGTCGAGCCCTTCCAGATCGACTGGTGCACGTGCATGCCCGAGCCGTTGTCGCCGAATACGGGCTTCGGCATGAAGGTGGCCGTCTTGCCGTAAGACTGCGCCACGTTGTGGATGACGTACTTATAGATCTGCATCGCGTCGGCCATCTTGGTCAGCGTGCCGAACTTGACGCCGAGCTCGTGCTGAGCGGAAGCCACCTCGTGGTGGTGCTTCTCGGTGACGACGCCCATCGCAGCCATCGTCGAGAGCATTTCCGAACGGATGTCCTGAGCGCTATCGACCGGCGGCACCGGGAAGTAGCCGCCCTTGGTGCGCGGACGGTGGCCGAGATTGCCCATCTCGTATTCGGTGCCCATGTTGGTCGGCAGCTCGGTCGAATCGAGCTTGTAGCCGCAATTGTACGGATCGGAAGAGAAGCGCACGTCGTCGAAAATGAAGAACTCCGCTTCGGGACCGAAATAGGCCTTATCGCCGATGCCGGTCTGCGCCAGATAGGCCTCGGCCTTGCGGGCGATGCCGCGCGGGTCGCGCTCGTAGCGCTCGCCCGTGCCAGGCTCGAGCACGTCGCAGAAGATGGCCAGCGTCGATTGCGCGAAGAACGGATCCATGTGAGCCGTCTCGGGATCGGGCATCAACGTCATGTCGCTTTCGTTGATGGCTTTCCAGCCCGCAATCGAGGAGCCGTCGAACATGATGCCTTCGGCGAAGGCTTCCTCGCCCATCTCACCGGGCACCATCGTCAAATGCTGCAGCTTGCCGCGCGGATCGGTGAAACGGAGGTCGACGAAGGCTATTCCTTCGTCCTTGATCTTTTTTACAATTTCAGTCGCGTTTGCCATTGTACTCCCTCGTGCAGTTAATTCGCGAGTTCAGGTAAGACGGCGCGAGAGGCGCCGTGTTGATGGTCTGCTGACATGCTTTTATTATCGCTTTTTGAAAAAGCAATAGAGGCAGCTAAATTGCCTCGGCACCGGTCTCGCCGGTCCGGATGCGTATCGCGTCTTCGACGTTGATAATGAAAATCTTGCCGTCTCCGATACGCCCCGTTCTAGCGGAGTTGCGGATTGTTTCGACCGCTTTCTCCACCATGTCGTCCGGCAGCACAATCTCAATCTTCACCTTGGGCAAGAAATCGACAACATATTCCGCGCCGCGATAGAGCTCGGTATGGCCTTTCTGCCGGCCAAAGCCCTTGGCCTCGGTGACAGTGATACCCTGCAAGCCGATTTCTTGCAAAGCTTCCTTAACCTCGTCGAGCTTAAACGGTTTAATGACCGCTTCAATTTTTTTCATAGCGGATCGTATCCTCCGGATCGGGGCAAATGGCAAGCTGTAAGTAAGCACAGCCCATGCCAAATGTCAGCCATCCATTGCGCCGAAGCTAAATTGCGAAGCAGCGGCAGTTGTGGCTAAACTTTAATCGCATTGCATAATATTAAGGCACAAAGCTGTTACACGTTAGCCGCCGGTCAGTCTCTGGAACCCTGCTTTTCTTTCCCCTTCCCTCAAATTTCCGCTACATTCGCATCGCATCACGCTTTATCGAAGATCGACGCAATCCGTTAGCAGACAGGGCCGCCCCTTGCTGGAACTCCTAACCGCAGAAGAAATGAGCCGTGCCGAGAAGCTCGCCGCCGATGCGGGTATTTCGACGCTTACTTTGATGGAAAATGCCGGCCGCGCAGTGGCCGAAGAAGTCGTCCGGCGATTTCCGCGGGGAAGCCGCGTTGCCGTGCTTTGCGGCCCTGGAAATAATGGCGGCGACGGATTCGTGTGCGCGCGCTACCTGCGCGAGCGGGGTTATCATGTCCGGCTCGCCCTGCTAGGCCGGAAAGAAGACCTGCACCGCGACCCCAAAGAAATGGCAAAGCGCTGGGACGAGGCGATCGAGCCTTTGTCGCTTCAGTTTCTCGAAGGCGCTCAAATCATCGTCGATGCCCTCTACGGAACGGGCTTGCGCGACGACATAACCGGAGTGTCTGCGCAAATTATCGAGGAAGTGGCGGCCCGCTCGCTTCCCGTCGTTTCCATCGACGTGCCTTCCGGCATCGATGCCACCAGAGGCACGGTTCACGGCGTTGCCTTTAAGGCCGTCTCCACGGTCACGTTTTTCCGGCGCAAGACGGGGCATGTCCTGCTTCCTGGCCGCCTCTATTGCGGGGACGTCCGGGTAGCCGATATTGGCATTCCGCCCACGGTCCTCGAGGATATCGCGCCAGGCTCGTTTGCGAACGATCCAGACTTTTGGCTTCGCTTCTTCCCCAAGCTCAAGATCGATGCCCACAAATACGAACGCGGCCATGCCCTCGTCGTTTCAGGGCCGATGGAAAGAACGGGGGCGGCGCGCCTCGCGGCAATAACCGCACTGCGGGCGGGAAGCGGGCTTGTCACTGTGGCCACATCCAAGTCCGCTTTCTACATCAACGCATCGCAACTCACCGCGGTCATGGTCGAGCCCTACGATGGGCCCGCCGGGCTATCGGAAATCCTATCCGACACGCGCATCACGGCCGCGCTGATTGGGCCGGGTGCTGGCACCGACCCCGAAGTGAAGGAACTCGTTGCAAGCGTGCTCGGCAGCCAGGCCACCGCCGTGCTGGACGCTGAAGCGCTGACGGCGTTCAGCGAAACGCCCGCGGAACTCTTCGATCAGATCAAGGGGCGTTTGCCCGCTTTGACGATTGTGACGCCGCACGAAGGCGAATTCAAACGGGTCTTTCCCGATCTCGCCGAGGAAACTTCGAAGCTCGAACGCGCGCGCCGCGCGGCAGAGGCCTCGGGTGCTGTCATCATACTGAAAGGCCCGGACACGGTTGTCGCCCACCCTGGAAGCCTTGCCGCCGTGAACGAGAACGCCCCGCCTTGGTTAGCGACCGCCGGTAGCGGCGACGCGCTCGCGGGTCTAGTGACAGGCCTCGCCGCTCAAGGAATGGCCGCCTTCGACGCGGCAGCGGCAGCGGTATGGATCCATGGCGAACTCGCTCAGTCTTTCGGCCCTGGATTGATCGCCGACGATCTGGCGGGCCTGCTTCCCGGCGTGCTGCAGCGGCTCGACAAGCGCGGGAAGCTATACTCGTAGAGCAGATTCAGCCATCTCCGAGGTTTCCAGGATCCTGTTTCGGCGCGCTTTGCGGGCGGAAAACCGCATGCACGCTTTCCTGAAAGCGCGCTACCCGCCTGTTTGATACCCTGGCGCAGAGCGGTTCTGCCGGACCAGCACCTGTTCGCATGACTGCGCGCGAAGTATTGGCATCTGCCGCACGGCCTGCGCTTCAATTGGATAGGCAGCGTATCGGCTCTACAAAGTTTTATCTTAATCATTCGCAGCTCTAAGCTTAACCGTTGCAAGACTTATTTATGTTTAAAACCTGTATGTGAACGATTGCATGCTTTGCATTCTGGTGCTTAAATCCGTATCGAGATCGTTCAAGTTAACCGAATTGGAGGTTTTAAGTTTACGGCAGTGCCTAGGCTGTGCGGAATCGTAGAGTTAGCTCAGACCGCGTCGCATCGAGCAAGGACGAAAGACGTCTTTGAGTGCAAGTTCTGAGTTGGTTCGACTACATAGGATCGTGTCCAATGAAGCGCGTATCGTGTTTTGCAGCATTTGCCCTTTGTCTTCTACAGTCGCCTGTAATGGCTGAAAGCGTTGAGTGCGAGCCTGGGAGAACGGCTTTTACGCTGGCGAATACTGGGAGTGAATTTGTTTGGAAAGGTATACGGCTTTCTATCCGCCGTTCCTTCAACGTGACCCTTCTCGAAGGCATCCATTACGCACTTGCCGCGCCGGGCAGCGGACTCCAGGAGAATGGCCTGAGAGCCGCGCCGCTCCCCGCGGCCTTCGCTGACGGCAGCCCGGCTTCCAGGGGAGAAGCAATTCTTTTGGCTTCGAATGTCGGCAGTTTCAGGAAGGCGCTCCCGGCCGGCTTCGGCACCCTCGATGTCGCCGATCTTTCCTATTGCAGCGCACATCAGATCAACCTCCGCTGCAGCGATGCCTCCGATTCTGGGCACGCGGCCGCGTTAAACTGCTCGCTCGCCATTTTGGATCCCGCCGGCGTGATCACGCCTTAGCCGGATTCGCCGCCACAACGCGGCTGGACCCATTTCCCTTATCACGTGTTTGGAAACAAGCGCCGCTACGCGAAAAGCGTGGCGGTGCGCTTTTTGACTCGGGGGCTTGGTTCTAAGGAGAAGTCATTACCGATGAGAATTGCCCAAATCGCGCCGCTCACTGAAAGCTGCCCCCCGCGCCTTTATGGCGGCACAGAGAGAATCGTGTCCTATCTCACCGAGGAACTGGTGGCGCAGGGACATGAGGTCACGCTTTTCGCCAGCGGCGATTCACAAACCCAGGCAGAACTTGTCCCTTGCGCTGGGATGGCGCTGAGGCTCAATCCGGCAGTCAGGGACCCGATTCCCTATCACATGATTATGCTGGACCAGGTGCGCCGCCGCGCGGCTGAGTTCGACGTGTTGCATTTCCATATCGATCTTTTGCAGTTTCCGCTGATCGGCGAGTTTGCGGAAAAGACGGTTACGACACTGCACGGCCGCCTGGACCTTCCGGACTTGAAGCCTTTCTACGAGGCCTTTCCAAATATGCCGCTTGCTTCGATTTCCTTTTCCCAGCGCCTGCCGATGCCAGCCGGGGCAAATTGGGCTGGTAATGTCTATCACGGCCTGCCAGAAGATCTTCTCCCATACTCGCCCCGCGCAAGCGGCGGCTATCTGGCGTTTCTCGGTCGCATCTCTCCGGAAAAGCGTCCCGACCGTGCGATTGAAATCGCGACGCGCGCAGGGCTGCCGCTCAAGATCGCCGCCAAGGTCGACAAGACGGACCAGGACTATTGGTCGGAGGTGATCGAGCCGATGGTCGCAGCGAGCCCGCTCGTTGAGTACATTGGGGAAATTGACGACCGCCGCAAAGGCCGGTTTCTCGGAGACGCGCTTGCGCTCCTCTTCCCGATCGATTGGCCGGAGCCGTTCGGGCTCGTCATGATCGAAGCGATGGCCTGCGGGACGCCGGTCGTTGCGTTTGCGTCGGGCTCGGTTTCAGAGGTGATCGACGAGGGTAAGACCGGGTTTGTCGTGCCGGGCATCGAGGAAGCGATCGAGGCCGTCTTCCGGGCTAAGGCGTTGGACCGGTCACAGGTGCGGGCGGGTTTCGAGCGCCGCTTCACCGTGCAGCGCATGGCGCAGAGCTATCTCGATATTTACCGCGCGCTTCAAAGCGAAAAACGCAATGCGGCCAGGCCCCAAAGAGCGAATGGGCACCCTGCCGCATTGCGGATTATTGCGTCGTAAGCAGAGGCTTAGTCCTCTTGGCCCCAAAGCTCGGCAATAGCCTCGCCGCGGAAATCGGGCCGGGAGTGATAATGAAACTCAACGTCGCGGATGTAACGGCCTTCGTGCCAGCCGTGAGGCAGATCGATATCGGCTTCGCCGCCGTCGCGGATGTGATGATTGAAGACAACGACTTCTTCCTCGCCGTTGCCATAAAATACTTTGATGCTGTTGAGCTCGATGTCGTTCTTGTAGACCTTGAGCTTAAGCCGCTTGAACTTTCCATCGCGACGGCCGACGTGGATCGTGTCGTGATCGTTGATGTAGCCGACATGACGGTCGCCGAGCCGTACCCATTCGCGGGCGTAAGAAGCGCTGGCCGAAAATACCATCACCGTTAATGCGATTGCTAGAGTCCGAAACATAGTTCCTCCACTGAAGTCAAATGCCGAAGCCCGGGTTGATACGGTTGCAAAAATGGCGTTAGCGCGGCAGTAAGATCGCGAAGATGTAACATGTTGTAACAATTGCAGCTTTTTCGCCAAGCCTCGGATCGCCATTCAATTTTCCAACCAAACCGTTTTGTTTCCCCAGCAAAGCGACCGCCGGCAATCTAATTTTACCCATACCGGCGCGCTTACGCTTGCAGCCGTAGGGCGCCGGCATTAGTTTGTTCGCCAACGGAGGCGGCCGAATGCGGGTTCTCAATTTCTTGCTCAATGCCGTGGTGATGGTGTGCCTAACGGCCGCCGTCTTTGCGTCCTTTGCCGGTTCCGGCGCATTTTTACCGCAGCCGCATCCAACTCAGGCGCCGCCCGAAGCCGCCGCGCCGTTAGCAACGCATACTCTGGCGGCAGAGTCCGCGGCGGCTGAGCGTCAGGCGCCCGCAGTGCCGGACATTCGCGAGCCTCAAACACC
>JBKQIH010000209.1:0-39268 GCA_052148445.1 Rhodomicrobium sp.
TGCCGGTATCTTGTACAGGGAAGAACCCTTTCGGTATGTAGAGGAAAAGAACTATCGTGAGGCCGAGCGTCGCGAAGAAAATCATCAGCGTGATGAAGCGGTTGCGAAGCGCGATGCTGAGCGTCCGGCCGTATCCGGCCACAAGGGCATCGAAAAAGGCACCGATCTTGCGGTTGAGCCAGCCCGGATTGCGCTCCTCGGGCTTCAGGAACCGCGAGCACAGCATGGGCGTGAGCGTGAGCGACACCACCACCGAAACCGCTATCGTGACCGTGACGGTGAGCGCGAATTCCCGCATCAGCCGGCCGATGATGCCTTCCATCAGCAGAAGCGGAATGAACACGGCTACGAGCGAAAGACTGATCGAGAACACCGTGAACCCGATCTCGCCGGCCCCTTTCATCGCGGCGCGCCAGGGCTTCTCGCCCTCCTCGATGTAGCGGTAGATGTTCTCGACGACCACAATCGCATCGTCCACCACGAAGCCCACCGCGATGGTCAGCGCCATCAGCGACAGATTGTCGAGGCTGAAGCCCACCGTGTACATGATGGCGAAGGTGCCGAGCAGCGAAATCGGCACGACGGCGCTCGGGATGAGCGTGGCGCGCCAATTGCGCAGGAACATCAGGATCACCAGCACCACGAGCGCGATGGTGAGGAGCAGCGTGAACTCGACGTCGAATACCGAGGCCCGGATGGTGGTCGTACGGTCGCTGATAACCTCCACCTTCACTCCGGCCGGGATAGCCCTTCTGAGCTTCGGCAAGGTGGCGTAAACGCCTTCAACGGTCTCTATGACATTCGCGCCCGGCTGCTTGAAGACAACCAGGAGTGCGCAGGGCTTGCCCGACGCCGTGGCGCCAAGCAGATAGTTTTCGGGCCCGTCAACCGCATGGCCGACATCGGCGATCCGGATCGGCGCCCCTTGCTTATACGCGAGGATGATGTTGCCGTAATCGGCCGGCTTCATGATTTGGTCGTTCGCGGCAACCGTGAAGCTTTGCAAAGCGCCGTTTATCGTGCCCTTGGCTGCGTCGGCGGTGATGTTGCCGAGAACCGCCCGGACGTCCTCCAAGGTGAGATTTCGCGTTGCCAGCTTTTCCGGATCGACCTGCACACGCACCGACGGCTTTTGCTGCCCGCCGACGTAAACCAAAGCGACGCCATGAACCTGCGAGATTTGCTGCGAGAGAATATTCTCGGCGTAATCGTCCGCTTCGGTAAGCGGCGCCGTGTCCGAGGTCACCGCCAGGATGAGGATCGGCGGATCCGACGGGTTATACTTGCGATAGTAAGGCGGCGTGGTCAGATTTGTGGGGAGCCGCCGGCCGGCCGCCGTGATCGCGGCCTGGACGTCCTGCGCCGCGGCGTCGATGTTCCGGTTCAGCTCGAACTGAATGTTAACTTGGGTGTTGCCAAGCGTATTGATCGAGGTGAGCTGGATGACGCCGGCAATCTGACCGAATTGCTGCTCGAGCGGGTTTGCGACCGAGGAGGCCATGGTCTCCGCGCTCGCACCGGCGAGCTGAGCCGACACCTGAATCGTTGGAAAATCCACCTGCGGCAGCGGAGCGACCGGAAGATAGAAAAAGGCCGCGATCCCGGCGAAGGTGAAGGCCGCCATCAAAAGGGTCGTGGCTATCGGCCGCTTGATGAAGGGCGCCGAAATATTCATGTGCGTCCGCTCGCCTCGTTGGCCGCTACCGGCTGCGCGTCGGTGTTAACCGGTGCGTCCGGTTGAAGGCGATAGTAATTGGACATGATGACCTGGTCGCCCGCCGCCAGCCCTTTTTCCGCAACGGTGACGGTTTCGTAGGAAGGCCCGGCCTCTATGGGCGCCATGACCGCGCGCTGGCCGGGCGTTACGAGCCAAACATACACGCCGCTTGGGCCCCGCTGGACGGCGGTCGCCGGAACGGTAATCGCATTGCGCCTGACATCGACTTGCACGCGGACCGGCGTATATTGGCCCGGCCAGAGCGCTTCGTCCCCGTTTTCAAAAATCGCCTTGAGGCGGATCGTGCCGGATCCTTGATCGACGAGATTGTCGATCACGAGAAGCTTCCCCTTCGCAATCGGCTTCTTTCCGTCCTGGTCGTAGGCGATAACCGGGACATCGCCCGCCCGCTGCGCGGCCCGGACCGCGCCAAGCTGGGCTTCGGGCAGGGTAAAGACCACTGTAATCGGATGCTGCTGCGTGAGCGTGGCAATGAACGCCGTGGTGTCGTTGGCCCTGACGATATTTCCCGGATCGACGGCGCGGAGGCCAACGCGGCCGGGGAACGGAGCCGTTATGAATGTATAGCTCAGATTGGTCTCGGCCGTTTTGATTGCCGCTTCGTCCGCCTGGATGAGCGCGCGGTCTACTCCAACCTTGGCGGTGAGCTGATCGAAGCTTTGGATCGAAGCGAATTTCTGCTCCGAAAGCTGCCGGGCTCTTTCGAGGTCTTTCAGATCGCTGACGAGCTGGGCTTCATCCTGCGCCTTTTTTGCCTTGGCTTGAGCGAGCGCAGCCTCGAACAGCCGCGGATCGATTCTCGCAAGAACATCGTCCTTTTTGACCCGTTGGCCTTCCTGAAAATTGACTTGATCGAGCGTGCCGTCGACGCGCGAGCGCAGCTGCACGGTATTCAGCGCCTGAACCGTCCCTATTCCCGGCAGCAAGATGGGAATGTCCTGCTTGGCCGCGCTCACCGTCGACACCGCGAGAGGCGCGGCAGCTGCTTTCGACTTGGGTGGAGGCGCGACATACCAAATATAGCCGCCTATAGTCAGCACAGCGCATAATCCGGCAAGCAGCACTCGATGCATTTTCAACCTCATGAAATCGTCGCGGGCGTCCCTTCTTGCTGCAGCCGGTGCTGCGGCGTTGCTACCCGGTCCCGATTTTTGGCATGAAACCTCTAAATGGCCAAGCGAAGGCGGAAAGCGTCTTTTTTCAACTCCCCGCGAGGCAACCCTAGGCTACAACGGTGAAGCTTATGTCAAAGCCCGTAGCCTAGAACAAGCAATATGTCCTAGAAAGGATTGACCGGGAAGCGGCTCAGATGCCGTGGCAGCGGGGTTTGGGCGCGGATCACGAAATCCTGATGGAAGAGGGGAAACCGGCATGCTGAGAGCTTTGGCGGGCGACGCCATCTTTATCCCAGCGGTGTTCATCGAAATCCTAGCCGCGCTATCCGTTCTCCAATCTGTGAACGCCATCGTGCTGCGCGAGGAATTCGAACCCGTGCTGGCCTATTATCGCTCTCACGCCGTTCCCCTCCTGGCGCCGGGCGCGGGCCTTTTCTGGGCCTCGCCGCCGCAATGGTATTGGAGCGTCACGCTGCTCGGCGGCGTTTTATTCTTCCTGTTTTTCATCGCACAAGCGAGAAAGGCGATGGCGCCTTACGAGGAACGGCAGGGCCGCGAAAGCGGAGTGGTAAGCCGCATCGAGGCGCTCATAGACTGGGTGCTCCCGGCAGCGTTCTGTGCATTGGGCGCGGCCGTCTTAGCGCCCACGTTGCTGCCCCTGCTCACCTTGCCTGCCGCCCTATTCCTCAGCTTTAGAAAGCTCACCGGCCGGCCGGTTTGGTTCGAGCTATCGCGCAGCTATTACGTCAATATTCTCTGTGTGGGCGTTGGGGCCGCCGGCATGGTTATGCTGCAACGCTAACGTCGAGTTTAAACGGCAAGAGTGTAAACAAAACAAACCAGATAGCCTTGCGATTCTTGCAAGTTTCATGTACTGCCAGGTTGTAGCTTCAGTCCGCGAGGGCTTAACTAAAATTATAATGCATAAGGTTGCCATTTGTTAATCAAGGTCTAGGGTACGGCTCAGGGTAGCATTGGGCTTTGTTGCTAGCGCATATTTACGCCTTATTTACCGTATTCTGTGCCTGTGCTACAATTGCAACAAGAAAGCTAAGTATGAAGAGAGTGACTATTCGCGCGGCTGTGCTGTTAACTGCCGCATGGCTGGCGGGCTGTGGCCAGGCGGCCGCTGGATGCGGTACCGCCTCCGCTTACACACCAGAAACTGCGGAACGCGGAGAACACCACAACCACATGGGCGTAGCGGCGGCTTCCCAAACGCTACCGCTCGGCACCCGGGTGATCGTCCGCAATCAGCGAAAGGGACGAAGCATCGTCGTAACGATTGCGGAGCGCAGTCCGTCTTTGCTGGGGCGGATAATCGATCTTTCTGCGGACGCGATGAGTGCGCTTGGCATGGACGCCATCTCCCCCGTCTGCGTCGAAGTCCTGAGCTACGGCAGCACGCACAGCGGCTTCGGCAGAATCACAGTGCGTAATCCGATGGCCGCGGTGAAGCATGCCGCCGTCCCCCAGGAAAAGCACGCCAGCAGCGCGGCGCGCGCGGCTCATGTGCGCATCCTTGCGAAGTCCGCGCGCGTCGGCAGCCTAGCGAAACTCGCACGCTTCCATAGCGTCAAGGGCAAGCATGCGCAGGTGCATCGCCACGAGCCGGTGAGAAAGTCGAGCCGCCGGCATCTTGCCGCGAAGAGCTAAGCGCAGGGAGCGGCCAGTCCCAAGGGGACGGCTCCGCGATAGGGAACCCGGCGTCACCCGCTTGACACGTGCGGCATGGATAATGTTTTTAGATGATGCCGGTTTTTAGCGCAGCTTGGCGGCTTGGCGCTGGTTATACCGATTGCGGGTGGAGGGCAATTCCTTGGAGGGGGCGAATGCAAGGATCAAACTTCTTGCCGGAATTTTGTTCTCGATCTTGGCGGGCCTTGCGCTCGTAGCAGCCTCGCGCGCGCACCTGCTGCCTGCCGCGCCGGACAAGTTCACCTATGACTGGCGCACCTATTTTCTGACGGAGAGGGCTGAACGCTCCCGCGGCGATATCGCGATCGTCCTGATTGGCGAGCAAAGCCTCACCGGCTATCCTTACCTTTCGCCTATCGACCGCGGACTGACGGCCGAACTCGTCAAGCTTGTCGACGCGGCCTCACCTAAAGCCATCGGCCTCGACCTGATCTTCGACCGGCCCACCGAACCTGCAAAGGATAACGCGCTGGCCGAGGCGATCCGCCGGGCGAAAGCTCCGGTCGTTCTTGGCGCCATCGACGGCCGTGCCGGCGGCGACGCGGACAGCTTGGCCTATCAGGAAGCGTTTATCGCCCGCACGGAGCGCCCCGCGGGCCACATCTTCTTCGGCGCCCAGAAAAATCTGCTCACCCTTGGCGACCAAGCCGTGCGGTTCATGCTCCAGCCCTCGCTGGAGCCGCCTTCCCGGCCAGCCTTCGCTCGGCTGCTCGCGGACATCGATGGCACAAAGCCGGAGCCAAAATCGGATTATATTTTCTGGCGGCGGCCTCCAGCAGACAGCGGCGCCGAGCTGTTCCCAACCTTCACGGTGCCGGCCCATACGGACGCTGCCGGCAATGCCAAGGGCACCATTTTGCCGGAAAGCTGGCGAGCCGCGCTCAAGGACAAGATCGTGCTCATCGGCGGTGCTTTCGGCGACCGCGACCTGCATCTGACGCCACTCACCGTCGCGACGCGGGAGCCGGTCCATGGCGTGGAGGTTCACGCGCAAATCCTGGCGCAGCTGCGCGACGGCCGCAGCATCCTCGATATGCCCTCTTGGGCGGAATTTCTGGTGGTCGCCGCCGTGGCGGGTTTGGGCTTTTTCGCCGCTCAGCGCTGGAAGCTCAGGGGCGATAGCTGGGTCTCCTCGGTCATCGCTTTTGCGGTTATCGTGGCGGCTGGCGGCCTCCTATTCGGAGCGGCCCGCTTCATCCTGCCTTCGGCCACGCTGTTCCTTGGCTGGGCACTCGGCCTGTTTGCGGGGAACTGGATAGATAAGGCCGCGGCATGGCTTGAACGGATATTCGAAAACTAAGCAGACATTCGTTGGCAGCCCACGCATGTCTGCTTGGTGTCCATTGTTTTCGCAGAGTTTTTATCCCAAAACCGTTAACCACATTTGGGAAACTCTGCCTGGGAAGCGGCGGCAGCAAGAGGGTAAAGCCATGCGGAAGGCCCGGTTTGTGTGGATTGCAGGCGCGGCGATTGCCGGTTGGCTCGCGGCGGCAAGCGGCGGGGCGTGCGCCGAGCTGCGGGTGATCGAGTCGAACGTTCCCGGGGTGGAGCGGGACGCAGCTTATGCCGAAGGCACAGCGTTCGACGTGCCGGCCGGCAAAAAAATCAAGTTTCTCAAGGACGGCAGCACCTTTGAAATAGTAGGGCCCTATAAGGGCACACTGGCAAACTATCGGCCAGGTTGCGGCTGGTGGGCACGGCTTAAAGGTGAATGCGCTCCCAACACCAAACCGGCGGGCGGCACGCGCGATGCAGCGCCGAGGGCGGGAGGAACGAGAGGCATCCGCGCGCCAGAGTAATGATGCGCGCCGCGCGGTCTAGAGTGCTTCCGGAAAAGTGTGAAGCGGTTTTCCGATAAGAAGCACGAAAAAACAAAAACTTAGAGCCCGCTTTTGAATCCATCGAAAGCGGATACGCTCTAGCCTGCGAGCGGCGGCCTAACGCATCCTTGTGCCGTAACCGCCGCCTCCGGGGACAATGGCGCAGGTTGGGACTAGTGTTGCAACCTATAATTGGCGAAATCTCCGGTTTCCTAGTTTCGCAAATGTGATCGTGCGCGGCCAGACGGGCATATTGCCTGAAGGATGGCGCGTCTGATATTCTAAATCCAAAAATAGAAGAACTTCAGGGAGCGGCACGCCGCGGAGCAGGGATGATCGCATCGTACGATCCGACGCTCGTTGTTCTTTCCATATCCGTGGCGATCATAGGATCGTTTACCGGCCTCTTGATCGTGTCCCGCGTCAGCGGGCACAACGGCTCATCGTATAAGCTCAAAATTGCAGCCGGCGCAGCGGCCATCGGTTCCAGCATATGGTCGATGCACTTTATCGGCATGCTTGCACTCGTGGCGCCCGTTCCTCTGCGCTATGACGGCCTGATCACGGCCATCTCCGTCTTTGCCGCAATCTTGCTGACGGGTCTGGGCCTCTATGCGGCAAGCTCCGGCTATATCAAGCGCGGCGCGCTGCCGGCCGGCGGCCTGCTTATGGGGAGCGGGATCGCGGGGATGCACTATATCGGCATGAGCGCCATTCGTGCGACCTGTACCGTAAGTTATGCGCCATTCGGCGTTGCGGCTGCAATCTTCGTTGGCATCGCGGCCTCGACGCTCGCGCTCTGGTTTGCATTCCGCGAACGCGGCCCGCTTGAGACGGCCGCCGGAGCGGTTGCGCTCGGCCTCGCCATTTCGGCTATGCATTACTCGGCGATGCTGGCGACAACATTTTCCCGGTCCGAGGATATCGTCTTTGCGTCTGGGCCTGTGCTATCCCAGCACGGCGTTGCCTTCATCGTCGCGATTGCCACGTTCTTGATTTGCGGCCTGTTCCTCGTCATCGCCCTTCCCGACAAGAAGAGCGCCACCGGTCTTGCCGGTATCGCGGGGCCCGCCCCGCCGGAGGCCGCACAAGCCAAACAGGGCGATCCGGCTATGGCCAAGGACTGCCAAGGGCCGGTGCGCATTCCGGTGCGCCGCAATCATTCCACTTATTTTGCCGCTCCCGGTGCAATTCTTGCCGTTCGGGCCGAGGGGCATTATTCGTGGATCGCGCTCAGGTCGAAAGACGGCGGTATCGATGAGCTTTTCTGCGAAAGGTCGATCTCCGATCTCGCCAAGCTCCTGGCTGGCGAGCGCTTCGTGCGCTCGCATCGTAGCCATCTCGTCAATATCGAGCACGTGCTGGGCTATAAGAGACAGGGCGACGGCGGGGTTCTGTTCTTGGACGAGGACGGCGCCGTCGCGGTGCCGGTGAGCCGCGCCAAAGTTCAGCAGGTCTTGCAGCTGCTCGAAGGCGGCATGTCAGGCGGGCTGACCGTCCCCGACCACGCCCCCGCCTGAGCCGGCATTGCGGCATCGCCTCAGTTTCCATCGTTTCAGCTTCACCTTAGCGCGTGAAACGCCGTGAGGCTCTGCGCCTGTGCAGGCACTTTGAGAGGCAAGCTTGCCAAGGCTGGCTTGCTGGCGCGGCCGTCATTCGTGCAACATGTCCGCCGTTCGTGCGTTGATGCGACGAAAGAGCGCAGTTCCGGTTCATGATCGAGCAAGACTCGCGCATCGGCTGCGGTATTCGAGCCGCCGCAACTAATAACTAAGAATAAAAGCAATAAGGAGGAAGCGCTATGAGAGCGGGAGGCAATCATGATTCCTGCAAGCTTTGACTACCATCGCCCAGAGAGTAAGAAGCAAGCGTTAGAGCTGCTCCACAGGACGGGCGGCGACGGACGTATCCTGGCAGGCGGACACAGCCTGATCCCCATGATGAAGCTGAGGGTCGCTTCGCCCGCTCACCTGATCGACATCACCCATGTCGCCGAGCTCAGGGGCGTTGCAATACGCGGCTTTCAGATTGAGATCGGCGCACTCACCACTCAGCACGAGCTGATCGCGTCCGCGAGCCTCGCGGAAGCCTGCCCGATCATCCGCGAGGCAGCAAAACTCATCGCAGACCCGCAAGTGCGCTATTGCGGAACGCTTGGCGGAAATGTTGGCAATGGCGATCCTGGCAACGACATGCCCGGCCTCATGCAATGCCTTAACGCCACCTACGTGCTGGAAAGCACGAAAGGCGTTCGTGAAGTTCCCGCGCGCTCGTTCTATTTGGGCGCGTATTCCACGGCGCTTCACGATGGCGAGCTTTTGTCGAAAATCCGCTTCGCCGTTCCTCCGAAGGGCCACGGCTACGCCTATAAGAAGCTGAAGCGCAAGGTTGGAGACTACGCCACAGCGGCGGCTGCGGTGATCCTGCATATGGGGGACGGCAAGGTGCGCCAGGCCTCGATCGCCCTCACCAATGTCGCCGATACGCCGCTTTTCGCAAAAGACGCGTGCGACCGCATCTTAGGCACATCCTTGCAGCCCGCCGATATCGACGCCGCGGTTGCTGCCGCTGAGGCCATTGCGCGCCCGGCCGCGGATGCGCACGGCCCGGCCGAGTACCGCACGAAGATGGCGGGCGTGATGGTCAGGCGGGCCTTGACGGAAGCTGCCGGACGCAGCTCCGCGGCACCCGGCCAATCCATCGAACCGGACAAGAAGGAACATAAGGGAGGAGGCATTCTCGGATGGCTAAGAGGCTAATCTCGCTGACCGTCAACGGCAGCAAAGTGCAGCGCGAGGTCGAAGACCGCAGGCTCCTCATCCATTTTCTGCGCGAGGACTTGGCGTTAACCGGTGCGCATATCGGCTGCGACACCTCCCATTGCGGCGCTTGCACGGTCGATATGGACGATAAGTCTGTCAAATCCTGCACGGTCTTTGCCGTGCAAGCCGATGGCGCGCAGATCCGCACCATCGAAGGCATGGCCCAAGCGGACGGCTCGCTGCACCCGCTGCAGGAGGGCTTTCGCATGCAGCACGGCCTGCAATGCGGCTACTGCACGCCGGGCATGATTATGCGCAGCTACCGGCTGTTGCAGGAGAACCCCAATCCCACCGATGAGGAAATCCGGATGGGCATCTCAGGCAATCTGTGCCGCTGCACGGGCTACCAGAACATCGTGAAGGCGATCCGCTACGCGGCGGATCTGATGAACAAAGTGCCAGTAAAGGAGGCTGCGGAATGAACGCCAAATCTGTTCAGGAGCGCCAAGCCTCGCTTGAAGGGATCGGCTGCAAGAGAAAGCGCGTCGAGGACATCCGCTTCGTGCAAGGCAAGGGAAATTACGTCGACGACTTCGTGTTGCCGGGGACGGTGTTCGGCGATTTCGTGCGCAGCCCTCACGCGCATGCGCGGATCAAGAAAATCGACAAAAGCGCGGCGCTGGCCCTGCCCGGCGTGAAGGCCGTGCTCACGGCCGAGGATCTGATCCCGCTCAATCTGCATTACATGCCGACGCTCGCCGGTGACGTGCAGGCCGTGCTGGCCCATCAAAAGGTGCTGTTCCAGAACCAGGAAGTGGCCTTCGTCATCGCCGAGAACCGCTATATCGCGGCCGACGCCGTGGAACTGGTGCAGGTCGAGTACGACGAATTGCCGGCCCTCGTCGATCCGTTCAAGGCCATGCAGCCGGGCGCGCCGGTGCTGCGCGAAGACCTCAAGGACAAGACGGCCGGCGCGCATGGCGCCCGCAAGCATCCCAATCACATCTTCACTTGGGAAGTGGGCGACAAGCAAAACACGGACGCGGCTTTCGCCCGGGCCGAGGTCACGATCAAGGAGCTGATCTCCTATCAGCGTGTCCATCCAAGTCCGCTGGAGACGTGCGCTTCTCTTGCCTCCATGGATAAAATCAGGGGCGAGCTGACGCTTTACGGCACGTTCCAGGCCCCGCATGTGGTGCGCACGGTCGCCTCGCTGATCGCGGGCATCCCAGAGCATAAAATCCGGGTGATCTCGCCGGACATTGGCGGCGGCTTCGGCAATAAGGTCGGCGTTTATCCCGGCTATGTCATGAGCGTCGTCGGCTCCATCGTGCTCGGCGTGCCCGTGAAATGGGTCGAGGACCGCATCGAGAACCTTTCCACCACCGCATTCGCGCGCGACTACCACATGACCGGCGAACTCGCGGCCACGAAAGACGGCAAGATCACCGCTCTGCGCGCGCACGTGCTCGCCAATCACGGCGCTTTCGACGCCTGCGCCGATCCAACCAAATTCCCCGCCGGCCTCTTCTCCATTTGCACGGGTTCCTACGACATCCCCGTCGCGCATGTGGAGGTCGACGGCGTCTACACGAACAAGGCGCCGGGCGGTGTCGCCTATCGCTGCTCGTTCCGCGTCACCGAGGCCGCCTATATGATCGAGCGCCTCATCGACATCCTCGCGCAAAAACTCGATATGGACCCGGCCGAGCTACGCTGGAGGAATTTCATTCAGCCGGGCCAATTCCCCTACAAATCGGCGCTTGGCTGGGAGTATGACAGCGGCAATTATCCCACGGCCATGAAGAAAGCCTTGGAAGCCGTAGGTTACGAAAGCTTGCGCGCCGAGCAGGCTCAGCGCCTTGCGGACTTCAAAGCTGGCAAGACGCGCGATCTGATGGGCATCGGCGTCTCGTTCTTCACCGAGATCGTCGGCGCCGGGCCGGCCAAGAATTGCGACATCTTGGGGATCGGCATGTTCGATTCCTGCGAGATCCGCATTCATCCGACGGGCGCCGCCATCGCAAGGCTCGGAACGAAAAGCCAAGGTCAGGGTCATGAGACCACCTACGCCCAGATTCTGGCAACCGAGACTGGCATCCCGGCGGACATGATCGCCATCGAGGAGGGCGACACCGACACCGCGCCTTACGGCCTTGGCACCTATGGCTCACGCTCGACGCCGGTGGCGGGCGCTGCCTGCTCGCGCGCGGGGCGCAAGATCCGCCAGAAGGCGCAAATGATCGCGGCGCATCTCCTTGAAGTGCATCACGACGATCTCGAATGGGACGTAGACGGCTTCCAAATCAAGGGCCTGCCCGAAAAACGCAAATCGATGAAGGAGCTGGCCTGGGCCGCCTACAACAACGTGCCCCCCGGCATGGAGATGGGCCTTGAGGCGGTGGACTATTACGATCCGCCGAACTTCACCTATCCCTTCGGCGCTTATGTCTGCGTGGCCGATATCGATGCCGATACGGGCGAAACCAAGATACGGCGCTTCTACGCTCTCGACGATTGCGGCACGCGCATCAACCCGATGATCATCGAGGGTCAAGTGCACGGCGGCCTGACCGAGGCCTTCGCCATCGCCATGGGCCAGATCATCGATTACGACGAGGCCGGCAATGTCCAGGGTGCGACCTTTATGGATTATTTCCTTCCGACCGCGGTCGAGACGCCACGCTGGGAGACGGACTACACCGAAACACCAAGTCCGCATCACCCGATTGGCGCCAAGGGTGTCGGGGAAAGCCCGAATGTCGGCGGCGTGCCCGCCTTCTCGAACGCGGTGAACGATGCCTTTGCGAAGCTCGGCGGCGTGCATACGCAAATGCCGCACTCGGCGCCGCGGCTCTGGACCTACGCCCAAGGATTGGGTCTTGCCGCGTAATTCTCGCGGCAATGCGGTCGCGAAGCCCCCCTCACCCCCAACCCTCTCCCCAAGGGGAGAGGGGAAGGAGCTGCGGGCGTCTCCCCAGGCGTGAGAGGGCTTTCGGGCGTTCTCTCTCCTCTCGGGGAGAGAGAGACAGAGTGAGGGGGACTTGGGTCACTATATTGGATTTCGATAAGCAGGCCATTGTCCGATGCGAACGCCAGTTGAAATACAGGCAGATCTAGAGCGCGTTGGCTATATCGCCGGCGCGTCTCTCGCGACGGCCTTGGCGATGATGCAGCTGCTTGCGCGGCCGCTTCTCGTCGAAGGCGAGGCGGGTGTGGGCAAGAGCGAGCTTGCGAAGGCGCTCGCGAGTGCCACGAACCGGCGGCTAATCCGGCTGCAATGCTACGAGGGGCTCGACGCCTCCAGCGCTCTCTATGAATGGAACTATCAGCGCCAGATCCTAGCAATTCGCGTGCTGGAGGGCGAAAACGCCAGCACTCAGAGCAAGGAGAGCCATATTTTCTCCGAGGATTTTCTCCTGAAGCGCCCGCTGTTGGAGGCCATCACGCAGGATGCGCCGCCGGTACTGCTGATCGATGAGATCGACCGCGCGGACGAGGAGTTCGAGGCGTTCTTGCTGGAGGTCCTGTCCGACTATCAGATCACGATACCCGAGCTTGGAACGATCCGGGCGAGCAGCGTGCCGCAGGTGATCCTGACGTCGAACGCGACGCGGGAGCTTTCCAACGCGCTACGCAGGCGCTGCCTCTATCATTATGTGGATTTCCCCGACGAGGCCACCGAGCTCAGAATTATTCAAACGCGCTATCCCGGCACGCCGCTGGCACTGGCGGGTCAAATCGTGCGCTTTGTGCGCGGCATTCGCGCTGAGGACTTGCAGAAGAAGCCGGGCATCGCCGAGACGCTGGACTGGGTGGCCGCGCTGACCGGGCTCGGCATCCAAGACTTGCAAGACAGCCCTGAGAGCGTCCACCAAACCCTGCTGTGCCTCTTGAAAACCCGGGAGGATCGCGAGTCGATCCCGCTTGCGGTCTTCGAGCGGCTGGCGGGCGCGGCGGCTTGAGGCGCGGCCATGGCAAAAGCGATCGCCTTCGATGCCGTTCCGGGGTTGCAAACGCAAATGGTGCGCTTTGTGCGGCTGCTGCGCGGCGATGGCTTTTCTGCGGGCGTTTCTGAGATAGCCGATGCTTTCCGCACCCTCGGCCGCATCGACGCGACGGACATTCACCAGGTCCGTTCCGTTCTGCGAACGCTGTTTAGCTCGCGCGAGCGCGAATGGCATCGCTTCGATGAGGTTTTCGACGCCTTTTGGCTGGGGCGCGCACGCTACCTGCGAACGGTCGCGGGCCAAGCCGCGGGTGCCCAAGCCGCACGCCAGCTCAACGGCCGGGAAACGCCCGGCACCAAACGAGGCACGCTCGCCGATTACTTCGATTGGGGCGCAAGAGGTTCCGAGGCAATAAGTGCAGCGGTGGCCGGCGAGGGCCGGGTCACGGGGGCCTCGCCGGCTGAGACGCTGGCAAAGGCCGACTTCGGACAAGTGACCGATCCCGAGGAGCTTCAACGGTTGCACGCGCTGTGCGAGCGGTGGGCCGAACGCATCCGTTACCGCTTGTCGCGCAGACGGCGCGCGGCGCGGAAAGGGGAACGCGTGCTGCTGCGCCGGACGTTCCAACGGTCGGTATCGACGGGCGGCATGCCGCTTACGCTTTATCGCAGCCGCCGCAAGCCAAAACCGGTCAAAATCGTCATCTTCGTCGATGTTTCCGGCTCGATGGACCTGTACTCGCTGTTCTTTACGCGCTTCGTTTATGCGCTAAGCATGAACTGGGCCAAGACCGAAGCCTTCATCTTTCATACGCGGCTGGTGCACATCACAGGCACACTAATGGAGGCCAATCCCATGAAGCTGATGGAGAAGATGGCACTCATCAGCCAGGGCTGGTCCGGCGGTACCCGGATCGGCGCGGCGCTCGCCGAGTTCAATAACCGCTATGCCGGCAAACTCATGACATCCAACACGCTGGCCGTGATCGTAAGCGACGGCTTCGACACAGGGCCCTCGGAGCGTCTCGCCGCCGAGCTTGCGCGCCTCAAACGCCGGGCCACCCGCGTCGTCTGGCTGAACCCCTTGCTCGGACGCGAAAGCTACGAACCCCGCGCCGCCGGCATGGCGGCAGCACTCCCCCACCTCGACCTGTTCGCGCCTGCTCATAATCTCGAAAGCCTCGCCGCTCTCGAAGATGAGCTGGCCCTGCTCTGACACGGACGCATCACATGACCGCCGATCCGGACGAAACCGTGGAAAGTTACTGCCGCAATTGGGACGGCGCCGCCCCCTATGCCCGCGCCACCATCGTGCGCACCGAAGGCGCCACCGCGGCGAAAGCGGGCGCCAAGGCCATTGTGACGGCCAGCGGCGAACTCATTGGCTGGATCGGCGGCGGCTGTCTGCGAAGCGCGGTGCTTCGCGCCGGGCAGCAGGCGATTGCGGCAGCCGAGCCCCGGCTGATCCGCGTGCGGCCGAAAGAGCTTGTAACTTCCAGCGCGGATACGGACGGGGTCGAGGTGCACCCGAGCAGTTGTCCCAGCAAAGGCAGCACGGAGGTCTTCATAGAGCCCGTGATGCCGAAGCGCCCCCTCGTCATTATCGGCGCCAGCTATGTCGCAAAAGCGCTTGCCGAACTGGCAGCCACGTTGAGTTTTGAGCTTGTCCAAATGGCGGGCGCGCCCGCGAGCGATGCCGTCTTTCCCCTTTCGGCGCTTCCACGGCTTGCCGGGCTCGACCGCGCTTTTATCGTCGTGGCGACGCAAGGGTCGGGCGATTATGCCGCGCTGAGCGCGGCGATGGCAACCGGCGCGCCCTATGTCGCTTTCGTCGCGAGCGTGCAGAAGGCCGCGGCCATGCGCGAGCGGCTAGCCAAAGACGGGATCGATCACGCCGGGCGCTTGCATGCGCCGGCGGGCCTCGACATCGGTTCGGAAACCCCCGCGGAAATCGCCGTTGCAATCCTCGCGGAAATCGTGAGCATGCGCCGCGCCGGTCCAAAGGGGAGCAGGATATGAGCGCGTCCGGGCTTAACGTTGCTGCCGTCCTGCTTGCGGCGGGGCTTTCCCGGCGTATGGGCGAGCGGAACAAGCTGCTGATCGAGATCGATGGAGAGCCCTTGGTGCGGCGCACCGCCAAGACTTATCTTGCGGCGGGCGCAAACGTGCATGCCGTCCTTGGCCACGAAGCGGGAGAGGTCCGCGCCGCGCTCGCGGATCTGCCTCTCACTTTTGTCGAGAACCCCCGTTTCGCCGAGGGCCAGCCCACCTCCGTCCGCGCCGGCCTCGATAGCCTGACGGGCGATTACGACGCTATTCTCATTGCGCTTGCGGATCAAGCCGCACTGACAGCGGAAGACATCGCCGATTTGCTTCAGGCCTTTGCCGACGCCGGCGGCGGCCGTATTCTCATTCCCTATTACGGGGACCGCCGGGGCAATCCCGTTGTATTTCCGGCCGGCCTTATCGCGGAGGTTCGCGCCAGCGGACGCAACGCCGCTTGCCGCAGCTTCATCGACGGCAATCCGCAACTCACGCTGCGCTACGAGGCGGGAAGCGATCGCTTTGCGACCGACATCGATACACCGGAGGATCTCGCAGCTTTCGAAAGCGGCCAAACACTAGAACCAATCGAAAGGAACGGAGTGGCGGGAATCGCCTCGTGAAAACCGGCGTAGACCGCAAATTCCGAGGTAAGTTGGCACGCACTTAACGGCCCTGAAAGCGCTTTCAGCCGGTTTCGCCACTGAGCAAACCCTGTTAACAGGGTTCTCACTCTGCTTGCTTCGCGCCAGATGGCCGAGAAGAAGGGGATGTTTTTGGCATGCGGACCGGATAGGGCCGCGCAAGACGATAGAGTTTTGGGCGGCAAGCGCGTGCGCCGGAACTGGCTCCCGGTCTGCCGCGTTTGCCAGTTACGGAAGAGGTGTCCCCGTGGCAAACATAACCATTCATTCCTCCGCCTTCAGCGCCGAAATCGCGCCGCTTGGCGCCGAACTGCAAAACCTCCGTGACGCCGCGGGGCGCGATTACCTGCACAATGGCGCCAGCTTCTGGACCGGGCGCGCGCCGCTGCTGTTTCCCATTGTGGGTGCGCTGAAGGACGACCGTCATGAGGTGGATGGGAAGGCGTATACTTTGCCGAAACACGGCTTTGCGCGCCGCTCCCGGTTCGAGGTTGTGGAGACATCCGCGGATCGCGCGCTGTTCCGTCTGACGGATAGCGAGGCAACGCGAGCCGCCTATCCCTATAAATTTCAGCTCGATGCCGCGTTTTCGGTTGCGGGCGCAAAGCTGGCCATGGCCGCGACGGTCACGAATACCGATACGCGGCCCATTCCGGTGGCGTTCGGCTTTCACCCCGCATTCGCCTGGCCGCTGCCGGGCGCCGGGGCGAGGCTGGATCACGCCATCGATTTCGCCGCCAGCGAGCCGGGCCCCTTGACGCGCATAGACGCCGGCGGGCTCATCGCGCGCGAATTGGCGAGCCCGGTGCAGGGCCGCAGGCTCGCTTTGACGGACGATCTTTTCGTGGACGACGCGCTGATATTCCTGAGCCTTAACAGCCGGTCGCTGCGGTTCGGCCCGGCGGACGGCGGTTCGCCCGCGTTAAACATCGAGTTCGAGGTCATGCCGTACCTCGGCATCTGGACCAAACCCGGCGCGCCGTTTCTTTGCATCGAGCCGTGGTGCGGCTACGCGAGCCCCAATGATTTTTCCGGGCCGCTGACGGAAAAGCCAGGGTCGATCAATCTCGCGCCCGGCGAGGCGAGGGTCTTCGCGATGAGCGTGGAACTCGTTTGACGCCGGCTCCCGCGCGGGTTGTCGCTTCGATCCAGCCCTCGGGCTGGCGCCAGCGTATTATTACCCTCACGTCCGTTAACACATGACAGAAGCACGCCTAACAAGGCCATCCAGCGCGCCAAGCGGCGGCCAATTTTTTCGCCGGTCTTATGGAGCAAACGCGCGTAAATACCTAACTAAAATATTTAGCCGGCACGCGCGTTTGATTTAGATCAATGATCTAGGCTCGATGTGCGGCATTCTGTAGCAATGCCGCACTCAATCCTGAAGGCTCGGCTAGAAAGCGTCGAAAGACGGATAGCTTGGATTGTCGAAGATATAGCCTGCCGGCGCTCACAGATCGCCGATGGCTTCATGTCAGCTGAAGCATGTCTTGTGCTTAAGCTGCTAGAGAATTCGCTCGAACAGGAAATTGCGGACCGCGGCAGACTGGCGGCCGAAGTTGCTGCAGCCAAGGTAGTTACCACGCAAAGCTAATGCTAAAGGACTTTTTTATCTAGTCATTCTTTGATGTTCTTGCTACAGTAAGACCGGTCGTTTCAAGCTTTCTAACCAGGACGCCACCAAGAGAAATACATTTTTCTTCTAGTATATATATTCTAGTAAAGGTGTATTGACACGTTCTTACTTGCCTTCATGTGAGAGTTGTGGAATGGCCGTTAGCCGGAAAGTTTGCTAGTTTGCTTTGCCAACGCCTTTGAAACTTGCCCGTTCGCTTTAGCCATCGATGCGCATGCTTCCTAGTTTTCGCTCGAAGATTCGCCGCATCTTAAGCCTGGACAAATTTGCCCAGAGTGAGACCCGTTTCCGCGCCACATTCGAGAATGCAGCCGTCGGGATCGCCCATGTCGCGCCCGACGGCTCATGGCTTCGTGTTAACAGATGCTTCTGCCAGATTACCGGCTATACCATGGAGGAACTGCTTGCCAAGACCTGCCAGGAAGTCACCCATCCCGACGACCTTGAGGCCGGTCTGGCGCAGCTCCAGCGCATAATCGATGGCGAAGTCGACGACGTCGGCATGGAAAAGCGCTATCTGCGCAAGGATGGGTCCAATGTCTGGGTGAAATTGACAGTAGGATGCGTGCGCGAAGCAGACGGCGCGGTGTCTTATCTCATCTGTGTTGCCGAGAACATCTCTGAGCGAAAGAAGGCCGAGCAGTTCTTGCGCGAAAGCGAGGAGCGGTTCCGGACGATTGTCGGCACGGCAGCCGATGCCATCGTCGTGATCGACGAGGCAGGCCTGATCGAATCCATCAATCCGGCGGGGGAACGCATGCTGGGCTACGCCTCTAGCGAGCTTGCGGGCAAGAATGTATCCATCCTGATGCCCGAGCCGCACCACAGCGCCCATGACGGCTATCTCTCGGCGTATATGCGCACGGGACGGCCTAGAATCATAGGGCGCCCCCGCGAACTCGAATACCGGTGCAAGGACGGCTCCATTTTCATCGGCGAACTCGCAGTAACAGAGTGCCGTTCCAACGGCAGGCGCTACTTCACCGGCATCATCCGCGACCTCTCCGAGCGCAAGCGCCATGCCGAGCATGTCAGTCTGCTTCTGCGCGAAGTGAACCACCGCTCCAAGAACATGCTCGCCGTTGTGCAGGCGATTGCCCGCCAAACCGCATCGGCGAAGCCTGAGGACTTTGTCGAGCGATTTGGAGAGCGGATTCGGGCGCTAGCCGCGAGCCAGGATTTGCTCGTTCGGCACGAGTGGAAGGGTGTCGATCTCGACTCCCTTGTCAGGTCTCAGCTCGCACATTTCAACGGCTTAATCGGCAAGAGAATTGACCTTCGGGGGCCGCCCGTTGTTATTTCCGCCTCCGCCGCCCAGGCTATCGGCATGGCGCTTCACGAGCTTGCCACCAACGCCGGCAAGTACGGGGCGCTCTCCAACGCGAGCGGCTGCGTCGAGATTGCATGGAGCTTGGAGGGGCGCAAACCCGGGGACGGGACCTTCGTGATGAGCTGGCGGGAGCACGGCGGGCCTCCCGTAACCGTGCCGGTCAGCCAAGGTTTTGGCTCGACAGTGATTTCGCGAATTGTCACGGAGAGCCTTAACGCCGACGTGAAGCTCGAGTTCGAGGTGACCGGATTATTGTGGCGCCTCGAATGCCCGGCTATGGAGGTTGCGGGAGATATTGCCTAAGGAAAAGTTCTCTCCCGGCCGAACTTGCGCTCGGGCGGGCTATGTCCGAAAGTTGGCTCTCAAAAACTTCGGACGTGCCGTCGCTGTCCACGTGCAGAGCTAGTTCAAGCGCGTTCCAGGAATGCTCTCCCAATCTCGATGTCGGGCAGTGGCCGCAACCGCCATTTCTCGGCTATTTCCGAGTTCGCCTGCATGAGGATCCGGAAGTGGCCATCGCGGCCTAACAACATATCTCGCAGTTCGAAGCGGCAAATTCCCCTATAAGGCGCGTTCCTGCAATTGTGCATTACAGGAAAGTACCTGCAGAGTCCGCCATGCCATTCGAGATTTGTGCGGCTAGAGTGCTTCCGGAAAAGTGTGAAGCGGTTTCCCGATAAGAAGCACGGAAAAACAAAAACTTAGAGCCCGCTTTTGATTCCATCGAAAGCGGATGGGCTCTAAGGCGCCGTTCCCGTCCGCGCCGGAGGCGAATCTTCTCCGGCGCGCGCTTTGAAACCGGGACAAGCCGGGCCCGGGCGCAGGAACGTATCGTGGAGCTGGCATAGCGCTGTATCGCCCCGGCTCGAACCGTAGGCGGAACTCAGGATGCTGAGCCCCGGCAGCAGCTTTTCAAGGCGGCCGGGGCTCGATTCGAGATAAATGCACTGGTCGCAGCCTGGCACCTAGAGCTTGCTCCAATAGGCGCCGAATACGATGACCGAGAGCACGAAGCCGGCGGTTACGTTCACACCCACGCCTATGGTAAAGGCGAGGAACGGTTTCCAGCCAACGGACCTCAGCTCGCGGAAGCGGGTGGTCAGGCCGATGGCGAGGAAGCAAAACAGAAACGTCCAGCTCCGCAGCGAGGAGACGGGACCGAGCAAAGCGGGCTTCACCACTTTTTTCAGTTCGTCCGCGCTGTAGCCCTGCGTGACATAGGTCATGATGGCCGAAGCGATGAAAAAGCCGATCACGAATTTTGGAAAGCGCCGCCAGATCTCGCTCACGCCGGGCTTGGCACCGAGCTCCGTACGCTCCCAAACCATGGTCGAAAGCAAGGCGAACACGAGCGACCAGATTCCGACCCACATATCGCGGCCGATGACTTTCATCAAGGTAAAGGCCTTCTTGGCGACCTCGGGCGGGGGCGAGCACGATACCGTGTCCGTGACGTGGCAGGCCATCCTGTCGTAAGTCTCCGCGGCGGCAAAACCGGCCGCATCGGCGAACTCCGAGGTGCCGATCCAGGCGCCGGCGATGCCTGCCGGCAAGTCCAAGGCCTGCGAGACGAAAGGCAGAGCGATCACCATGATCAGCGCCCAAACCACGACGAGCGTGACCGAAGTGTAGAGGTCCTCTTTCTTCGCTCCCACGGAGGCGGAAATGGCCATGGAGGCGGAGACGCCGCACACCGCGCCGCCGACGCCAATCACTGCGCACAGCCGCTTGTCGAGGCCGAACAGCCGGGTGCCTGCGAAGAAAATCGTGAGACACGTCAGAACCGAGATTATCGTCGCCTGACCGATGGCCACCGGTCCGGCGGTGAGCACGAGCGTGAGCGGGAAGGTGGCTCCGAGCAGCACAATGCCGACCTTGACGAAATATTCGACGCGCAGCGCGGCGTCAAGCCAGCCGGGCAAGGGGACGAGGTTCGCCACGATCAAACCGAGCACGAGAGCGGCGAGCGAAGCTTCCAGATTGTATTCCGATGCATGCGCCCAGCCCGAGATGGTGAACATGGCGAGCGACACCGCATAGAGAATGGCAAAGCCTGGAACGAATTGAATGAGCTTGATGCCCATGATCTTGCAGCTCGTGCCGAAAATGACGAGCCAAGCCGCGAATTGGCCGAGGTACCAGGGATATTTGGCCGCGAAATGGGCGGTTATGTCGTCCAGGGAATGCCATTTTATTCCCCCCGGATTGACCGCCAGCGATTTGAGAAAAGTGCTGTGATTGTTGAACAGGACGATGGCAAGAGCGACGATGCCGAGTCCGAGCCAAATGGCCCACCAATCCTCTTTGAGAAACAGGTCGCTAAACCTTGTTACGCGGACCGGTCCCGATTCGCTTGCTTCGTTCCAGGCTTGCCTGGTTGTCATAATATGCCTCCCCTGACGCCCGTTAGCGGACAATGCGCAGGTTAACCCCGCTTTTATGACGTGAGTATAGCGAGAGCTGTGGCGGTCCTGTCAATTACTTCGTTATGGACCTGCCTGGCGCCGCCGCGGCCAAAACCGGCCGGAGCGTTGCCGGCCGGGAAGCGCTTCCCAAGGCACGCGCCAGGCTTAAGCGAAGGCTTTGACCGCAAGCGGCATTCGGGCTAAAAATGGCGCTTGCCGCATGACGGGCGGCAAATAAGTTTCCATTTGCATGCCGTCCTGGGTGCCTCGTTGTTGATGCGGGCTATTTTAGACGCAATTCCGGATGCCGGGCATGCCGGCGCAAGGCTTGACGCGTATCAAGAATATCTTCCGTCGCCCTCGCACAGGAAGCGCGCGGCCATCATAGCGCCCACTCCCGCCGCGCTGACCGGCTCAAGCCGCGGGCTCATTCTCGATATGCTAAGCAGGGGGCACCGGGTGTTTGCGTTCGCGCCGGGGCTGTCGAACAAGGACTTGCGGATCCTTGCGCACGCCGGCGCGGAGGCCTATTCGCTTCCGCCGCAGCTCGCGCTTCTGGACAAATACCGCCGCCTGCGCGAGCTGAGTACGATCCTTGGCGATGCCGGTCCCGATGTCGTCCTTGTACAGTCGGCGCGGAGCGGGGCCACAAGCGTCGCGGCCGCCAAAATTGCGCGCATTCCGCAGGTCGTGACCGTTGTGCCGTCTTTGGGGCCTGCGTTCATGGAAGGTGCCCCAGCCTCGGCCTGGGGCGAACGTCAGGCCATGAAGGCGGTGTACCGGGCCGTTTTCGCTTGGAGCGACGCCGTTATCTTTCACAGCTCCCACGACCGCAAATATGTTCAAGAGCGGCATCTCCTCCCGAAATCGAAAATGCATTTCACGGTTGGGGGATGGGGCGAGGACCTTGCGCGCAACGCTCAACGTCCCTTGCCTCCGCTCGACCGCGGCGTGCTATTCCTCATGGCGGCACCTCTCGACCGCTTTCAAGGCATTGCCGAATATTGCGAGGCCGCGCAAGCGATCAAACAAAAGTCGCGCCGGGCGCGCTTCTTTCTCGCGAGCACGCCGGGGGAGACGGCTTCTCCAATAGCGCCCGCCGAGCTGAGGCGCTACCGGGACTGCGTCCAATATATCGGCCCCGTCGAGGACGCACACCCCGTGATCGCGCGCTGCCACGTGCTGGCCGCGCCCTCTTACGGCAACGGAGCCTCGCGCTCGCTTTACCAGGCGCTGGCCACGGGACGGCCGGTCATCACGACGGACACGCGAAACTGCCGGGATTTCGTGCAGCAGGGCGTGAACGGATACAGGGTCGCGGTTTGCGACGCGGCCTCGCTCGCTCGCGCCATGACGCAAATTCTCCAGCGGCCGGATCTCATTCCTTCGATGGCGCAAGAGAGCCGGCGCCTTGCCTTGCGTTTCTACGACGCGAACAGCGTGAACGCGCTGCTCCTCGAAACGCTCGGGCTTTAGAGCCTATCGGGTTTTGATGGAATCAAAACCTGGCTCTAGCTCTTTGATTTTTCGTGCTTCTTATCGGAAAACCGCTTCACACTTTTCCGGAAGCACTTTAGCGCAAGCTCTGCCGAGGCGATGCCAAGCCTTCCCCGCGCGTTGCGGCCGCGTTCATTTAAGGCGACGGCCTAAAGGATGATGCCCTGACAGCTCTTTAAGCGGCAGGAAGGTGGAGCGTAATCGAGACGCCCACCGCTCCGGCGCCAGCACCGGGCCAGCGCCTGCGATTCGGCGAATGAGGATTCCCGCCAACCTCAACGGCTTGCAGGTTCCACGATGGCAGGGCCTGCCTTGGCGAGGCGCATCCCTGCTCCGGTTCAAACCTTCCTCTACAACGGATGTGGAAAACCGAACGCGCGAGCGCATAAACCAAAGTCCAGCCACACTTACAACCAATGGTTGCGTAAATCGCTAGTGGCTCCTTATGCGCGTGAGCGCGTGGCCCGGGCGCAGCGTTCTTTGGGTAATCGTTTGCGAAGAGCAAAGCATGGCCAAACCACACGAAGTTCTGGGCGTAGGGCCATATGCAGATGAAGCAACCATCAATGCGGCCTTTCGGAAAGCAGCCAAAAAATATCATCCCGATCTGAATGGCGGCGACGCGGCTGGGGTTCGCAAACTCAGGCGTTTGATTGCTGCGCGCGACTTTCTTATTAAGCACCGGCAGCGGCCGCTTCGCGCCGGCCAGGGCCGGGGCTGGAACTTGCTTTTCGAAAGTTTAGTAAGGAAGAAAACCGTCCCCATCACCTTCGCGCTTGCTAGAAGTTTCGTACTTGCCTTTCTCGTAGCATTCAATGAAAGCGGCAGCGCTCCGGTGGTTATTACGGCCGAGAAAGTAACGGTTTACACCGAGGACCTCGACATCCCCGATATTGGCTCGGCCGATATTAAGGCTATCCGGGATTGGCAGGAAACCCCTGAAGCCCTTGAACGCGAGACGGCGAAGAAGAAAAAGCCGGAAGCGCGGCACAATCTCAGGCAGCAGCCTGACAGTATCAAGAAAACCTTAAAGCAAGCCACGTCCCTGCTTAAGGATTGGCGGAGCCGTGTCTTCAGCAAGTAACGGACAGCAAAGAGTAGCCTGCGAGTAGGTGTTGCGGCCCGGCGGCGATTGGCGCTTGCATACACCGGAGACTGGCTCTTCCGGATTGGGTCAATCTGCACGCGTCTTTGCTATTGCCGCATTGTTTCCGCTTCGGCATCCGGAACCGGTCGATCGAGGCGCGCATGGCCGGCAGAGGCCGCGCACGCCCCGCCAGCATTAGAACATCGCTGCGTGCACCCGGTCGGGCGGGTTATGCCCGTCGAGGAAGGTGCGTATGTTGATGATCACCTTTTCGCCCATGTCGAGGCGGCCTTCGAGGGTCGCCGAGCCGAGATGCGGCAGCACAACCACCTTGGGGTTCTTCAGGAGCTTGGGATTGATGGCAGGCTCGTTCTCGAACACGTCGAGCCCCGCGCCCGCGATCTCGCCCGCCTCCACCATGCGCGCCAGGGCGTTCTCGTCGATCACCTCGCCGCGCGCGGTGTTGACGACATAGGCCGCGGGCTTCAAAAGCTTAAGCCGCCGCGCCGAAAGCAGATGAAACGTCGCGGGCGTATGCGGGCAATTCACCGAGACGATGTCCATATGCGCGAGCATCTGGTCGAGGCTCTCCCAATAGGTCGCTCCCAGCTCTTCCTCCACAGCGGCGGGTACGCGGCGCCGGTTGTGATAATTGATGGAAAGCCCGAACGCCTTCGCCCGGCGCGCCACCGCGCGGCCGATCCGCCCCATGCCTATGATGCCAAGCTTCTTGCCCCAAATGCGGTGGCCGAGCATCCAGGTCGGCGACCAGCCGTGCCACTCGCGGCCCTCTTGCAGATAATCGGCGCCCTCGACGAGCCGCCTCGGCACAGAGAGGATCAGCGCCATCGTCATATCCGCCGTGTCCTCGGTGAGAATTCCCGGCGTGTTCGTGACAATAATGCCGCGGTTGCGCGCGGTTTCGAGATCGATGTTATCGACACCCGTGCCGTAATTGGCGATGAGCTTCAGCTGCGGCCCCGCAAGCGAAAGAAGCGCCTTGTCAATTCTATCGGTTACGGTAGGAACGAGCACGGCGGCGGTTCGCATCGCAGCCGTCAGCTGCTCTCGCGTCATCGCGGCGTCGGTTTGGTTGAGCGTCACGTCGAAAAGTTCGCGCATGCGCGCCTCGACGAGTTCGGGAAGTTTGCGGGTAACGACGACTTTTACACTTTGTTGTGTCATTGGGTGCCCGGAATGGCCATTTGGCCTTCATTGATCTAGGAAACGCAATTTCGCTCTAGTTCTCTACCAGATACGGCTCAGGATGACAAAGGCTCGCATCATGTGCGGTTTTTTAGCCGCAATTACAATCGCTCCGCTCATGACGGCCACGGCCCAAGAGAGCGCGGGCCCCAAGACGGGTACGGTCACGGGCTTGCCCGTTCCACGGTTCGTTAGCCTAAAGGCTAGCGAAGTCAATTCCCGCGTCGGCCCCGGCTCCGATTACAAGATCGCCTGGGTGTTCAAGCGCGCCGGCCTGCCCGTCGAGATCCTCGCCGAGTTCGAGGGATGGCGGCAGGTGCGCGACAGCGAGGGCGGCACGGGCTGGGTCGCGGCCACGCTGCTGAGCGCCCGGCGCACGGCGGTCGTCGCTCCTTGGGTGAAGGGCCGCACAGTTTTCACGCTGACTTCTTCGCGCGGCGGCTCGGCTGAGGCGGCCCGGATCGAGCCGGGCGCCATCGCCGACATCGTGTCCTGCGACGGGGAAGCGTGCGAGGTCTATGCCGGCAAGCAGAAGGGATGGCTACCGCAGAAGAACCTATGGGGCGTATACCCCGGCGAAACCGTGAAATGAGCTGCGGCGCGGCGGCTGTATCTTAAAGTCGGATTGCATTTGCGCCCGATCGAAACCAAAACTGCGCCCCATCTACCGGCCTGAGCTCACTGCATTCGCCCCGGAGGAAACACTATGCAGCAATCGACCTATAACTCCATAACGCAAAACCCGAAGTTCCATGAGCTGGTTCGTAGCCGTACCAGCTTCGCTTGGACCCTCTCCATCCTTATGCTTGCCGTCTATCAAGGCTTCGTGCTTCTCGTCGCGTTCGACAAGGAATTTCTTGCAACGCCGATCTTCCCGGGCGCCACGACAACGATCGGCATTCCGATTGGCCTTGGGGTCATCGTCTTCGCCTTTCTCGTCACGGGAATTTACGTGTCCCGGGCCAATGGCCGCTACGATGAGCTGACCCACGAACTCGTTAAGGAGATCACGAAATGACTTTTAAGAGAGGTATTGCTCCTTTTGCGCTCGCGCTCGCCGCTAGCGCCGCTTCCATATCCCCGTCCCTTGCCGATGCAATCGCTGGCCCCGTTGAAAAGCAGTCTCTGAACGTCGAAGCGATCGTCATGTTCGCAATCTTCGTCGGTCTGACGCTCGTCATCACCTACATCTCCGCGATGCGCACTAAATCGGCGTCCGACTTCTACGCGGCGGGCGGCGGTATCACCGGCTTCCAAAACGGCCTCGCTATGGCTGGCGACTACATGTCGGCAGCGTCGTTCCTCGGAATCTCCGGCCTCGTGTTCGCGAGCGGGTTCGACGGGCTGATCTATTCCGTCGGCTGGCTCGTGGGCTGGCCCATCGTGCTGTTCCTTCTCGCGGAACGGCTGCGCAATCTGGGCAAGTTCACCTTCGCGGACGTTGCGTCATTCAGGCTCAACCAAACCGCGATCCGCATCCTGTCCTCGATCGGCACTTTCACCGTGGTCGCGTTCTATCTCATTGCGCAGATGGTTGGCGCGGGCAAGCTGATCCAGCTCCTGTTCGGGCTCGAATATCTGTGGGCGCTCGTTATCGTCGGCACGCTGATGATCGTCTATGTCGCCTTCGGCGGTATGAAAGCTACGACTTGGGTGCAGATCATCAAGGCCGGCCTCTTGCTCTGCGGCGCAACGCTCATCGCGATCTTGGTGCTGATTAAGTTTAACTTCAATCCCGACGCGCTGTTCAAGGCCGCGACTCAGATCCATCCGAAGGGCATTTCGATCATGGGGCCCGGAACTCTCATCTCGAGTCCGTTCTCTGCGATCTCGCTGGGCCTCGCGCTGATGTTCGGCACAGCCGGCCTGCCTCACATCCTGATGCGGTTCTTCACCGTTGCGGATGCTAAGGCGGCCCGCAAGTCCGTGTTCTACGCGACGGGCTTCATCGGCTACTTCTATATCCTCACTTTCATCATCGGCTTCGGCGCTATCGCGATCCTGATGAGCGATCCGTCCTTCTTCAAAGACGGGATCGTCGATGTGAAGGGTCTGATTGGCGGCACGAACATGGCAGCCATCAAC
Source organism: Rhodomicrobium sp. (assembly GCA_052148445.1). Lineage (GTDB taxonomy): Bacteria > Pseudomonadota > Alphaproteobacteria > Rhizobiales > Rhodomicrobiaceae > Rhodomicrobium. The sequence goes on from JBKQIH010000209.1 coordinate 27,016, forward strand.
CTCGCCAAGGCGACGGGCGGTTCGCTGCTCCTCGGCTTTATCTCTGCCGTGGCCTTCGCAACCATTCTGGCGGTTGTGGCGGGGCTGACGCTCGCCGCTGCGTCGGCGGTGAGCCACGATCTCTACGCCTCGGTTATCGCAAGGGGACGCGCTTCCGAGCGGAGCGAAGTCATGCTTTCGAGGATCTCGTCCGTGCTGATCGGCATTCTGGCGATCTATCTCGGCTATATCTTCGAAAAGCAGAACGTTGCCTTCATGGTGGGGCTTGCCTTCGCCGTGGCGGCGAGCACCAACTTCCCCGTGCTCCTCATGTCGCTCTTCTGGAGAGGGACGACCACCTTCGGTGCATTCATGGGTGGAATGCTTGGGCTTATCAGCTCGGTTGCGGGCGTCGTGCTCAGCAAGGCCGTCTGGGTCACCACTTTCGGCTTTAGCGAGGCGCTCTTCGGCTGGAGTAACCCGGCGCTCATGTCGATGCCGGTTGCGTTTATCGGCATCTGGTTCTTCTCGACGATCGATCGCTCCAGAAGCGCTAATGCGGAACGTGAAGCCTTCGAGCCGCAATTCGTGCGGTCCGAGACCGGTGTTGGCGCATCCACAGCGAGCGTGCACTAAATACAATGGGGGGCAGGCAAATTATCCTGCCCCCCTTCCATTTTGACGCCGGATGCAATAATTTGTTGCTTTTATAGCGAGGCGCCACCATGCAGGGGTTCGACGCGCTCAATCCTCCATTCGACCGCTTGACCCGCGCCGAGACCGAAGCGCTACGGGCCGCGGTCGATATCGGCTATTTCGCGCCGGGCAGCGTCATTGTCGAGCGCGGCGGCAGTTCGGAATTCCTTCACGTCATCATCAAGGGCTCGGTCGCCGAAAAGAACGGCGAAGAGACCGTAGCCCTGCTTGGCTCCAAGGACACCTTCGATAGCGAGGCAGTGGTGCACGGCTCGGCGAGCGGGAGCTTCGTCGCTGTTGAAGAGACGCTTTGCTACTTGCTTCCGCGGCTCCTGATCCTGGAGCTTGTGCAGAAGAATCAGGCCTTCGCCGCCTTCTTCTATTCCGAACTGTCGCGGCGCCTCGATGCTTTCGCGGAGAATCGCAACCCGAGCGGGCTGGAATCGGTGCTTCGTTTGCGGGTCAAGGAAGCCCGCTGCGCCGATGCGATTTTCATCGATGGCGCGTCGACCATCGAAAAGGCCGGCCATACAATGGCCGAGCTGAATAACGACACGCTCTTCGTCAGCGACGCAGGCCGCACCGGGATCGTCACGGGCATGAATTTGGCGAAGGCGGTCATCTTGAGGCGCCTGCCGCTCGAAACGCCGGTGCGCGATATTTGCCATTTCGATATTGCCGCGGTGGACGGCAACGATTTTCTGTTCGATGCGCTCATCGCCATGACGCGCCGCGGGAAGCGGCGCATCGCCGTCCGCGCGGAAGGCGCTTATGCCGGCGTGCTCGAAGACATCGCCTTCTTAGAGCTGTTTGCCGGTAATTCACAGTTGATTCCGGGCCGCATCGACCGGGCGAAAACGGTTGCGGACCTCACGGCCTGCGCAGCCGACATTCAGGGGCAGGTGCTGCGCCTGCACGAGCAGGGCGTCAAGGTCGAGGTCATCGCCGACATTACCTCGGACCTGAACCGCGAGCTTATGTCGAAGATTTATGAGCTCACCGCGCCGCCCTCTATCAAGGAGCAGGGGTGCCTTCTGGTGATGGGATCGGAAGGGCGCGGCGAGCAAACGGTCAGGACAGACCAGGATAACGGGCTCTTGCTCGCGGCCCCGGTCCCGGAGAAAGACATCGTTCAGTTCAGGAAGGCGTTCACCGAATCGCTGGAGGCCTGCGGCTTTCCGCCTTGCCCCGGCAATGTGATGGTACGCAATCCTGTTTGGTCTCAGCCCGCCGACGACTTTATTAAGCAGCTGAAGAGCTGGATTCTCACCGGCGGCGGCGATGCCGCAATGAACCTCGGCATTTTCTGCGACGCCGCCGCCATCGCCGGCCGCAGCGATCTTCTTTTGCGCGCCAAGACTGCGTTCATGGAGATGATGCAAGGGGAAAGTGCCCATCTTGCTCACTTCGCCAATCTGATCGACCTCTTCGCCAGCTCCGATATCGGCACATTTGGCACTCTGATGGTCTCTGTTGGCGCTCGCTCGGACGCTGTCGATATCAAGAAAGTGGGAACGTTCCCCATCGTGCACGGAACGAGGACGCTCGCCATAGAGAAAGGCATTTTCGAAACCAGCACCGCAGACCGGATCAACGCAATCGCAGCGACGCGCATTTACGACGCCGATTTCGCTAAGAACCTCATCAGTGCGCTGCATTTCTTCATGGAACTAAGGCTCCGCTCGCAATTGAAGGCTAGGCGCCTTGGGAATCTGCAAGGCGAGTCGGTGGTCCACATGAACGAGCTTTCGTCCGCCGACCGGGACATCCTTCGCAACGCCATCCGTGTGGTCCGCGAATTCCGCGAGATCGTGCGCCACCGCTTCCATCTTGGGTATTTCTGATGGTCGCGCGCACCCTTCGCCGGCTGTTCCATCAGGCCTCGATCGGCGACCAGTCCTATCGCTTCTTGTTCAAGAGACCGCCGCCCGGCGAAGCGGTCTCCATCGATTGCGAGACGACGGGCCTCAACATCGCGAAGGACGATATCATCACCATCGCCGCGGTCCGCATCAAAGGGGACCGCATCCTCACCAGCGAAGCCTTCGAAGTCCTCGTCCGGCCAGAAGCCAAGATCGCCCCGGACGCGATGAAAATCCATCAGCTGCGCGAGGCCGATGTCGAGCAGGAGCAACCGATCCGCAAGGTCCTGCGGGACTTGCTCTATTTCATCGGATCGCGGCCGCTCGTCGGCTATTATCTCGACTTCGATATCGCCATGCTCGACAAGCACGTCCTTCCGTTCATTCAAATCGGCTTGCCGAACAAAAGGATTGAGGTTTCGGAGCTTTATTACGAGCGGAAATACGGGAACGCGCCGCCAGGCACGACCCTCGATCTGCGTTTCACCGCGATCCTTCAGGATTTGGGACTGCCCAATCTCGGGCAGCACGATGCACTGAATGACGCGCTAATGACCGCTATGATCTATGTGATTTTGCGCGATATGCGAAAACGCGGCGCAAGGATACTGCGCGACCGGGAGCGGCCGCTGCACCATCACGGCATGGGCGCTTAGAGTGCTTCCGGAAAAGTGTGAAGCGGTTTTCCGATAAGAAGCACGAAAAAACAAAAACCTAGAGCCCGCTTTTGATTCCATCAAAAGCGGATAGGCTCTAGAGCGAAGCCGCCGGTATCCTTCCCGCCTTCGAGCGTGTGAAGAAATCGATTCAGGCCCCGCTGTCATGGCCGGGCTTGACCCGGCCATCAAGACTACCTTTTAAATGTATCGCTTTTCCCTGGATGGCCGCATCAGGTGCGGCCATGACAACAGTGTAACGTTGCGCGCGCTGGATTTTTTCACACGCCCGAAGGTGGGCGACACCGCAACGATCAGCCCTTAGCGGGCTGCCACTTCTCGCGCATGGTCACAAGTTCCTCCGCCGCCGTCGGATGCAAGGCGATGGTCGCGTCGAAATCGGCCTTGCGTGCGCCGAGCTTCATGGAAATCGCCAAAAGCTGCGCCATCTCCGCCGCGTCCGGGCCGAGCAGATGTGCGCCCACCACCTTATCGCTCTCAGCGTCCACCACGAGTTTCATCAGCATGCGCTCGGGACGCCCCGAAAGCGTGTTCTTTAGCGGCCGGAAGTTCGACTTATAAATATCGACTTCGCGGAACATTTCGCGTGCGTGCTCTTCGGTGTAGCCCACCGTGCCGATTTCGGGCTGGGAGAACACAGCCGTCGGCAAAAATGTCAGATCGACAGGCTTCGGATTGTTCTTGTAATTACCCTCGATGAAAGCGACCGCATCGCGGATCGCAACCGGGGTGAGATTCACCCGGTCCGTCACATCGCCGACCGCGTAGATGCTGGGCACCGAACTCCGGTACCAATCGTCGACCATGATGCGCCCGTTCCAGCCGCATTTGACGCCGAGCTTCTGCAGGCCGAGTCCGGCGACGTTCGGATGGCGTCCGGTCGCGAACATGACTTTATCGCAGGCAATGCGCTGCCCGCTCCCGGTGATGGCCGTCAGGCGGCCGCCGCTTGCTTCGATGGCCGCGGGCTCGGTGTTGCAGGTAATCGCAATGCCTTGCGCGCGCATGATCTCTGTCAGCGCGTGACGCAAATCGTGATCGAAGCCGCGAAGAATTTCTCCGCCCCGGTAGAGCACCTCGACTTCGGAGCCGAGGCCGCGAAAGATGCAGGCGAACTCGATGGCGATGTAACCCGCGCCCACGATCACAATCTTTTGCGGCAGCGCTTCGAGATGAAACGCTTCGTTGGACGTGATCGCCAGCTCCCGGCCTGGGATCTCGGGGATGAATGGATGGCCGCCCGTCGCGATCAAGATACGCTCGGCCGTGACGGCGCGGTTTTCATGGACAAGGCGCACGGTGTTGGGGCCAACCACCTCGGCGCGGTCGCGGATCACCGTGCCGCCCGCCGCCTCGACGCCGCCCGCGTATATCTTACTGAGGCGCTCGATTTCGGTGTCTTTATTGGCGATGAGCGTCTTCCAGTCGAACCGCTTCTCGCCTGTTGTCCAGCCGAAGCCGCGAGCATCGTCGATGGCATGGCCAAGCTCGCTTGCATAGACGAACAGTTTTTTCGGAACACAGCCGCGGATCACGCAAGTGCCGCCGAAGCGATACTCCTCGGCAATCGCGGTCCGCACGCCAAGCCCTGCGGCAAGCCGCGCGGCGCGCACGCCGCCAGAGCCTCCGCCGATAACGAACAAGCCGTAGTCGAATTTTACCATGACCTACCGTGCATGAAACAAATGGGAATAGGTGCGTTCTGTGTCTGCTCGCAGTCATCCTGGAACGGCACCCCCTCTATCATCCCGGAAACCTTCCCCTTCGCCGTCCCGGAAATGCCGCAGGCATTATCCAGGACCGTCACCGGCGCCGGCGCCCTTTACGATCCCGGATACGCCGCAGGCGCCGTTCCGGGATGACAAAGAATAATGCACCGCAGCACGCACGGGATGACCACGGGAGCCGCACGCGGAGGAACCGCCATCAAATCGGCTTGTCCTCGAGTTTCAGCTCCTCTAGCGAGCGTTCCAGTCCGGACCGTGTCTCGGGCGAAATGCGTTTCTTGATGGTTTCAGTCCACTTGTCCGCCAGCGCATCCCATTCCGCCTTGGCCTTTTCCTGCTCGCTGAGGCTGCGCTCCAGCACCTTGGCCTTCGCTTCGAGATCATTGAAAGATTTCTGAGCTTCGAGGACATCTTCCTTTGTGAGTGCCGTGCTGGCCTTCACTGCGCTCCGCATGAGTTCGAAGGCCTTTGCGAAGGCGGGCGAATGCACAAACTTTTGCACAGTGGCGAGCTGCTCGCCGGTCAGCGTGGCGGCGACCACCGAAGGAGCCGCGGCAAGCACCACAGCCTTTTGCATGTTATACAGGAACTCGAATTGCGCGGCCTGATCGAGCAGCTCTTGCCGCTCCGTTTCGGCCATCGGAGCGGTTACGGCATAAACCTCGCGCACGAAACGGTTCACATCCGCCACCATTTCGTCGGCATGCGTGATTGCGAGCACATCGGTCACCAAGGCCTGCGCCTGCGCGATTTTGTGCGCCGAGGGGACTGACCCGCCGGTTCCCGGTGCGCCTGGCAGAGCTTTTTCCCAGTCGAGATCCTGGCGGTTTGCCCAGGCTGAAAACCCGGAGAAGGTCCGGCTGTCTTCATAAGAGAAGCCTGTGAGGAGCTTGCTTATCGCTTGAAGCGCATCGAGGCTCTTGCGCACGGCGGGAAGATTGAGGGCAGCCCGGACGTCCTTGATTTCAACCGGCCTAGAGGTCTTAGCGATCTGCTCGGCCACATCGGAAATCATTGCCTCGCGGTTCTCGATGAGAGCTACATTGAGTTCATCGCCAGCCTTGCGGAGATAGTCCATGAAAGTCAGGACCTTTGCCAGCGCCGCGGCGCTCTTCGCATCGGGGGCCGGAACGCCTGGCGTGCCGCCCTCAAGCGTTTCGCGAACCGCCGGTATGTAAACCTCGCGCAGCATCCTGCGGAGATCGGCAAAGATTTCGGCGGCGTGAGATTCCCGCAGCACATCCTCGATAAGCACGCGTGCCGCCTGCTTGGCTTCGGGGTCGACGGCGGCTTCGGCAGCCGGCTTATCTTGAGCTAAGCCGGCCGATGCAAAAACTCCCGCGAATGCCATGAGCAATGCAGGCAATATCGATCTCAAGCGCATGCCGTTTCTCCTGTTATCGCGCGTTTGAGGCAAACGGCAGCAAGACCGCCGTTCCGTTATAGCTCGCTTTCATCGGCCCGAAGCACCGTTATGCCCGAAGGACCGGCAAGAACGGCCTCGTCGGCAATGCCGATGAAAAGCCCGTGCTCCATCACGCCGGGGACGATATCGAGCAAATCGGCCAAGAGTTCCGCATCCGGGATTGCACCGAAAGAGCAATCCACGATGAGGTGGCCGCTATCGGTGTGGAACAGCTCGCCGTCGCGGCTGCGCCGAAGCACGATGGGCCCGGCGCATTCGGCATCGGCGGCAGCGGCTTCGATCATGGCGAGCGTCGCGGCAATGCCGAAATCGACGATCTCCACCGGAAGCGAGAAAGCGCCGAGCTGCTCCACGTGCTTGGAACTGTCGGCAATGATGCAGACGCGTTCCGAGGCCATGGCAACGATCTTCTCACGCAACAATGCGCCGCCGCCGCCCTTGATGAGGTTCAGCTGCAAGTCGATCTCGTCGGCGCCATCGACGGTTAGGTCTATATCGGCGATGGTGTTGAAATCCGCGATCACGAGCCCGGATTGTTCGGCCAAGAACCGGGTCTGCTCCGATGTCGCGACGCAGCGCAGGTCGAGACGCTCCTGCTTCACCCGTGCGGCAAGCAAGCGGACAAACTCCGCCGCGGTCGAACCCGTGCCGAGCCCCAGCACCATGCCCGGCTCGACGAGCGAGAGCGCGTGTGCGGCTGCTTGCTTCTTGTAGTTTTGTGCATCTGCGGTCAATCCGAAAGCCCTCCAAGGAACATGTATTTCATTTCAAGGAACTCATCTACCCCGTGCCGGGAGCCCTCGCGCCCCAGCCCCGATTCCTTGACACCGCCGAAAGGCGCAACCTCGGTGGCAACGATCCCCTCGTTGACACCCACAATGCCAAATTCCAGCTTCTCAGTCACGCGCCACACGCGCCCGACATCGCGGGAATAGAAATAGGCGGCTAGACCGTAGGGCGTGCCGTTCGCGAAGGCAACCGCCTCGTCTTCCTCCTTGAACCGGAAGAGCGGCGCCACCGGCCCGAAAGTCTCCTCGGCGGCGAGCCGCATACCGGCGCTCGCGTTGATCAGCACCGTCGGCTCGAAGAATGTATGGCCGAGCGCATGGCGCTTGCCGCCGGTCAGCGCCGTCGCGCCCTTTGCGAGCGCGTCGGCTACGTGCGCCTCGACCTTATTCAAGCCGGCCTCGTTAATGAGCGGCCCCTGCACCACACCTTCCTCGGTGCCCGGACCGACCTTCATCTTGGAGACGCGGTCCGCAAGCTTGGCCGCAAACGCCTCGTAAACGCCATCCTGCACCAGGATGCGGTTCGCGCAGACGCAGGTTTGGCCCATATTGCGAAATTTTGACGCAACCGCGCCGTCGACCGCTCTATCGAGATCGGCGTCATCGAAAACGATAAATGGCGCATTGCCGCCAAGCTCCAGCGAAACTTTCTTCACCGTGGAAGCGCTTTGCTCCATCAGGATTTTGCCGACGCGGGTCGATCCTGTAAAGGTGATTGCGCGCACGAGCGGGTTCGATGTCAGCTCCTTGCCGATGGCCGCCGCGTCGCCCGTGACAATGTTGAGCACGCCGTCTGGGATGCCGGCCTCTTGCGCGAGCACGGCCAAAGCGAGAGCCGAAAGCGGCGTATCGGGCGCAGGCTTGATGACAACGGTGCAGCCGGTGGCAAGCGCCGGGGAGACTTTGCGCGTAATCATCGCGAAGGGGAAATTCCACGGCGTTATCGCGCCTACAACGCCAATCGGCTGCTTGTGGATAATAATGCGGCCGCCCTTCTTATGGGCCGGGATCGTCTCGCCATAGATGCGCTTTGCCTCCTCGGCGAACCACTCGACGAAGGAGGCGCCATAGGCAACCTCGCCGCGAGCTTCCGCGAGCGGCTTTCCCTGCTCGGCGGTCATAAGGCGCGCGAGATCCTCGGCATGGCGGAGCTGCAACTCGAACCAGTGTCTCAAGATCGCCGACCGCTCTTTGGCGAGCAGCCCGCTCCAGGCCGGGAACGCCCGATGCGCCGCCTCGATGGCCAGCCTCGTTTCAGCGGCGCCAAAATTGGGAACCCGCGCAATGGCGTCGCCGGTCGCCGGGTTATAAACGGGGGTCTCGGGCTCGCCTATCCATTGCCCGTTAACAAAGCATTGCTGCCGAATCAAAGACGGGGAGATCCGATCCATGGACGCTTTCCTAGAAGGTTAACGCATCGCGGGCCATCATGCCGCGCCGCGGTCAAAACCACAAGTGCGGCTAGATTGTACTTGTCTGTTTCTAAAATATCACAAACCGTTTGCAAACTGCATTCAATTTAAAGATGAGTTTGCCTAATCCGGCAACCGAAGGTTATTTTGGGCTGGAAGAAGTTTAGAGCGCGCTCAAAAACGCAGTAAGAGATGAGGGAGCCCCGCATGACGAGCGTCTTAACCCCGATCTTGTCAGAAAGTACCCCGCACAATCAAGCCGCTAACGCGGCCGTGCCGGAAGGTTTGGCCGTCCACAAGCAGGACACCAGAGAATATCTCGCCGATATGCTGAAGGAGCTGAGCGCAATCGCAGCTTGGGCTGAACTCGACCGCGCTCAGCACTATATCGACGCCGCCCTTCACGAGGTCGAAGCGAGAGACGAAACCGAGTAACGGCTGCCACCTCGGTAGGCCGCCGTTCGAATTGAGCCCGGCGTCCTGCGAGGCGGCTGTTTCCCGCAGCCAGCATTATTGCAGCAGCACACTGTCGTCATGGCCGCACTCGATGCGGCCATCCAGGAAAAATACGCGAGTTTTCGGAGACAGTCTGAATGGCCGGGTCAAAGCCCGGCCATGACAGTTGGGGGCGCGAATCGCTTAATGAGTCTGAGCGGGGCCCACGTTTCAAGTTATCGAAACTCAAAACGATCCAACGCTAAGGCGTTTTTGCGGGCCCAGCCGGCTTTGGCTTGTCAGCCGGGCGGGGAGTTTGTCCTTGCTGCGGCTCGGCGCTGCGCTCTTGGGGCGCTGACAAGCTTGCGGCAATCTTCGCTGCGACAAGTTGCGTGGCGGCCTCGATTTCATTGCCGCCTTCCTGATTAGCGGACGCAGCGGCCGGTTGCGCGTTCTGCGCGGGCTGCGGACCACCACCTTGACCTTCGGACGGGGCCGCGGCTTCCTGCCGCGCTGGAGCCTTCCGGGGGGCGGCTTGCTGTGCCGGCGGCGCGTTTTGCGCGGGCGCGGCCTTTTGCTCCTGTGGCGGGCGGAGAATTGCTAGCAGGGGGCCGTGGGTGTCGGCCGTGCGCTCCAATGCGCGCCGGACCGGTTCCACAACCACCTCCATATGGTGACCGCTGGCATGAATGATCCAATCGGGAGATTGGGCGATGGCCACGTGCCCCTTCCAGAACAAAAGATCGCCCCTTTGAACCGCCTCCAGATTGGCTGGGTCCAGGGGTTCGCCGGCACTCGCCATCTGCATGTCGCTGTCGCGAAGGCAGGGAATGCCTGCGGCTTGTAGCGCAATTTGCACAAGCCCGGAGCAATCGATGCCGACAGAGGTCTTGCCTCCCCAGAGATAGGGTACGCCAACGAACCGCTCAGCCACGCGCACAAAGTCCTTGGCCCGCTCGCGGATGCCGACAAGGTGGTCGGTGAAAATGAAGCCGCCGCGCGAAAGCTCGACGAAACGGCCCTCCGGCCTTGCGGCCGGAGCGACCGTGCAAGAGAAGCTCAGCTTGGTGACCGGCGGCCGCTTCATGTCCGGCGCGGGATAAAGATAAGTGAGCCGCGCGCTCACGCGGTGGGTGTTTTCCTCGACCATGCCGGAAAGGCAGTCCACGGGTATATAACCGACATATCCGTCTTCGTGCAGTTGCACCCATGCCCACCCTTCGCGGAATTCGTAGGCAGTGAGCAGCTCTCCCGAAAGGGCTTCGGTGGCAAGGGCAGCGTCCCAGCGCGGGGCCACGCGAACCGGTGCCGCGGGCGCTGCGACTTGCCGCAACTCGCCCTCGAAATAGCGCGGGGCTCGCACCCGGTCTTGCAGGGACGCCGCCGCTAGATCCTCCCGGAACGGATTAAGGCGCGGATCGAGCTGTGTCATGGGGCCTGCCTTCTAAATTCGTTGCGGATAATCTCGAACAGCGCCCGCGCGCCCTGCGGCTCCCCGCCCGCGGGCTTGCCGGCAACGGCGCGGGGCACCCAGCCGAAAATATCGAGATGAACGAAGCGCTTTGCATTTTTCACGAAGCGCTTCAGGAACAGCGCCGCCGTGATCGAGCCCGCAAACGGGCCGTTAAAGATGTGATTGACGTCGGCGACCTTGCTCTTGAGATAGCTGTCGTAAGGCATCCAGAACGGCATGCGCCAGACCGGGTCGCCGGCATGAAGGCCCGCGGCGTGGAGAGCCTGCGCGAGCTGCTCGTCCTCGGTGTAGAGAGCTGGCAGATCCGGCCCGAGCGCGACGCGCGCCGCGCCCGTCAAAGTCGCCATGTCGATGAGAAGATCGGGTGATTCTTCATCCGCCAGCGCGAGCGCATCGGCGAGTACCAGGCGGCCCTCGGCGTCGGTGTTGGCGATTTCCACGGTAAGCCCCGCCCGGCTCCCGATGATGTCGCCGGGGCGGAAGGCATTTCCGGAAATATTATTGTCGGCCGCCGGGACGAGGATGCGTAAGCGCACAGGCAAATTCGCCGCCATAATCATGGCTCCAAGCGCCATCGCACTCGCGGCGCCGGCCATGTCCTTTTTCATCAGCGCCATGGCCGGGGGCGGCTTGATGTCGAGGCCGCCCGTGTCGAAGCAGATGCCCTTGCCAACAAGCGTGACCTTCGGGTGGCTTTCGTCGCCCCAGACAAGATCGGCGAGGCAAGGCTCGCGGTCGCTTGCACGGCCCACGGCATGAATGAGAGGAAAGTTCTTTTCGAGCAGCGCGTGGCCCGCGATGACGCTGACGCTCGCTCCATAGGCGCCGCCGAGATCGCGAAGCGCGCCGGCAAGTTCGCTGGGGCCGAGATCGTTCGCCGGCAGATTGATTAGCTCGCGCGCAAACCAGATTGCCTGCGCCTTCGCGAGGGTGGCGGCGCGGTCCGCGCCCTTGGGCAGGACGAGCCTGCGGAGCTTTTTGGGCTCCGCGCTCAGATAGCGGCGGAAAGTGTAGGCGCCCATGAGCCACGCGAGCACCGCGTCGTCCGCGGAGCCGGGAAAATCGCCCAGAGCGTATGTCCCTTCGGGCAGCACCGGCGGAAGTGTGCCGAGTTGCAAGGACGCCGCGGGAGAAGGCTCATCGGCGCCGAGCGCGAGGATGACTCCGTCGAGGCCGCCGGCGCCCGGAAGCAGCGCATGGCTGCCCGGTTTCGCGGTCCAGCCCGTTGCCGCAAGCCAAGCCGCCTGCGCGGCCGGAACGAACGCCTCGGGGGCTTTCCGAAACTCGGTGCTTTTGACAGCAAGGATCGGCGTGGCGCTCTCGCTTGGCCCGGCGAGAAGCCCGGAAATCTCGTCTGCAATGTCCTGGAACGAAAACATCATCCGTACAGCCTATGCGGGATCGTGCCTCGACCCTCTCTTATCGCGTGTGAGGGCTTCTACGCGCGATCTAAGATCGAAAAATGGCAAAGGAAAGGGAATAAAGAAGCCGTGGAGCCTCATTTCGCACCATAATCTCTGAAACGCATCGCGAGAAAGTTTACGGGGAATCGCTGGGGCTCCGGCTGGGCGCACTGAGATAAAAATACCGCGCGGAATAATTTTCGCGCAAGGCCGTTGTAATGGTATTGCTGACATTGCCCCACACACAAAGCCGCGCTTGCCAGAGGCGCGGCTTTTTCTATTTAGCGCCGCTCGAACAGCCGCTCCAGCTCGGCGCGCGAAAGTTCCACGTAGGTCGGGCGGCCGTGATTGCATTGTGCGGCGTTGGGCGTCGC
>JBKQIH010000210.1:0-5186 GCA_052148445.1 Rhodomicrobium sp.
GGCTTCTCACTTCTTGACTTAAGGCGCATTGACGGTCATAAAGCCTGCAATCACGGCGATTGTGAACTTTCCGCATCATTCCCGGTTGTACTGCAATCGTTGGCGGCCTTTTCGAGAAGGAGTCGACATGGGCGGCACCGATCTGCCACCAGATTACAGGCCGTCGGAAGACGAACCATTTATGAATGAGCGCCAGCGCGCTTACTTTAGGAAAAAACTTCTTACGTGGCGTGAAGAGATCCTTCGTGAGAGCAAGGAAACGCTCGATTATCTACAGGATTCGGAACAACATCCCGACATAACCGACCGCGCGAGCTATGAGTCCGACCGCGGCATCGAGCTTCGCGCGCGCGACCGGCAGCGCAAGCTGATCTCGAAAATCGATTCCGCCCTTGGCCGGATCGACGACGGCTCCTATGGCTATTGCGAGGAAACCGGCGAGCCCATCGGGGTCAAGAGGCTCGACGCACGCCCCGTCGCGACGCTGAGCCTCGAAGCGCAGGAGCGGCACGAGCGCCGCGAGCGCATCTATCGCGACGATTAGAGTGCTTCCGGAAAAGGGCGAAGCGGTTTTCCGGTAAGAAGCACGTAAGAAGCACGAAAAAACGAAAACTTAGTGCCCGCTTTCGATTCCAGCAAAAGCGGATAGGCTCCAAGGGCGGGCGTCCATCGCGCGGCCTTATGCGGAACTCCAGTACGCCGGCCACCGGGCCTGCGAGCTGAGCGTTGCGCAGTTTCGCCAGCGAATGCCTGTGACAGCTTCGCCCGTGTAGCCGCCGAAGGACCGGATTCGGTGCAACACCACCGTCGTTGACGGCGGAAGTGGCCGCCGCTACGATCCCGCTCAATAAAAAAACGAGGAAGCCCATGCGCGTATTCACCCGCCGGGAGGCGGCTGCCGTAGCCCTTGGCGGCTTGATCGGCACGGCCGCGGCGCAACGCAAGGCTCGCGCCGCCATTGCCGCCAAGATGAACGAAGTAGCGCCCGGCTTGTTCGTGCGCACCGGTGTGCACGAAATCGCGACCGCCGCCAACAAGGATGCCATCGCCAATATCGGCTTTGCCGTGGGCCGGGAATCGGTCGCGGTGATCGACCCTGGCGGCAGCCTTGCCGACGGGCTCGCACTTAGGGAGGCGATCCGTGCCCGCACCTCCTTGCCGGTCCGCTACGTGATCGTGACCCATATCCACCCCGACCATATTTTGGGCTGCTCCGCTTTCGCCGCGGACCATCCCGAGTTCATCGGCCACGCCGCGCTCCCCCGCGCCATCGCCGAACGCGGCGAGTTCTACCGCGCGGGGATGCACGATCTTATCGGCGACGAAGGCGGGGCCGCGGCGATGCCGGACCGGACGGTCGCCTCCACAGGAACGATCGATCTCGGCGGCCGGATGCTCGAAATCCGGGCGCACGGTCCCGCCCATTCCGGCTCGGATTTGACAATAATGGATCCATCCACGGGCACGCTCTGGGCCGCCGACCTCTTGTTCGTGAAGCGGATGCCCTCGCTCGACGGCTCGGCGCGGGGCTGGCTCAAGGAGCTGAAGGCGCTAGAGGAAACTAAGGCAGCGCGCGTGGTACCGGGACACGGTCCGGCCTCGATGCCTTGGCCCGATGCCGCAGCCGATGTGCGCCGCTATCTTGAGACGCTCGTGGCCGATGTGCGAGGCGTGCTCCAGCGTGGCGGCGATTTGGACGACGCGGCGCAGGTTGCGGCTTTGTCCGAGCGCGGCCGCTGGCAGCTCTTCGACGAGTATAACGCCCACAATATCGCACATGCGGTTCATGAACTGGAATGGGAGAACGCACGATGAAGCGAATTTTATGCGCAACGCTCGCGCTTACGAGCCTTATCCTGATCCAAGCCGCCCGTGCCGAAGATAGAAGCGCGGCCGAGGATGCACAGCGCTGGGAGCTCGTGCGCGACGCTGTCTTTCGTGACCGCCCTATGAAGGATGCGGGCGACGCGGTACAGGTGATCGTGCCGGAACGTGCGCTGGACGCCGCGCTCGTGCCGGTCACGGTTCGGCTTGACACTCAGAAGCATATCGTCGCGCTGACATTGTTCGTGGATAACAATCCGGCGCCGCTCGTGGGCACATTTCACTTCGGCCCGGCGATGTCGCCTACTCAGATCAAGCTCCGCGTACGCGTCAACGTCTTCACGCCGATCCATGCGGTCGCAGAAACCGCGGACGGAACGCTACTCACCGCTTCGCGTTACGTGAAGGCGGCGGGCGGCTGCTCCGCGCCGAGTAGCGGCGAATCGGCCGAGGCCGTCGCGCGGATCGGACAGATGCAGCTGAACCGCCAGCGCCCCCTCGAGGGCTCGGTGATTCCGGCGCAATTGCTGATCAGCCACCCGAATTACAACGGCATGCAGATGAACCCCGGCGGCGCCGATTTCATCCCGCCGCGCTATCTTGAAACTGTATCGGTGAAGACCGGAGGGGTGAAAGTGTTCGACCTCGACAGCAACATTTCGCTGAGCGAAGACCCGGTCATCAACTTCAGCTATACGCCAGCGGGCGATGGGGGCGTGGATGTGGAAGCGCATGACAGCACGGGGGGAGCGTTCGCGCGCCATTTCGAGCCGCTGGCGAACTGACATGCGCGTCGCCCGTTTCGCGCTCCTCCTCACGGTGCCTTTTCTTCTCGCGGCCGGCGTGCCAGAGCTGGAGGGGTTCCGTATGGACAATTACAATGCTCCGGTGCCCGAAACGCTGGCGGGCGCCCGGGTTGTGAATGCCGCGGCCCTCGCGGTAGCGTTGAAGCAGGGTGCCATCCCGATCGACGTGTTGCCCGCGCAGCGCCGCCCGCCGTCGATGCCGGCCGGACAGCCTTGGCTGCCGCTACCGCGCATGGAGGTGCCCGGCAGCCTTTGGTGGCCCGAAGTTGGCCGCGGCGCCATCAGCCCCGCACTCGACACCTGGTTTCGCGGCCGGCTTGCCGCGGTAACGGGCGGGGACACCGGCAAGATGCTGGCATTCTATTGCAAGGCCGAGTGCTGGATGAGCTGGAACGCCGCAAAGCGCGCGGCCGGCTATGGCTACCGTCAGGTGCTGTGGTTCCCCGGCGGCGCCGAAGCTTGGGCCGCGGAGGGCTTCAAGCTGCAGCCTGGCACGCCGGAGGCGGTACCGCTCGATCCGTGAGGGCTTGAAGGCAATCGGCTAAAACCTATTCCATCCAAGCTCCTCAGCCCGCTTAAAATCGGCCGTGGCCCGGTCCGCATCCCCCTTGGCTTTGAAAGCCTGGGAGCGACCGAAATAGGCCATTCCATCATTCGGAATGAGGCCGATGGCTTGGCTGTAGTCCGCGATGGCGAGGTCAAAATTTTTCCTCCTCAAATAAGCGTCGCCGCGCATGTGGTAGGCGTCCGCATGTTTCGAATTGAGGCCCATAATTTTAGTGAAGTCCGCGATAGCGAAATCGTAATCTCCCTTGGTGCTATAAGCAGCACCGCGAACGGCGTAGGCACGCGCATATTTCGGATCGACGGCGATGGCTTGGCTGAAATCAGCGATGGCGTGGTCGTAATCTTGAATGCTAATCTCGATGCCGGTGTTGTAGGCAACGTTGTAGTTGTTATAGTAAACGTTGCCGCGTGTGATGTAGGCATCTGCGTTTGCGGGATTGAGTTCGATGGCCCGCGTGTAGTCCGCGATGGCGTGACCGTAATCTTTCTTTTTAGCATAAGCGAGCCCGCGGGCATCGTAGGCGTCTGCCAATTCCGGATCGATATCGATGGCCCGGTTTGCTTCCTCTATGCCACGGTCGGCATAACCGCTTATGCCACCGGCAGAAACACGGCTCAACGCGGCATGGGCGAGGGCGAGCCCTGGGTCCAAAGCAACGGCCTTTTCCGCGTCTCCCAGCGCGAGCGCCCAATCGATTTTGCGACCGTAAGCCCAGCGGCTATAAGCCAAGGAGCGCAGCGCGTAGGCGCGAGCGTTTTTCTGATCGAGGTCTATCGCTTCGGTGTAAGCGGCGATGGCCCGGCCGTATTCGCGATCTTTGCAAGAAGCCTCGCCGCTTTCGATAAGCTTGGTAATTCCTGCCCGCTTTCCGTCTTCCTCCTTTTGCAGCTGTACAGCTTCCGGGCTTGCCTCGACATCGCGGGATGCTTCCGGCGTGGGTGCTGCGGAGGCCGGCAAAGCAAGAGCAGCTCCCCCCGCAACCGCTAGGGCGCCGATCCAAAACCACAGGGCGCCGCGCATAGCGCGCATATAGCGGGTATGGCCCGCCCTCTCGCTGCCGTCGCGCCGGTAATTCACGAAAACCTCCATGCCACACGCGGCCGTTCGAGCGACGGAACCGCAGGGGTGTAACACAGCGAACGCGCAGCAGGAAGCGGGGCAAGCAATAAACTATGCGCGCCGGCTCTGTAGAAGGCTACCCCTGCGCCTTGTCCATTTTCGTAGCGCTGGGGCGTGGTTAATGCTGGAAAGGTAAACGGAGGTGGATTCGAATTTCTTCCCGCCGCGAAAGTCGCGATTTTTCGCGTTTTTGCCCGCAAATCCGGGATTCAAAAAGTCCGTTAAATATATTCTCAGTTTGAAATTAACCTTATAAGGACGCTTGCAGCTAGGGCGGATGCATCGCCGGAATTAGACTTTGCGCGTGTTATCAACACCTTAGAGAGCTTAAGCCTTTAGCAAGGCGCTTTCTCCGATGATGGCGTCTTAAGCAACGGCCATCGCGGCAGGCGGAGCGATTATGAACTTTGGAAGCAATCGTAAAGGCGAAGCGCCACGGACTTGAGCGCGAAAAGGCGCCTGCGCGCTTTGCCTATGGCTCCCCGGAATCGCTGCAGATATGATGCCAACCGAGATTTGGAGAGAATACCGATGCGACTAATTTTCGCCTTTCTAATTCTTACTCTTTCCGAGTGGCCGGTCGAGATCGGAAAGGTGGATGTGCGGACCTGCACGTTCGATAAGGAGTGGGAAGCCGTCCCAGGCGAATGAGAGCTTGAATTTTGGTATAACGGCCGCAAGCCCGGCGGGCAGATCTTCGCGGTCTCAGCCCTCTGAGCACGCGGCATCGATCCGCGTGGCGGGGCTTTCCTTTCGCGCGGCAGCCAGGCTTACGGCATGCCGATCCGCACGGTCTTCTCGTAAGAGGGCAGCCGCGACAGCGTTTCGTAATACCCGCGGACATGAGGCAGGTCCGGGCGCTTCAGCGG
>JBKQIH010000211.1:0-12524 GCA_052148445.1 Rhodomicrobium sp.
CCGCCTGCCTTCGGCAATCACGGGCGTTCCGCCTGTACCCGTTCCGATGCGCCTCTTTTATTTCCCCACCGCCAGCAGATAATCCTGCGCGTCGCGGCCGCGGAAATATTGCGGCTCCTGCTCGCGCTCCATGGCCTTGGCCATCTCGGGCACGCGCCTCACCAGAAAATCGCGCAAGCCCTCGGTCTTCATCTCGCCGGCGGCGTTTTTGGCCGCGCCATTCACCCCCTCGACCAAGGCGGCAGTGAACAGCCCATGGCCGAGAACGCTATCCTCCAGCGCCTCCTGATCCCAGCGTGCGGCGGAATAGACCACGATATTCGCCGCATAGCTGTCGTTGCTGAGCCGCTGATTGTAGCTATTGCCCGAATGGCAGGTATCGAGGAACAGGATGCGGCGGCCCTTGGCGGCCTCGACGGTCTCCTGGAAATCCACCCAGGGCACTATGGTCGATTCCTTCAGCACGCCCTTGCGGAACGCGGCCTCGGTGGCCAGAAACCGGTAGGCCACCCCCTCGTTGAAGCCATGGCCCGAAACGAACATCAGGATGGTGTCGTTGGGATTGCTCCGCCGCAGATCGCCCAGCGCATCGCGGATATTGGCAACGGTGGGCGCATCGGCGGCGTCCGCCCCATTGACGAGCACGCGCGAGACCACGCTTTCATGGAGGGGGCCGAGGCGCGCTGCCATGGTCTTGGCAAAGGCCTCGGCGTCGGCGCCCGCCACGTCGAGGTTGCAGTCTCTCGGCGTCACGCCATCGAGTTCGCGGCAGGCCATGCCAAGGTTCGGGTATTTATCGACGCCGATGGCGAGGATGTAGAGCGTGCCGCGCTTATCGAGGGCGCCTTCGCCGTCATGCGTCACAATGACCTCGGCAGGCGTCTCGCCGGTGTCGTTCACGGCGACCACGCGGATGGTGTTGCGGCCCCTGGCGAGCGGCACCGGGAATCTTAGCGTGCCCCGCTTAAACCCGCCGCCCTCCTCGGGCTGCTCCTCAGCGATTTGGCGGCCGTTCACCTGGATGCGGATCGCCTTCACAGGATCGGGCGTCGCCTCCAGCACAATTTCAAGCTGCGCGCTGCCGCCGTGCAATGCGGCGTTTGGCGCGGGCGAGACGATGCGCAAATGCGGCACCGGCTTTTTGAGCAGATCGGAAAGCTTGAAGTTCGTGCCATAGGCCTCCTTCACCGCTTGTTTGGCCGAGGCAAGCTGGATGGCGCGGGCGACGATATCGGGGCGGTTCAAGGTCTTGCGGAGCTGGGCGGCGGTAACATACTCCGCCTCGTGCTCCGGCCCGTGGTTGATCTGCCAGCCGATCAGTTCGCTGCCCGGACCGGAGGCGGCGTAATAGCCCTGCGGCGTCCACATCACCCATTCGCCGTCCGTGGCCCGGAACAGCGTGACGAGCAGCTCGCGCGTCTTGAGGTTCCACAGCCGCACGGTTTGGTCGGCGCTGCCGGAGACGAGAAAGCGGCCATCGGGCGAGGGCGCCAAGGCCCAGACTTCGCTCTCGTGGCCAATGAAATCGCCGAGTTTTTTGCCGTCCAAAGTGTAGGAGGAGAGAATGCCATTGCTGCCGCCCGAGATGACAGTCTCGCCATCGGGGCTGAAGCTGTAGGCGCGGTGATCGTAGCCGTCGGATGGCCCCCGCTCGATGGAGGCGCGAACTGTCCCGCTTTCCTTGATGTCGAGGATAGCGTCAACGCCATAATTGCCGCCCTTCCTGTGGCTGAGCGACCAGGCGCCGTGCCGGGCCGTGGCGCGGCTAAACGCTCCGGCCGCCTCAACACCAAGCGTCTGCGGGCCGGACAGCGCTCCGTTTGCCGATGGCAGTATCAGGGTCTGTTGGATCGGCCCGCGTTCGTTTATAGACGCTGTTCCCCCAAGATTCCCGTATGTACTTCCCCAGCCGATCCGGCCGCCATCGGGCGAGAAGCCGGCCGCCCAGACCGAACGCCCGTTTCCCCCTAGCGTTAAGCGCTGACCGTCCTGCCCCTGACGGGGCACGGCGGTGCGCAGGTCCCAAATATGGATTGGAAAGCCAGTGCCCCCTGCGGTCGCCGCCCAGCGTCCATCTGGGCTGATGGCGGTGGCGATTACGGCATTGTCATGGCCCTTATAGGTGGCGATCTCGCGGCCGCTGGCAACATTGTAGACATGACAATGAGAGAGCAGCCCGTTGCCGCCGGAGCCAGACAGCAGCGCCTTGCCATCCCGGCTGAAGCTGAGGGAGGCGACGGCGGTTTGCTGCCGTGCGAGCGTCTTCAGGAACGTCCCTGTCCGGCTGTCCCAGAGCCGGATTTCACCAGAGATATCACCGGAGGCGATGACGTCACCAGGACCGCCGGCAAGGCTGTAAACCTTATCCGCGTGGCCAGGCATGGTTTGCAGCAAAGCGCCGGTTTCAACCTGCCATAGCCGCAGTTCGCGGTCGAAAGAGCCCGTAACGGCGCGCGCACTGTCCGCGCTGAACCCAACCGCGTAGATATGATCCCGATGGCCTTCGAGCCGGTGCAGCAACTTGACCGCGGCTACACCATCGGACAACGATCCAATCTCCCAGACGATGGCTGTATTGTCGTCGCTTCCCGAAATCAAATAACGGCCGTCTGGGGAAAAGGCGAGGCTATCGACGACACTTGTATGGCCCTTCAACAGCGCCACGAGCTTCCCGCTTATGAAGTCGTAGACGCGGATAACGCCGCAGCATGGATTGGCCGCGGCCTTTTCCATCCATCCCCCGGCAGCCAGCAATTTGCCATCCGGCGACAGCGCCATCGCGAAGATCTTGCCCGGCTCACCCAGCGCCGCCTCGCCGCGAATGGTGCGCAGGGTCTTGCCCGTGGCGACGTCCCATACCCTTATGGTCTTGTCCTCGGAGGCCGAAACGAGCTGGCTGCCGTCCGGCGTGAAGGCGATAGCCTTGATAATCGCCATATGCCCGCCCGTGTCGAGCATCGGCAGCGGAGCATCTGCCGATGGCAGTGCGGCCGAGAATTGCGCGGGCCGCGAACCGAGCGTCACGCTAACGGTTCTCTCCTTTCCGCCGCGCAACAGCCGCAGCTTCACGGCCGCCCCGGGCTCCTTGCCGCCGATGGCCGCATCGAACCGGGCCGCGTTCTCAATTTCCACGCCGTCCAGCATGACCGCTAAATCTCCAGGCTGCAGCCCTGCCGCCGCGGCAGGCGAACCCTCCACGGGCTTCACCACCTTCGCCCCGCGCGGCGCTTCCCAGCCGAGCTTGGCCGCCTCCTCTTGGGTAACATCGCCAAGCTGCGCGCCGAGCCAGCCCTTGGCCTGTTCCAGAGCGCCCGCAGCGCCGCATCCCAAAGCCAGCCAAAACAGGAAAACCGCAATCCGCCGCATCGAATACCACCTGGTACCGTTTCGCAGACTTTAGCACATAACGCTGACAGCCCGCAGCTCCCCTCAGGCTGTCCGCCTCCTAGAGCCTATCCGCTTTCGATGGAATCAAAAGCGGGCTCTAAGTTTTTGTTTTTCCGGGCTTCTTATCGGAAAACCGCCTCACACCTTTCCGGAAGCACTCTAGGAAACACGCGTTGGCAGGGTTTTGCTAGCTTGGCAAATCGAGCGTGCATACCCCACTGGCTGTGCGCGGGTACCTTTTGCCTTTTGGCGCCCCGCCACCCTTATGCTAAAGATAGATGGACCGTCCGCCAGACGCCCATGACAATACCGGTTATCTGGATAAGCTCAGCTCCGAGGAAGCCATGCCCCTGCGCGATATTCTCGTCCATCTCGATTCCGGCTCTAGAACCGCCGAGCGGCTCGCGCTGGCGGTTCACCTCGCGCGCCGCGACGATGCGCGGCTCGTTGGCGTTTTTGCTCAGAACGCGCGCGCCGTGCAAGTGGGCATCGTCGCGGCCTGGCCGCCGGAGAGCTACACGAACGCCGCCGCCGCAAGCCGCGCGCAGTTCGAAGCCGCTGCCCAAGGGCTGCGGGATGCGCATTGGTTCGACCTCAACCGCGGCAGCGATCATGAAATCGTGCATCTCATGACCGAGGCCGCCCGGCATTGCGACATCGCGATCCTCGGGCAGGAAGACGAGGACGCAGGCAAGATCGTGCCCCGCGAGCTGATCGAGCAGCTGATCGTCGAGTCCGGCCGGCCGGTGCTGGTCGTTCCCTATGCCGGCCATTTCCCCGATATCGGCCACCGCCCGCTCATCGCCTGGACCGAAGCCCGCGCCGCGGCGCGCGCGCTTAACGACGGTTTGGTCCTCATCAGGCCCGATGCGCACGCAACGGTAATCTCCCTGGGCATCGGGACCGAGGGCCAGAAGCTTTCGGCCGCACGCATCGCGGAGCATTTGCAAACGCATGCGGTCAGCGCCCAAGTCGAGCACCTGCAGGTGACCGAGATCGGCCTAATGGATACGTTGCTGAACATCGCCGCCGAGAAGGCTGCCGATCTTGTGCTCATGGGGGCGTTCGGCGGATATGGCTATCCGCTGCTAAGCCGCGGCAGCGGTACGCGCTACATGCTGCGCCACATGACGGCGCCCTGCCTGTTCTCGCATTAGCAAGGTCCGCTGGGATTATCGCTCGCGTGCAAACCGCGTCCGCCGTTTAGCCGGCCCCAGAAACTGCTGGCGGCCGCGGCGCGGTTTTTCTATAAGCGAGCGCTTCAACACTGAGAATTTTTCGCCAAATTCCATAGCTATGCAACTGAAATACGATGCACCAGCACAAGCTGGGAACGGGCCCTGGAGAAGTTTCGAGATCGCGCGCGGCGAAGCCCAATCGCGCGTGCTCGTCATTTGCGACCACGCCACCAATTTGGTCCCGCCCGAATACGGCGCGCTCGGCCTCGACGGCATCCAGCTCAACCGGCACATCGGCTTCGACATCGGCGCGCTCGCCGTGGCGCGCGAACTCGGGCGGCGCCTCGATGCGACCGTGATCTCCTCGCGTTACTCGCGCCTCCTCATCGACCCCAATCGCGGCGAGGACGATCCGACGCTCATCATGCAACTTTCCGACGGCGCCATCGTGCCCGGCAACGCCGTGCTGAGCGAAGCCGAGCGAACGCATCGCATCGCGGCCTTCCACCGCCCCTACCACGAAGCTATCGCCGCGGAACTCGACGCCATGCTCGGGCGCGGGCTCGTCCCCGCCATCGTGTCGATCCACAGCTTCACCGATACTTGGCGCGGGGTGCCGCGCAAATGGCAGGCTGCGGTATTATGGGACAAAGACGCGCGTCTTTCCGTGCCGCTACTGCACGAGCTGCGCACGCGCACCGCCTTCGAGATCGGCGACAACGAGCCCTATTCGGGCCATTTGCGCGACGACAGCATCTACCGCCACGCGACGATCCGGGGCTTGCCCAACGCACTCGTCGAGGTGCGTCAGGACCAAATCCGCGAGGCCGCCGGCCAGCACGAATGGGCCGGGCTTCTCGCCGATTGCCTGACCGCGATTTTCGACGATACAGCCGCTGCGGGACCGCTTTCGCGCTTGGAATATTGCGGCTCGAAATGCGGCATTGAAGAGAACCGGCACCGGATTTGAAAGCGAGGACCCCATGGCCGGATTGGACGCACAGACTGAGATCGAGCTCGAGGCCGCGGCGTTCCGCCGGCTCGTTCAGCATTTGCGCAAGCGTGCCGATGTGCAGAACATCGAGCTGATGAACCTCGCGGGCTTTTGCCGCAACTGCCTCGCCACTTGGTACCAGGAAGCGGCCGCCGAACGAGGGCTTGCCGTCTCCAGGGGTGAGGCGCGCGAGCGCGTTTACGGCATGCCCTTTGAAGAATGGAAGGCCAAGCACCAGAGCGAAGCGGCGCCTGAGGCCTTGGCGAAATTCGCAGCAGTGCGGCACGATTGAAACAGAACTCAGATATTCCGCGCCCCGGGAGGACTTTTTACAACCGGATACAATTCTGCGATTGTTCGAATCTCGCTCCGGCTGCTAGGTAAAAATGCGGTTTTTGCACCGGGGGGCGCACTGCAATGGTTCGTGTCCGCATAGCGATAATGCTGCCGGTCATAGTACTTTCGGCCTGCGCCACTGAGCCGCCGAAAACGGCCGTCATGCCACAGCAGCAGCTCAATCCGCCGCCCGCAAAACAAGACCTTTCGGAATGCATGCGCGCGAGTTCGCTGGTGACTCTGTGGAGCTGCACTACTAACGGCGATAAGCCGCAATAGCGCGTTTTTTATTCGAAGCTAGGCCGTCATACCTACGTATACAGGTATCCATCTAACAGCCCCATATGCCTCGACATGGATGGATTCCCGCTTTCGAGCGTGCGAAGAAATCCTCGGCTCTCAGAGATCTCAATTGTCATGGCCGGGCTTGACCCGCCACGACAGTGGGGCCTCAATCGATGTGTTCACGCGCTCCCTCGCCGGAATAACAACCAGCGGTTCAAGCGGCCCGTTTCCAGATGCAGACATCACCTGACATCGGCGGTTTTTGCCGCACAAGTAGCCATGCCTAACGCTGCTACGTATTTTACCCGCGAGGGCAGTGCAAGCGGAGCGGGTATGACTGGCATTTTCAGCTCGTACTCCAAAAAAGCCTTTAACGGAAAGCCCCGGGCGGAGCCAACCACAATGCATTCAGCGGTCGCGGCAGACCTTCACATAGGTGCAGACTTTCTTAAAATTCACCCAGCGGCATTGCTTTTCCATCCGGCAGCGCACCTCGGCGGCGGCTGGCGTTGCTTCAACGGCCACGGCGCAAACACTGGCGATCAAGGCGAAGGCGAATAAGGCTTTCATGCTGTTTTCCTCCCACATAATTCTAGCGGCGCTTGCCCGATTGCGCTCAAGGACAAGATTGAAGCGGAACGCCGGCGGCGGCGCGCCGCTTTCCGTCATTGAAGCAACCATCCGTCCAGGTACCGTCGAACGTGCCGGACGCGTTCGTCAACACGCCCTTCCCGTTCGGCTTGCCGGACACGAAAGACCCATCGTAGCGCGCACCGCCAACGGTCAGAACGCCTTGGCCATGGGGCATGCTGTCAGAAAATTGCCCTTTATATTGGCCGCTGGGCCAGGTTTGCGTGCCCTCGCCCACCTGGCGGCCGGCGCGCCATTCGCCCTCGTCGCGCTCGTAAGGCTTGCCGCCCTTGAGCCATTCGAGTACGCCCTTGCCATCGGCGAACCCGCTCTTGCAGGCCCCGGCCCAGCTCACGGACTCGCCCGCGGCGGGCTGTGGGTTCCAAACTTTGCAGCCGGCTTTTGGATCGGCGATCCAATCGCCCGCAAGCGCTCCAGAGGCCATTCCAATCAGCAGAGAGCACGCGAATGCGGCCTGTAGCACCGGAATTCTCAACCGGATCATTGGCTTCCACCTTTGCCGCCCGGCCGCGCATCCTTCAGCAGCGGTACAAGCACCTCGTTCAAGAGTTCATCGTCGACGCCGACGAACTTGTCCCGCACCACGCCGCGCGCGTCGATGACATAGCTCAGGGGAACCGCGTCCGGAGCGCCGAACCCGTCGCGGCGGGCTTCGCTCAAAAGCGCGGCGTGGAAGGGCAGCGCGGCGATCAGCCTTTGCATTTTCGCCCGGTTGCGCGGCTGGTCGATGCTGAGCGCGATGACCTCGAAGCCCTCCGCATGGTGCTTTTGGTAGAAGTTCGCGATGGCCGGCAATTCCTCGATGCAGGGCGCACACCAGGTCGCCCAGAAATTCACGAGCACGACCTTGCCGCGCATGGCGCCAAGGTCGAATTCGCCGCCGCCCGCCGTCTCAATCGTCAGCGGCGGAGCGGGCGCGTTCATAACCGGCTCCGCCAGAACCGGCAGAAGCCCAAAAGCGAGCGCGAGAAGCGAGGCAACCAGACTGGCGCACCTCGCTTCCATCTTTCTTACAATGTGCGTGCGTTTGATGACGGCCTCGCTCAGAACGTATAGGCAGCTACCATTTTAGCCAGGAAGGGCTGGGTTAGCTGATTCCCGTTAAACCGTTCATATACGGGAATCTCGACGTCTCCATAAAGCTTGAACGTCCGGTTATGAGCGTCGTCGATGACCTTGGTGAAGTCAATACCGGGAGAGAGCAAAATCCGGTCGAAGCCGCTATCGGCGGGATCGGCGGCTGCGCCGCTGTCGGGCTGCTTGTGCTGTACGATGACCTGGAACAAGGGGGCTATTTTATCGAATGGGCCGACATGATACCAGTTGTTGTAGATCACGCCGAAGGCAGTGTCGATTGACGTGCCTGGACGGTAGTCTCCAGGAGCTGCGCCCCAAGTGGCGTTTTCTTCCGAATGCGTCCAAATCGGCGTCAGCAATTTGGTTTGGGCGAAATATTGCCAAGCGTTGTCGCCGGTGATCATGCCCCGCCAATAGCCGCCAAGAATGAGATCGGTGCTGCCGGTGCCGACATTGGAATCGCGGTCGAAGCCATAGGCCCGCCAAGTGGCGGCGGGCAATTTCAGGCCGAACATGA
Source organism: Rhodomicrobium sp. (assembly GCA_052148445.1). Lineage (GTDB taxonomy): Bacteria > Pseudomonadota > Alphaproteobacteria > Rhizobiales > Rhodomicrobiaceae > Rhodomicrobium. Next base: position 8,426 of record JBKQIH010000211.1, read on the forward strand.
GGCCCTTCGACATGTCCTCCGAGAAGCCGGTGTACATGCCCGTGAGCTCGATGTCGCCGATCGTCGTTTCGTGATAAGCCGATACACCGTTTGCATTGCTGTTGGGGCCGTTATCTAGGGTCAAGAAGTCCCGGTTCACGGTGGGGACCCGCAGCCCGAAGCCCCAATCGCGGCTGAGCATGTAATTCAAGCCAACGACATACCAATCGGTCAAGATGTGCTTATCGTCGTTGTTGATCGCCGGCGCCTTCTCAAGGCCGCTCCAGTTCGTGTTTTGGGTGGAGTGGTCCCACTCGAAATAGACGGCGCCGCCATGGTCGCCTTCCTTCGGCAGAAGCGCGGTCGAGCCCACATCGAACACGCTGCAGCCGCAGGCGCAGGCGAGCGCCTCGGCGGGGATCAAGCTGATTGCGATAAGAATGCCCGCGATTTGAAGCGCCTTTGCAAAAGCGGGCCGGGCGCTGAGAGATTTGAACTGCATTACATGTACTCCAACTGGTGCGCTCACGCAGCCAAGTCAAAATTGGGGAGGTTTATTTCACAGGATGCGCAATGCCACCGGCGAACAGCGCGGAACGGCCCGGATATGCGCTCGATCTTCAGGCGAGAGGCGGTGCACGCGGCCTGGCTTGGTTCTGGATTTCGCGGGTCGCCCTCAGCTCCGCCGGTTGCGGAACGAAGGACGCAAGCGCAACCCCGGTATGAGCGGGCCAGGCAATGCCACGCGGTGCAACCGCGGGCGCGTGGAGCTGAAGTGCGAGGAAAAGGAGGCAGTGCTCCTTGCAGAGCCGGGACCCGTCGCTGTCCGGAAGATCCGATGTCCCGCCGTCCTCGTGATGGCAAATCGCAGTGCTAAAGTCTTCGGCCTGGGCGCCAAACAGCAGCTGCAACTGGGCAAGCTCTGCGGCTGCCACCGCGGCTCGCGCTTGATGCCATGAGGGAACGATCGCGCCGAGCAGCAGAACGAGAGCGGCAAACAGGCTCGCCGCGCCCTGCCGGCGCAGCGTGCCGGAAGCGCGGCGCGCGCGCTTCCTTCCCCCCTGTGAGTGTCCCCTTAAGCCCATTTAACTCCCCAGACGGGATGAGGATACAAGCTCGGCTTCCGCTAGCCTAGTGCGCAAAATCCCCAGGCAAGGATTATTCAGGGGCCAGCGGCGCCGTCCCCCGGCTTTCCCCAGGAGATTGCGATGATATGGACGGAGGCGGCCCCGGCGTTGAACCACACCATGCGGCGCGATAGCCTTGCGAAGTGCATTTTGATTCGCATTGCAGGACAGTGGAGGGCAAAACCTTGGAAAACGGCGCCGTTTCAACATCGGCCGAGAAATCTATCGCGCAATCGGCCAAAGATCAGCTGCGCTCCTTTGTCGAGCGGATCGAGCGGCTGGAAGAGGAGAAGGCCGCGCTCGGCGGGGACATCAAGGATTTGTTCGCGCAGGCGAAATCCTCGGGCTTCGATACCAAAGCGCTCAGGAAGGTGATCCGGCTGCGCAAGCAGGAGGCCTCGGAGCGGCGCGACGAGGAGGCTATACTTGCGACCTATATGCATGCCCTCGGCATGCTCGATGACGAGCAATAGGCGATAGCCCGCAGCGGACCCGGCGGGCTTTGCGCCCGCTCACCGGCTCGCCTGCCTGCCGATCGAATCGCGGGCAGCCGCCGCAGCCATGCGCGCCCTGCGCCTTTCCATGAAGGCAATGGCCCGGCCTTTGAACGAACTCGCTTCGTACAAATCTTCGATCTGCAGCCGATGGTCGAACTCCTCGCTGGCCAGAACGCTCGCCGGCTGCATCAGCAGCGCAATCTTGCGGAAGACAGGCTCGCGCATTTGGCCATCGGGCACGTCGGAATAAGAAAGCGGCTTCTCCGCGAGCAGGAACGTGGCGGGCAGCGGCTCGAACGCAATGACGTCCTCCTGCTCCTCGCCTTCCTCGGCAAGCTGCGGCTCCGGAGCCTCGGGCGTCAGCCGCGCCTGGAGTTTAGGCAGCGCCAGGGGCTCGGGCTTGAACGCCGGTCTCGCCGCCTCCTGCCGTAATGGCGCGGGCGCCGGCAACGCTAAGCTCGCGCGCTGCAGCAGCGGCGGCCCGTCGGCTGGCGTCAGGCTCGCAAGCATGGGGGCGGCGCGCTTATGCGTGAGTGCCCATGGCCTTTCCGCGCCGCTCGCTTCGAGCCTTGCCGTCGCGATGCGGTAATCCGCCGGCGTCAGCGGCCGGCCGTCCGCGGGGACATGCAGCGAGTGCCCGCTCGGAAACAGCGCCGCCAGCTCCATGCGGGGCACGCGCGGCCAGTGGCGCACATTGCCGGTATCGACATGCACGAAGGGCAATCCGGAGGCGGGATAATAGCCGACGCCGCCCCGCTGGCGGATCAGCGCGGAATAGCGCAGCTGCTTCAGCGGCACGTCGGGGAACGTGAGGTCGGCCGCCTGCCCGGTGATGTGCCGGCTGTGGCGCGCCTGACCGCCAACGGTGCGCCGCAGCATCTCGTTCGTGCCGGCCGAGCGGTAGCCGCAAATCAGATGCACCGGCTCCTTCGAGCCAAGCTCCTCGTGCAGCTCCCAAATGAGGTCGATGAGGGCGGGGTCCATCTTGATTTCCTGGTCCCGCCGCCAGTCCCGCATGAAGTGATTGAGCGCTTGCAACGCCTCGGGGACGTATTTGCCATTCCGCTTGAAGGTTACGGTGATCGTATCCTTCGTGTGAATGTTGTACATGGAAAGCGTGCGGTCCTCAGCCTGCGACCGGCCGGTCAGCGAGGCGAGAAGTCCTGCACACGCAATTACAAGCCCCAGCCTTTTCAGGCCCAAGGCAACGCCGCACTTTACAAACTTCACTCGTTACGCCCTCAATACGCCCTCTAAGACATTCCGCAATGTCTTTAGTTTCCCCTGCTCCTCCATGGCTTAGCCAAAGGTGAGCAAAAGCCAGGTTACACGCTAGAGTAGTTAACCGAGGCTGGTTAAAAAACCGTTAATGTTGAAATGCGCAGAAAACGTGGCGCGTCGACATTTTTGCACCGGCGCAAGGAAATTCGTATTGCTCCGCCGGTGCACTTTGCGCTACGCGCTGTTTACGAATGCCGGAGAAAACCATCGCGTCCTGCCCGTTCGCTTGAGAGATAATGGTAGCGAAAAGCGCCTTGCCAAAGCTTTAACGGCGAAATTTGCCGCATAAGATATTGATAATACACGGCAATATTTCGCGCAGCGAGATACTTCCGCAAGCCGTGCCGCCTCCCATTATGGTTAATACCAAGTTGCAAATATATTTAACGGACTTTTTGGATGCAGCTTTTGCGGGTAAAAACGCGAAAAATCGCGACTTCGATGGCGGTAAGTTAATGAAATCCCCCCGCATTAACCATTCCGGCGTTAAGCATGTGCTGGCGCTACGAAATTCGGCCGTGTGCGTATCGCGCCATCCGTAGGCGCACGCACGTTTGGCGTGTATGTGCCGCATACTGCCCGCCGTTGAGTCCCCCCACTCTGAGAGGACGCCTTCTCAACCGCCGCGACCTGCCCCTTTTCCGCTTGGAGAGAGAGCATTGGCGCTAAGTTAAAGGTGGACAGCGTAACGAGAGAGGGAACCTCCCCTCATCCTGTCCTTCTCCCCATGGGAGAAGGGACGCTAGAATTAGCGCCGAGCGTACAACATCGTCCCCTCTCCCAATGGGAGAGGGGCAGGGTGAGGGGTGATTCCCCCGTTAAATTAGCGCGTATGGCGGTGAGGGGGCCTTCCTACGGCACCATCGCGAAAGCGATATTGCGCGCCTCCTTCGGCTTCAAATCCACTGGATGCTGCAAGCCGCCGGTCAGCTCCTTCACGCGCTCCTTCACATAGAGGTTCAGCTCGTCGATGGTCACCACCCCGGCGGTGTAAGTGTGAGCCTTGCCCGCCAAGCCTTCGAGCAGCGCCTTGGTGAACGCGCCCTGCTTCCACTCGTCGCGCTCCTGCGATAGCTCGCTGCCCGTCGAGCTGGCCAGCACGATGGCGTTGGCCGAGCCCGCGATCTCGTTGATGAGCTTGTTATAATCCATCGCGCCCTTGAACGAGATGCCCGCCGCCTTGCCCGCGTGGCAGGTGTCGAAGAAAAAGAACGC
>JBKQIH010000212.1:0-15405 GCA_052148445.1 Rhodomicrobium sp.
TGGCGAGGGCCAGCTTGCGCGCGGCGTGCGCATTGCGGCTGCCGATGGCGGTGATGAAAAAGCAGGGGCCGTCGATGAGCGCGGCGAAAACCGGCATCTCCTTCTCGTGGTCGTGAAAGGCGAGCACGGCAGCCGTCCAGGGGTCGGCACTGAACTTAGGCCGCAGCGGGAGAGGATGCACGCTGACCCCGGCAGGGAAGGGCGGCAAGGTTTCGGCATCCGGGGCGTAGAAGGCGGTCTCGAAACCGGCGGATGCGGCCAGTTCGGCGAGCTTCACCGCAACGGGGCTTGAGCCGATGACGAGGCAGCGCAAGGGCGGCGTGTAAACCCGGAGGAAGTCCTCGCCATCGCGCGAGGATTGCTCACCGGGGGCGGCCGGTTCCAAACTTGCGGAGCCGCTGGCAAGCCCGATGCGAAGCGCGAAGGGCTGCCGGCGTTCCAAGCGTGCGTACATCTCCTGAATGAGCGCCGCGTCCAGGGCCGGCAGGATGAAAACGTCGAGCCCGCTTCCGCAAGGCAGGCGGATATCGAAAAAAGGCGACCCCTTGCCGTAGCGCAGAAGCTTGGGCTTTCCGGCCTTAATGGCCGCCACCGCTTCGAGCGCGATCGCTTGCTCAAGGCAGCCGCCCGATATGTAACCGGCCCATTCCCCGCTCTCCGAAACCGCCATTTGCGCGCCCTCGGCGCGCGGTGCGTTCCCATCGACGCCAATGAGCGTGACCAAGGCGCACGCTTCGCCCTTCCCGCTCCATGCGGCCAGATCGGGCAAGACATCGTCGCGGTACGCAGAGGACCGCACCGCCGCTTGACCGGCATCGCGATCGAGAAGGTCCATAGCCGTCTCCGTTCCCGCATGGCCCGGGAGACGCCGGCGTTCGGCTTCCCCGGAGCTGTTTTGCATCATTCTAACCGAAAGCCGCGTGGCAGCGATCCATCATGATGCGAGATTCTTTCGGCGAGCATTCTATTCCGCGGGTGCCGGCGGAGAACTGGGTTCGGTGTGTTCGATGACCGGGTGGCGCTTAACCGCCCCTCCGAAAAGGCCACGGATCACGACGTAGAACACCGGCGTGAAGATCAAGCCGAAGAAGGTGACGCCGAGCATCCCGTAGAAGACCGCGGTGCCGAGCGCGACGCGCATTTCGGAGCCCGCGCCCGTTGCGATATAGAGAGGCACAACGCCAAGGGTGAAGGCGAAGGAGGTCATCAAGATCGGGCGCAAGCGCAGCTTACAAGCCTCGACCGCGGCATCGAAGCGATTGCGGCCGTGTTCTTCGAGCTGAACGGCGAATTCGACGATCAGAATAGCGTTCTTGGCCGCGAGGCCCACCAGCACGACGAAGCCGATCTGGGTCAGGATGTTCACATCGGCGCCGTGCGACCACACGCCCAGCATCGCCGAGAGGAGGCACATCGGCACGATCAGAATGATCGCGAGCGGCAGCGTCCAGCTTTCATACTGGGCGGCAAGGGCGAGATAGACGAAGAGAACGGCGAGGCCGAAGATTATGATGGCGGGCGTGCCTTGGTGGGTCTCCTGATAGGAGAGGTCGGTCCATTCGTAGGTAATGCCGTCCGGCAATGTGCGGGCGGCCACGTCCTGCATGAGTTTGATGCCCTGGCCGGAGCTAACGCCGGCTGCCGTTGTGCCCATCATCTCGATAGCCGGGTAAAGGTTGTAGCGTGGAACGCGCTGCGGACCGGCAATCTCCCGGAAGGTGACGAGTGAGCCGAGCGGCACAATGGCTCCCCTCGCGCTTCGAACCTTGAGCTGCGAAATGGCGGCCTTATCGAGCCGGTAGGGCGCGTCCGCCTGTGCCGTGACCCGGTAGGTTCGGCCGAACGCATTGAAATCGTTGACGTACGCAGAGCCAAGATAGATGCGCAGCGTATCGAAGACGTTCTGCAGCGGCACGTCCAGCATTTGAGCGCGCACGCGGTCTACATCCACGAAAACTTGCGGCGTGTTGGCGGTGAAGGTCGTGAACACCGCTTTGAGGCCCTTCGTCTTGTTTGCGGCCCCCATCAGCTCGTAAGCCGTTTGGGTGAGCGTTTGTAAGCCGCGGCCCCGGCGATCCTCGATATACATGGAAAACCCGCCGCCTGTGCCGACGCCGCGTATGCTCGGCGGGGCGATCACGAAGATATTCGCTTCCTTGATCTGTGCGAGCTTCGCTCGAAGAACGCCGACGAGCTTGTCAGCGGAAAGCCCCTCGCGAGCCCGCTCCTCGAACGGTTTCAAGACCGCAAAGACAGCGCCGGTGTCGGGTGCGTTGGTCCGGGTCGCGCCGGAGAACCCGGCAAAAGAAGCCGTGTGAGCGAAACCTGGGGTGGAGAGAACGATGTCCTCCGCCCGCCGGATGACTTCGCTGGTCCGCGCCAGCGAAGCGCCCGAGGGTAGGCTGAACGACAGGATTATGTAGCCCTGATCCTGCTGGGGAATAAAGCCTTGCGGAACGGTCACGAACAGCTGGGCCGCAAGGCCGATCAGCCCTGCGTAGATGAGCAGCATGAGCGGTGTGACGCGGACAATCCGGCGTACAACCGCCGCATAGGCGTACTCCAGCGCGCCGAAGACTCTGTTGAAGCCGGCAAAGAACCAATTCGTGAAGATCGATAAATCGATACGCGGTTTTCTTTCTTTTTCCTCGCGGGACTTCAGGACGATTGCGCAAAGTGCCGGGCTGAGCGTCAGCGAATTGAAGGCGGATAGAACCGTCGCTACCGCGATTGTGAGCGCGAACTGGCGATAGAACTGGCCGACGATGCCTTGCAGGAAGGCCGTTGGAATGAACACGGCGCACAGCACAAGCGCGATAGAGATCAGCGCGACACCCACCTCGTCCATCGTGGAAAAGGCCGCCTCGCGCGGACTGAAACCGTGCTCGATCTTGCGCTCCACGTTTTCGACCACGACGATGGCGTCATCCACCACGATGCCGACCGCGAGCACCAGCCCAAATAGGGTCAGGTTGTTGATCGAGAACCCGAACAGCGACATCACGAAGAATGTCCCGATCAGCGAGACCGGGATGGCGACTACGGGAATGATGGTAGCACGCCATGTTTGCAGGAACACGAGCACCACGATCACGACAAGCGCGACGGCTTCGAAGATGGTCTTGATGAGTTCGTCGACAGAATGCTGAATGAACTCGGTCGGGTTGTAGGCGATCTTATATTCGATACCCTTGGGAAAGCCCTTCGACAGTTCCGCCATGCTGTCCTGGACAGAGTTCGCGACGGAAAGCGCATTCGCGCCGGGCGTTTGTGACACCACAAGAACAACGGCGGGTTTGCCATCGAGAAAGCCATTGGTGGAATAGTCGAGAGCGCCGAGTTCGACGCGCGCCACATCGCGCAATCGCGTGAACCGGCCATCGGCGCCGGTCTTCACCACGATTTCGCCGAACTCCTCGGGCTTTACGAGCCGCCCGCGCAACTGCAGGCTGGTTTGAAAGGCTTGATCGTTCGAGACCGGCGGCTGGCCGAGAGCGCCGCCAGCGACCTGAATGTTTTGCTCCTGAAGCGCGCTAATCACTTCGGTCGCGGTCATGCCAAGCGAGGAGATCTTGGCCGGATCGAGCCATGCCCGCATGGAATATTCGCGGACGCCGAATAGGTTCACGGCGCCGACGCCCTTCACGCGGGCAAGCACGTCGCGGACCTGTAGAAGCGCATAGTTCGAAATATAGAGCTGGTCGTAGCTGTTGTCGGGCGAGATCATATGCACGACCATCAGGATGTCGGGCGTATTCTTCTTCACCACGACGCCGGTTTGGCGGACCTCCGCGGGAAGCCGCGGTGTCGCCACGGCGACGCGGTTCTGAACGAGCACCTGCGCTAGATCGAGGTTCGTGCCAAGCTCGAAGGTCACCGTGATCGCGACATTGCCGTCCGCCGTCGATTGCGACGACATATACAGCATGTTCTCGACGCCATTGATTTCCTGCTCGATGGGCGTGGCGACGGTATCGGCCACGATCTGGGCGTTGGCGCCTGGATAGGACGCGGTCACCGTCACGGTTGGCGGCGCGACCTCGGGAAACTGCGCGACGGCTAGGCGCTGGTACGCAAGCCAGCCAAGGATCACGATGAAGATCGCGATAACCGATGCGAAAATCGGCCGTTGAATAAAGTTGTGGCTGAACCTCATTACAGCGCCGCCGCTTTTTGATTTTGGCCGATGACTGTTTTCTCCGGCTTCACCTTGATACCGGTACGCGCGCGCTGAACGCCGTTCACGATGACGAGGTCACCCGGCGCGATGCCGCTACGGATGACCCTAAGACCGTCGATCATCGGTCCAAGCACCACCGGTTTGGTGCTTACGGTGCCGTCATCGGCGACGGCGAACACAAAGCGGTTCGATTGATCGGTCGCAACCGCCATGTCGGGTAGCATGACGGCTTTATATTTGGCGCTGCCCGCCAACCGGACCCGGGCGAAAAGGCCGGGCTGGAACAGCTGGTTCGGGTTATCGAAGACCGCCCGCACACGCAGCGAGCCGGTATTGGGGTCGATGCGATTATCGATGAAGCTCATCCTGCCCTTATAGGGAAAGCCTTGGTCGCCCTGAAGCGCCAGCTCTACCGGTATCTCCGAAATGCGCGCGCTGTGCTGCATCATGACCGAGCCAAGACGCTGATATTTGAGGAAGTCGGCTTCGCTGACATCGAAATAGAAGTAAATCGGATCGATGGAGACGATGGTGGTGAGCAGGGTTCCGCTGCCCGATCCGCCCGTGAGGTAGTTGCCTTCGCTGACGAGCTTGCGGCTGATCCGGCCGGTGACCGGCGAATGGATCTGAGTAAACTCCACGTCGAGCTCGGACGAGCGCACGCTCGCCTCCGCCGAAAGCACATTGGCCTCGGCCGCACGCACTGCCTGCGTCCGCTGATCGAACACTTGCTGCGAGATTGTCGCATTCGCCATCAGCGGCTTTGCGCGGTCGAGGTCTTTTTGCGCAAATTCCACAGCTGTCCTCGCTCCTTGCAGAGCCGCGCGATCTTTATCGAGAATGCGCTGGAAGGGGCGCGGATCGATCACGAACAGAAGGTCGCCCTTTTTCACAATGGCGCCATCGGTGAACTTGACCTCGTTGAGGAAGCCCGAGATGCGGGCGCGGACCTCAACGGTGTCCACGGCCTCGAACCGCCCGGTATATTCGTCCCACTCGACCACCTCTTTTTCGAGAGGGTTTGCCACTGAGACGGCTGGAGGAGGCGGTGCGGCCGGAGCTTGGGCTTGCTGGCTCTGATTGCAGCCCGAGAGGGCTAGCGCCAACACACCCAGAAGCATTACTTGAGCTGAGCGGAAGTGCGAATGGGTATGCATACTGTTCCTCTGCCCTTCGCGCAAGACACGCCGATCGATACGCTGCCGGAAGCCCTGTTTACCGAAACAGCGGCCGCGCTGCCAAATCTTGCGCCAGATATTCTGAGCTATGCCATACAGCAGTCACCGACGGTCCAGCAACCGTTTCATCACGCGCCCCTATTAGGTTTTTCCGCCGCTTAAGTTTTGTCCTCCGCGCGAACGATGCCCGGCATCGGGCGTGCGGCAGGACCAGCCCTATCAATATTGATAGTTATGAATAAAAATGTAGTATGGTAGCAGGTGACCAGTTTCGATTCGGTCTTGGGTGCGGGCGGGCTCCGATAAGCCGTATACGCCGAATCTGTGCTGTGTAAAGTCAGCTTGTGAGGTGAGTTGTGGGAAGGAGACTGTCAGCGTGCCGGAAGACTCTAAGCGGCCGAAACTGAAGGTCAAGCCTTTGGAGGCCAGCAGCAGTCTTAAGGCGCGTGCCTATGACTCGCTCAAGCGTGCCATCACGGACATGGACATTTACGGGCAGGTCGAAAACATCCGGCTCGACGAGCGTCAACTGTCCCAAATGCTCGGCGTAAGCCGGACCCCGATCCGCGAAGCGCTGACCGTGCTGGAGCAAGAAGGCTTCGTCCGCTCGGTGCCGCGGCGAGGCATTTACGTCGTGCGCAAGTCCAAAAAAGAGATCGTCGAGCTGATCGTCGTTTGGGGCGCGCTCGAAAGCATGGCGGCGCGGCTTGCCGCAAAAAACGCGACGGATGCCCAGCTTGAAGAGCTTTCAACGCTATTCCAGGAATTCAAAAACGAACCGCTGTCCGATCATTTGAACGAGTATTCCGAAGCCAATATCAAGTTTCACCAAACGATCATAAGGCTCAGCGGCAGCAGCCTCATCGTCGAGATGACCCAGAATCTGTTAATCCATGGCCGCGCTATCAGCAAGGTTTCGATGCGGCAGGATAATCGGGCGGAGAAGTCCATCGCCGATCATATACGGATCATAGCAGCGTTAGAGTCGCGCAATGCCGACCTCGCGGAGAGCCTCGTGCGGGAGCATACGCTCGGGCTTGCCGCCCATGTCGAGAAGCACGGGGTTTTCGCGGAATAATCGCGCTATCCTCCGGCATCGCCCGGTTTCCCCCCAGTTGCACCTGACGCCACGAAGTCTGCAATCTCGTCGCCGCTAAATCCGAGCAGCGCGCCAAGGATCCCGGCCGTATGCTCGCCGAAAAGCGGGGAGCGTACTACCTCGGAGGGACTTTCCGACATTTTGATTGGATTTCCGACCGAGAGGTACGTTCCGCGCGCCGGGTGATCCACCTCCACCACCGTACCGGCGGCGCGGAGCGAAGGGTCTTCCGCGAGCTCTTTCATCGATAAAACCGGGCCGCACGGAATGCCGTAGCCGTTCAAGATGTCCATGGCCTCGAATTTAGTCCTGCTCATGGTCCATCGCTCGATGCGCTCGAAGATCGCGTTGAGGCGCGGCAAGCGCGCTTTCAGCGTTGCGAAATCCGGGTGCGTTTTCCAGGCCGGTTCGCCGATTGCGTCGCACAAGCCTTCCCAAGCCGCAGCCTGGGTCACGACGTAGATATAAGCGTTCGGGTCCGTCTCCCATCCCTCGCATTTTAGGACGCGCCCGGGCTGCCCGCCGCCCGAATCGTTGCCCGCGCGCGGTACGGTATCGCCGAAGGGTATCCCTTCGCCATGCTGGCTGTATTCCTCCAGCGGCCCGTGCGCGAGGCGCTGCTGATCGCGCAGCTTCACCCGGCAAAGATTGAGAACGCCGTCCTGCATGGCGCAATCGACCTTTTGCCCGCGCCCGGTGCTTGTGCGCTGATAAAGCGCCGCGACGATGCCGAGCGCGAGATGCAGGCCGGCCCCGGCATCGCCGATCTGCGCGCTGGTGACAAGCGGCGGCCCGTCGCGGAAACCGGTAGTCGAGGCCGCACCGCCGATGCATTGCGCTACGTTTTCATAAACCTTGCAATCCTCGTAAGGGCCGGGGCCGAAGCCCTTCACCGATGCGAGGATCAGGCGCGGGTTCAGCTCCTGAATGCGCGCCCAAGTCAAGTCCATGCGGTCCAGCGCGCCCGGCGCGAAGTTTTCCACGAGCACATCGCAGACTTTTATGAGCGCGGTCAGCACCTCCATCCCTTTCGGGTTCTTAACGTCGAGGGCGATGGAGCGCTTATTGTGGTTCAGCATGGTGAAGTAAAGACTGTCCGCATCGGGGATATCGCGGAGCTGGCCGCGCGTGATGTCGCCGGCCGGAGGGCGCTCCACCTTGATCACATCGGCTCCGAGCCAAGCCAGAAGCTGCGTGCAGAACGGGCCCGACTGCACATGCGTGAAGTCGAGGATTCTCACCCCTTCCAATGCTTTTGCCATGTGTTTTCTTTCCCAGACCGCAATCGGGGCCGGCACGGCTTGCCTAACCCGCAAGCATTATTTAGCGATTGCGCGGGTTTTTACTAAGCGGGTGTCCCTGATTGAACCTTTTTGCCGCCACGCCCGGCTAAGCTCTGCGGGGCCGATCCGGGGATCGAAGCCGCGACCGCGATTGTTTGGAGTGAATTTGCATAGGAGGCAAATATGGACTCTGAGGAATTTAAGCGTTTCCGGTTCAGCTTCTTCGACGATCCTGACTCCGCACGCCAAGGGCTGGATAAACAGGCGCTTGCAGCGCTTGAAGGCGACGAATGGGATCGCGCGGAGGAAATGCTGCTTGACTATTTACCCGACACGCGCGGGGTGATCGGCTTGGGTACGCTGCGCTCTCAGCGCGCGGAACCCGTCCTTAGGCGAATGCTAGAGATGGAGCGGGGTTCGGAATACCGATTTGGGGTGGTCGATTTGTCGAGGGCGCTCTGGCAAATCCGGCCAGACCCGCGCTGGCTCGCGGCCGTCATCGAAGTGCTCGGCAGCGCCAGCAGCCCCTGGGAGCGTATGGATGCTGCCCAAGCGCTCTACGTGTTTCACGATTCCGCCGCTGTGCCGGCGCTGGTGACGGCACTTGACGATTCCGAACCGCTGGTGCGTCACCACGCGGCACGTGCACTACTTGCAATCCACGGCCTGTCTCACTCTTCGATCAGTCCGCAGGACAAGTTGTACCGGGTCATGTCGGACGACGCCGTACGCAAGGAGGGCGGCAAGCAGGAGATCCTTGCTGCCATTGCAGGGCGGCAGATAGCCGCGCCGTAACATGGCCGCGCCGGGCGGCGCTGGGGCAGCCTCGCTCCGCGCGCCGGTTGTTCCGGCAACCCCGCCGTGCAATCTATTTTGAGCCCGATTGTGTCACGCTGTCCGCCAAGCCTCACTTGACGGGCACCGACCTCGCCAAGAGACTCTCGCGAAGCTCCGCGATATCCTTCTCGAAAGCTGGCACCACCTCGTCCCGCATCCGCTTCGTGTCCGCCAAGACGGCCATCGCGGCCGGTCCCGCCTTCCACTCGTGGCCAAGCACATCCTTCATGTTCCCATCCATGCTGTCGTAATAGCGGCGCACCGCGGACAACAGTGCCGGCTCAAGCTGAAACGTGATGGCTTGCTGCTTCATCGTCTCCCAAACGAAGGTTTTCATCTTGAGCTCGTCCGGGACAACGCCCGCGTTCGACCAGCCATTTTTGCCGGACCAGTACATGGTCCATGTATCGGAAGGCAGGAAATATTGATCCGAGATGCGATTGCGCAGAACCTTTTCGAAGGCGCCGCTCCACTCATCGACAGAAGCCAAATTATCTTTCACCTCGTCCAAAAGCGCGCGCCGCATGTAATAGCCGTCGCGATCGTTCCTTGCGATCTCGAACTGGAGCGCGGTCTTGAAGCCCGCCTGCGCTGCCAGGTACACGCCGATGATTGTCGAGGCCACGATGAAAAGGTTCGAAAGCCAGAACTCGGCATTGCCGCTTTCGCGGACCTTGAAGATGCGGACGATGCGCCGGGACATGCTTTCTCCGTGCAATGAGTGAAGGAAAGTCCGTTTTGCGCGCTATTATGCCGGTATGATGGCCGGAGGCGGCCGGTATCGAGGCAGCTGCCGGCAGTTGACAGCGGGTCCTGCGCTTTTCAGAGTGCGCCGGGGCTTCTAGAGCCGATCCGCTCTGGATGAAATCGAAAGCGGGCTCTAAGTTTTTGTTTTGCGTTACGTCTTGCCGGAAAAGCCGCTTACACCCGCGGGTTAAGTCCGAGGATATGCTTTTCCGGCACGTACTCTCAATGGCCGGGGTCGAATGGCAGAGTTCATAATTGGCGTGCTCGCGGGCTTAACCTTCGCCGCCGCATGGGCCTCCTGGCGACGGCAGCCGCCCGGGCCGCTGACTTTCGCGCGGCTACGGGGTTTTCTTCTCGATAGCTGGCGCCGCACGCCCTCTCGGGGAGCGGAGACTTCCGGGGCGCTCCTGGAGCTATCTGCGGAGGATTGCAAGGAAGAGCCGCTTACTGTGAAACTCAGGAGGCTCGAAAGCGACTTTCTCCCGGTTGCGGAGAACGCGGCTCATCCGCGCGAGTTTTTGGATCAGCCCTCGTTTCAGGAAGCGGCCACGCTGCTGCGCGCCGATGACGTCCCGCTGAAAACTGTGATGCAGTATGTGCTTGGAACCAACTGGGCCCTTGCCTGCGCTGCCCTTTTCGCGCTCGCTGAGCGGTCAGGCCGCGCGGATGCGTTGCCGCAAGTGCTGTCCGGGTTCGACCGGCTCGCGCCATGGACCATGCACTACGCTCTAAAATATTTCTCGACCTTACCCGCGCGCCCGCCTGTGGGGGCTCCTTTCGTAAACGCAAAGGATTGGTGGCGCGATAATTCTGTGACGGCGATGGTTGCTCTGGAATATTTCGAGGACGCTGAGCTTTTTGGCGATGAACCGTCATTCGGCGGCGCGCTCGATACGGTGCCGGCCGCATCCTATCCGCTCATCCGCGGCTTTCTCGAACGGGTGCACAATTCGCTTGCCAGCGAGCTTATTGAGGAAATCGACGCAAAGCAGCGCGCCGTCATCGACCGGACATTTCTCTCATCCTTTGGGCGTTTTTGGACGGGCAGCGGCGAAAAGCTCGATTGGCTCGCCGAGCCGCAAGCCTGGCGCGATATGCTCGGCCAAGCGGAGACGACCGTCAGCGGCCAGCCATACCGGTCGCTGCTGGTGAGCGGCGAGCCGCGGATCGGCAAGACCTCGTTCCTCCGGCTGCTCGCCAAGCGGCTCGAACGCGACGGTTGGACCGTGTTCGAGGCCGGCGGCGCCGAGCTGATGGCTGGCCAGCAATGGTTCGGACAGCTCGAAGGCCGGATCCAAAAGGCCGTCGAAGAGCTTTCGACCGCGAAAAAGCTAATTTGGTACATTCCCGACATTTTGCAGATCGCGCTCAGCGGCACGCACCAAGGTCAGGCTGCGAGCATTCTGGAGCAAATCCTCCCCGCTATCTCGTCGGGCCGCCTCATCGTCTGGACTGAGGCGTCGGCCGCGGGAGCCACGCGCCTCTTGCGCATGCGCCCGCAAGTTCGCAACCTTTTCGAAGCGATCCGCTTCGAGCCGCTCTCCAAGGAGGAGACTCTCTCCATTGCTCAAGCTGTAACGTCGCGGGTTGCGAGCGAACGCAGGCTTAAGGTCGAGGCTGGCTGCGCCGAAACCGCGCTTAGCGCCGCCCGGCAATATTTGAGCGGCACGAGCTTGCCCGGCTCGGTGCTCGATCTGCTCAAATCCGCGATCGCCCGCGCGCTCAAGGACCGGAGCGGGACCGTGACGCCCGGCGGCGTGATCTTGAGCCTCTCCCAGGCGACGGGTGTTCCCGCTGCGATCCTCGACAGCAAGGAGCGCGCGGATCTCGCCTCGATCCGCAAATATTTCGAGGCGCGGGTCATGGGGCAGGGGGAGGCGGTGTCCACCATCGTCGACCGGATCGCCATGCTAAAGGCGGGACTGAACGATCCCGGCAAGCCCATCGGTGTGTTTCTGTTCGCGGGACCGACGGGAACCGGCAAAACCGAGCTGGCCAAGACGCTCGCCGAATTCCTATTCGGCTCGGCGGACCGTCTTGTCCGCCTCGATATGAGCGAGTACCAGGCCCACGATGCGACGTGGAAAATCTTAGGCAGCGCCGATCCCGCGACCCAAATCGAAACGCTCATCGGCCGGGTCCGCAAGCAGCCTTTCTCGGTGGTGCTGCTCGACGAGTTCGAAAAGGCGCACACCAACGTCTGGGACCTGTTTCTGCAAGTCTTCGACGACGCCCGGCTCACCGATGCTTCGGGGCAGGAAGCCGATTTCCGCCATTGCATTATCATCCTCACCACGAATTTGGGCGCCACCACACATCGCGGCGCCGATCTCGGCTTTCTGCCGTCCGCCTCCGGCTTCTCCAGCGGCCAAGTCATGCGTGCGGTCGGCCAGACCTTCCGTCCGGAATTTCAGAACCGGCTCGACAAGGTCATCGTATTCCAGCCGCTCACCCGCGAGTTGATGCGCAGCATTTTGAAAAAGGAACTGGGGCGCGTGCTGGAACGCCGCGGCTTCAAGGACCGCGAATGGGCGGTGGAATGGGAGGCGTCCGCCCTCGAATTCCTACTGGAAAAGGGTTTCTCGCCGGAGATGGGCGCGCGGCCGCTGAAACGCGCGATCGATCAATATCTGATCGCGCCCTTGGCCGCGACCATTGTCGAGCGGCGTTTTCCGGAGGGCGATCAGTTCCTGTTCATCCGCAGCGACGGCAAGGCCATTCAGGCGGAGTTTGTCGATCCCGATAGCGGCGATGGCGAGGACTCCGGTGCACTTGCGCCTTTGGCTCCGGGCGAGCGCGTCCCTCTGGCTGCCATGATCCTCGCGGCGAGCGGCACGGCGGAGGAGGTGCAATCGCTCGAAGAAGAGTACGAGGCGATCCTCGGCACGCTCGCGTCGGACGCGTGGGAGGCGCAAAAATCGCTCGGCGCGGAAAAGATGCAACATCCCGATTTTTGGACCGGGCCCGGGCGCTACGAAGTGCTGGCCCGCATCGCTCTGATGGACCGGGTGAGGGCTGCTGCCAGCACCGCGGAATCCTTCCGCGCGCGCCTCGCCAAATCGCCCGCGCGGGGCGGCAAGTCCTCCAAGGAACTGATCGCCCGGCTCGCGCTACAGCTTCACCTCATCGGCGAGGGCATCAAGGACGTGTTCGAGGGGGCGCCCATCGAGGCGGCGCTGACGGTTGAGCCCGCCCTCGGCGGCGGGGCTGAGGGCGGCGATGCGCAAGCCTGGTGCGGGCAGTTGCTCGATATGTATCGCGGCTGGGCGGGGGCCCGGAACATGCAGCTTTCGGTTTTACCGGGGCGTCCGAAGGAGACACCGATCCTTCTCATCGCCGGTTTTGGGGCGCATCGCGCCCTTACCCGGGACATCGGCCTGCATGTTCTGGAGAAGCCGGATGACGACAAAAGCGTGGAGCGGGTTACCGCCCGCGTCCGGGTGGCTGCAGCACCGCTCGGGGATTTGCCGCCTAACAAGCTGCGCCCGGCGCTGGCGAACGCGTTCCTACAATCCGGCGCCTCGAACACGCTCATCCGGCGCTATCGCGACGGCGCGTCGCCGCTTGTCCGGGATATGGCGGCAGGATGGAGGAGCGGCCGGCTCGACGCAGTGCTTCGCGGCGATTTCGACCTCATCGGCGCGATCCAGGCTTGAATTGGCGGGTGCCTCGAAGGCCGGCCCATTCAGAAGCCCGATATTACCGCCCCAGACCCCGGCGCTGCTCATTACCGGGGCGCATCCGCTCACGAGACGCGCAAATCGAGGTGCACAAGAGCCTCGCTGTCATGCGATCGAGACTTCGCTTACGCCGCCCGCAAAGCAGACTTCCCGCCTTTTTTGGCCGGCCGGAAAATCGTAGCGCCCGCCTCGTCGGTCCCGTCCTGCTGAAGAATGCCTTCCCTCAGGAAATCTTCAAAGATATAAGTTGGCAACTGGTTGATTCTATACGGATAATTTTGGATTTCCGCCGGAACGCCGTCTTCCCTCCTCAGCATAATGTCGTCGCGATTCCGATCGTGTTTTTTCTGAATGGCGTAATAGTCGCCGCTCGCCACCAATTCCATGAAGTCTTCTTTTGACTTTCTCATCGGACACCTCGGTTGATTCGCCTTCTATGTTGCACAGCGGCTGCCGTGCAAATAGCAATGCCGGGCTCCGCCTATCGCCCAGGAACGTAACCGAGGCTGCTTACACTGAACTTACAGCCATTAATCGGGAGCACGAGGCGGCTCTTGCCGCCGTGGCGATCCCAGCATCCGCTTGCGGATGCGGGCACGCCGAGTTGCAAGCTCGACAAGGCGAGCTTGCGGGGAGCAACATCCGTCAGGTTGATTTGATGTGCTCGTAAGGCGCGCCCAGCCGGGGTGGAATCCCCTGCAAAGGGATTCACCGGCGGAAGGCCTGCTATCATGCCGAGATAAGGCAAGAGTCGCGGATCGCGCGAATATTTGCGGCGTAAGCGCCGCCCTTGAATACCGCCGAGCCCGCAACCAGTGCATTCGCCCCCGCTGCCACCAGCGCCGGCGCCGTCTCGGGCGTAACACCGCCATCGACCTGAAGATCGATGCCGCGTCCGGCGATCATCGCGGAAAGCCGGCGGACTTTCTCCACCTGGCTCGGGATGAAGGCCTGTCCGCCGAAGCCTGGATTTACGCTCATAACGAGGATCAGGTCGATCTTATCCAGCACGTATTCGATAGCACTTTCAGGCGTGCTGGGATTGAGCGAGACGCCGGCCCTCTTGCCCAGCCCGCGGATTACCTGCAGCGAGCGGTCGAGGTGCGGCCCTGCCTCGGCGTGGACGGTGATGATATCCGAACCGGCCTTCGCGAAGGCTTCGAGATAGGGATCGCAAGGCGAGATCATGAGATGTACGTCGAGCACCTTTTTCGTCCAGGGACGGATGCATTCGACAAGGCGCGGGCCGAAGGTGATGTTGGGCACGAAATGCCCGTCCATCACGTCGACATGAACCCAGTCGCAACCGGCTTCGTCGATGGCGCGGACCTCTTCGCCAAAGCGGGCGAAATCGGCAGATAGGATGGACGGGGCGATAAGGACATTTCTGCTCATGGTGCGCCTATTTGTCTGCTTGAGGAACGAGGAAGACCCTGCTGGCTAGTATATCCGAGGCAGAGATTTCGGAAAGCTCGGTTGCGGAAAGCGGCCCGCTCGCGCTGGCGAAAATGCGGTTTGCGTGGCGAAGCCGCGCCCGGTCGAGTGCGTTGCGGATGGAGCGCGCATTGGCGAAATGCGATTGAGTGCGTCGCTTGGCGATGTAGGCGGCGAGCGCCTCGCGAGCTTCCGGCGAAAGATGATAGTTCTGCTGGGCGAGCATCTTGTTAGCGATGGCGAGCAGTTCCCCGTCGGAATAATCGGGGAAGTCGATGTGGTGTGCAATGCGGCTGCGGAATCCCGGATTGGTCGCGAAAAACTTGTCCATCCGGTCCGCGTAGCCGGCAAGGATCACCACAAGATCGTCGCGCTGGTTTTCCATCACCTGGAGCAAGATCTCTATGGCTTCCTGCCCATAGTCGCGCTCGTTGTCGGCGCGGTGAAGATAATAGGCCTCGTCGATGAACAGGACGCCGCCCATCGCTTTTTTGAGGATCTCTTTCGTCTTCGGCGCGGTGTGTCCGATATATTGGCCGACGAGATCGTCGCGCGTGACCGAAACGAGGTGCCCGCGCCGGACATAGCCCAGCCGGTGCAGGATGTTGGCCATGCGCAAGGCGACGGTGGTTTTGCCCGTGCCGGGATTGCCTGTGAAGCTCATGTGCAGGGTTGGCGTCTCATGCGTGAGGCCAAGCTTTGTCCTGGCACGCTCGACGAGGAGCAGCGCCGCGATCTCGCGGATGCGGGTTTTCACGGGCACGAGCCCGATCAACTCGCGGTCGAGTTCGTCGAGGATCGCGCCGACGCCCGATTCCTCGTATTCGCGGCGCAGATCGGCTCGCGCCTCGGCTGGAATTTCGGCTTCTGCCGGTTCAACTGCCGTCATGGTGCTTGGTCCTTAAGGCCCCCCCACCAACCCTCCCCCAGCAAGCTCGCCTTGGCGAGCTTGCCACTTTAGCTACCG
>JBKQIH010000213.1:0-4459 GCA_052148445.1 Rhodomicrobium sp.
TCAATGCCGCGTCACCGATTTTACCGTAGCACTGATACATTCGGCCGGATGAGGAGACATAGCCATCGCAGCCCTTGTCCCCCAGCTTCCCGAATGGGCGCACTCGGATGAAATCAGACCCATGAACTCTCTCCATCACGGTGGAGAAAAAGTCCTGCAGCGAGTCGCCGTGCAGACGACGTAATTTTACCTCCAGTGACAGGCGCCACTGCCATAACTGCTCAGGTGTCATGCAGAACGACATAAAAACTCTCGGTTGATGCGGCCAAAAATATATTCACGCGACGAAGCTAACAGATACCGCTGATTCGCACTTATCCATAACCATCACACTTTGCTCCGGGGGCAGAGACAATTGCGATCCCCCACGCCACCGCGGCAGGCACGAGCCTTGCATCCCACGCATAATTGATATTCGCAAAACCGCCTGTTGGGCTTGACCGCGAATTGAGCTAAGACTAAACGCTCGCCGTCCGAACCGATTCAAGAGGAACAATGGCCCTTCACGTCGCGCTAACACACCGCACGGAATACACCTATGACCGCTTGACGGGCCTTGGGCCGCAAATCGTGCGGCTCCGCCCCGCGCCGCACAGCCGCACGCCGATCCTTTCCTATTCGCTGAACATCTCGCCGAAGGATCATTTCATCAATTGGCAGCAGGACCCGTTCGGCAATTATCTCGCGCGGCTGGTGTTTCCGGAAAAGACCCGCGAATTCAAGGTGGTGGTCGACCTTGTGGCGGATATGTCCACGATCAATCCGTTCGACTTTTTCGTGGACGAATATGCGGGCGACTGGCCGTTCGAATACGACGCGGAGCTGAAAGAGGAGCTGACGCCCTATCTCAAGGCCACGGAGCCTGGGCCGCTGCTTAAGGATTATATCGCCAAGCTGAAGATCGAGGGGAAGACCTCGCTCGATTTCATTTGGGGGGTCAACAGGCAGGTTCAGGACCATATCGGCTATGTGATCCGCCTGGAGCCGGGTGTGCAGACGCCGGAGGAAACGCTCAAAAAACGCTCAGGCTCCTGCCGCGATTCCGCCTGGCTGCTCGTCCACATCCTTCGCCAATACGGGCTCGCCGCGCGTTTCGTGTCGGGCTATCTGATCCAGCTCAAGGCGGATGTGAAGTCGCTCGACGGGCCCTCGGGCACCGAGCAAGACTTCACCGACCTGCACGCTTGGGCCGAGGTTTACCTTCCGGGCGCGGGCTGGATCGGGCTCGACCCGACTTCCGGCCTGTTCGCGGGCGAGGGACACATCCCGCTCGCCGCGACGCCATCGCCGCAAAGCGCCGCGCCCGTCACCGGCGTGCACGACGAGGCCGAGGTTGAATTCTCCCACCATATGGAGGTAACGCGCATCCTCGAGTCCCCGCGCGTGACCCTTCCTTATACGGAGGAGCAATGGCAGGCCATCGCCAAAGCCGGCCATGAGGTCGACCGGCGGCTGGTTGAGGGCGATGTGCGCCTCTCCATGGGCGGCGAGCCGACCTTCGTCTCCATCGACGATGTGGACGGCGCCGAATGGAACACCGAAGCCGTGGGGCCTTATAAGCGCCGCTACGCCGAGAATTTGATCCGCCGGTTGCGCGATAAATTCGCGCCGGGCGGGCTCCTGCATTACGGGCAGGGCAAATGGTATCCGGGCGAGCAGCTGCCGCGCTGGTCCTTTTCCGTGTATTGGCGCAAGGATGGGCAGCCGCTATGGGAAAACGATCAACTCGTCGATAAGGAAGTTCCGGTCAAGCCCGCGACCGAGGCGGATGCGGAGCGGTTCGCGACGACGCTCGCACAGCAGCTCGATCTTCCTCCCGATTGCGCCGTGCCGGCCTATGAAGACCCCGCGCATTTTCTTTTGATCGAACAGAAGCTGCCGCTGAATATCGACCCGGCCGATAACAAGCTCGAAGACCCGCAAGAGCGGGCACGCGTGATCAAGGTGTTCGAGCGCGGCCTCGGTAAGCCGGCGGGCTATGTGATGCCAATTCAGGTTTGGCATAGCCAGGAGCGCGGCCGCCGCTGGGTGACGGAGCGCTGGGGCCTCAGGCGCCAGAAGCTGTACCTGGTTCCGGGCGACTCGCCCGTGGGCTTCCGCCTGCCGCTCGGCTCGCTGTCCTACATCACGCCCGCGAACTTTCCCAATGTGTGGCCGATCGATCCGTTCGCGGCGCGCAGGCCCATGCCAACGCGCGAGGTGCTGCTGCACGAGCGGCGCGAGTCGGTGACGCTGGAGCCGCCGCTCGCCGCGCCCGCCTTCCCGAACGAGGTGTTCGGAAGCGTACGCACCGCGATGGCCATCGAGCCGCGCGACGGGCATCTTTGCGTGTTCATGCCGCCGCTCTACGACGCGGAAGATTATGCCGCGCTTGCCGCCGCGGTCGAGGAAACCGCGAAGATTACAGGCCAGCCGGTTCACATCGAAGGCTATCAGCCGCCGAACGATTGGCGCTTCAACCTCATCAAGGTGACGCCCGATCCTGGCGTGATCGAGGTGAACATTCAGCCGGCCTCGAATTGGGACGAAGCGGTCAGCATCACCGAGACGCTGTACGAGGAGGCCCGGCTGACCCGGCTCGGCACCGAGAAATTCATGATCGACGGCAGGCATAGCGGCACGGGCGGCGGCAACCACATCGTGCTCGGCGCGCCCACGCCCGCCGACAGCCCGTTCCTGCGCCGGCCGGACCTGCTGGCGAGCATCGTCGCCTATTGGCAGAACCACCCGTCGCTCTCCTTTCTCTTCTCCGGCCTGTTCATCGGCCCAACCAGCCAGGCGCCGCGCATCGACGAGGCGAGGAACGATTCGCTTTACGAGATGGAGATCGCAATCAGCCAAGTGCCCGATAAGGACTTCGGCTGGATCCCCACCTGGCTTGTGGACCGCATTTTCCGCAATCTGCTCATCGACTCCAGCGGCAACACCCATCGCGCCGAAATTTGCATCGACAAGCTCTACTCGCCCGACAGCTCCACCGGACGGCTCGGCCTCGTTGAGTTCCGCAATTTCGAGATGCCGCCGCATGCGCGCATGAGCCTGGCACAGCAGCTTTTCCTGCGCGCCCTCGTCGCCTGGTTCTGGGAGAAGCCCTACAAGCGCAAGCTCGTCCCCTGGGGGACCGAGATCCACGACCGCTTCATGCTGCCCGAATTCGTCTGGCAGGACTTCAAGGACGTGATCGCCGATTTGCGCGACGCGGGCTTCCCCATCGAGCTCGAATGGTTCGCGCCGCATTTCGAGTTCCGCTTCCCGGTTTATGGCAGCGTGACCTATGAGGGCATCGAGCTTGAGCTGCGCTCGGCGCTGGAGCCGTGGCACGTGATGGGTGAGGAAGGCGCGCCGGGGGGCACCGTGCGCTATGTCGACTCATCGCTGGAGCGGTTGCAGGTGAAAGTGAAGGGCAATCTCGGCACGCGCTATCAGGTGACGTGCAACGGCATCAAGGTGCCGCTGAAGCCCGCGAGCGCGCATGGCGAGACCGTGGCCGGCGTGCGCTTCCGCGCTTGGTGGCCGTCGCAATGCCTGCAGCCCACCATCGCGCCGCATACGCCGCTGGTGTTCGACCTGGTCGATGGCTGGGCCGGACGTTCCATCGGCGGCTGCCGCTATCATGTGGCCCATCCCGGCGGGCGGTCGCACGAAACCTTCCCCGTCAACGCGCTGGAAGCGGAGACGCGCCGGCTCGCGCGCTTCGAGACCATCGGGCATACGCCAGGCCCGGTAACGCCCTACGATCCCGGCACAAACCCATACTTCCCGCACACGCTCGACCTGCGGCGGGTTGGGTTTTGAGGCTTCGGCGAGGGCGCGTCTTCGCGCGCCCCCGGCCCCCAGCCATCGGATGCAGAACTCCTTAAGCGGGCGATTTGCCGAAGCCCGCGTTAGACCCTGGCTGCGTGAAAACGCGTACGGATGAAAAGGTGATAGAATCATTTTCCTTCTTAGGCGGTTGGGAAGCTTCATTGGTTGATTGCTGGGCGATTTTGTCGTTGCCGTTATCCCAGGCGATTACGGCGGGCCGCGCCCTGTTCTCGTTGTGCGTTCAGATGGGTTTGCGCAACCCCGTCGAGGCTTAAAAGGCGATCACGAGATTTGGTTCAGCCCAATCGCGCAGTGCTATTTTACTGTCGACGGTAAGATCAAATCGCGTCACACCGCGAACGAGCTTCTGAAGTAAGCCGGGATCGGCAAGAAATTCTGAGTGTCCGTGATGCGCTCCAAGCTGCGCCCGGCGCTGGAGCCGTGGCACGTGATCGTCCCTCAGCGTCCGGCCGCACGGGCCTACAGCGAGCGGCTTGCCGGAGCCCGATGGGGACCAACGGGATGTTGGCCTTTTGCATTTGGCGGATGTATCATCGTGCCTGCCTCAAATAACCCATCGCGAGTAAAACAAGCTCGTCCTCGAACTCTCGCGTCTCCAGCAAAGGGTCTTCCTCCAGCACAGCGGAGCGGATTA
>JBKQIH010000214.1:0-5114 GCA_052148445.1 Rhodomicrobium sp.
TCAGGAGGCCGAGTTCGACCTCGTGGCCGCCAGTCCTGGGCTCTCCCTGTTCCATTGCCACCAGCAGCTGCACATGGATTTCGGTTTCATGGCACTGTTCAACTGCGTCTGAGGCCTGCCAAGCGCTTGGCGTAAATCCGACAATCGCTCTCGGGGCACCTCCGGGCAAGGATTGTGCCGAGCCAGGCGCAACATTCGAAAAACATGCGCCGGCGCAACGGCTTACATGCGCAGACAGTCCCGCGCGCCGCATCATCAAACCTTCCGGTACGATCCTTGCTGCAGCCGATGCAAGCCGCCATTCGCGCTCATCAGCACAGGAGAAACCGATGTCCCTCGATCTACCGATGGTCTTCAAACACCATGTCTTCATCTGCAGCCAGCAGCGCCCGCCCCAGCATCCGCGCGGCAGTTGCGGCGCGGCCGGCGCGATGCCGCTGATCGAGCGGCTTGGAGCGAAAATGCAGGCTTTAGGCAATCCAGAGGTCGCCCTGACCGTCACCGGGTGCATGGGCTTTTGCCAAGCCGGACCCATCATTGTGGTCTACCCGGAGGGCATTTGGTATGCGCCCAAGACGGCCGAAGACGTGGACGAGATCGTGGCCTCCCATCTCAGCGAAGGCAAGCCGGTTGAGCGGCTGATTATTGTGCCGAAGGTTTAAGTGCGGCGGCTCCCCTCGCCGCCCAGAACGGATCGCCCCAAATCGGAATCTTCCCCAGATCTTTGTGGGCATCGGCCCCTAGGTTGATCTAGGTCAATGAAACCAGATCCGCATAGGTCTTGAGTTTAAAAAGCTGCGCATAAAAAAAGCAGTCTTAGGGAACGAAGCACAAGGAGGCCCGGCATGATCCGGCCGGTCAGCCGCTCTGTAGAGCGGCAAGCAGTACGCATGCGTCAAATGATGGACCGGCTCGACGTCGATCCTGCATTGTTTGTCCGCTCTCGCAATGGGGACACTTACGCCGAGGCGCTGTCGCGTTGTCTGAAGTGCATCGACAGCGGCGATTGCCTGCGCTGGCTCGACGGCTATCTCGCCGGCGAAGATGGCCCCGATTTTTGCCCTAACTTGAAGATTTTTCACCCCTGCAGAAAAAGACGCCGCGCCGCCTAGCGCGAAAAATTCGGTTCAATCGGGCAGCGGCACACGGGTTCCGAGGAACCCCTGTTTGCCCGGTCTCCGAGGGGAACGGTAGCGGGCCCATTTGGGCCCGCTACTGGTTAAGAGCGTGCTTGAAGCCGGTGCCGGCGCGTGCTATGAAATCGCCCTTGGCCGGACACGTAGCTCAGCGGTAGAGCACTACGTTGACATCGTAGGGGTCACAGGTTCAATCCCTGTCGTGTCCACCATCCCCGAGCATAGGTTACCAGACTTTTACCGTTACCGGTCAATCCCTTAGTGTACCGCCATCCTACCCTGCCGCGGGAGGAATTTCACAAACTCTCCAACGCTGAAGGCTGCCCCTATTTCCTTTTTCAAGCAAGCGCAAGCCGAGCACCAGGGATTGCCGAGGTGAACGTCTGTGGCTAAGATCTAGCTAGCTAAATCTAAAACCTCAACCGCAGGCCCGTTACGGCGGCGGCTGAGTCTATGCTGGTGGCATTGCCGGAGACCTGGGTGTACGTTGCGGTCGTGTAGCATCCGCCTGCGTGATTTGCGGACCCGCAAGGTGTGCCGGGGAAGCCGGCCGCAAGGCCGTCGTACGCAATGGCATAGGTCGCGCCGATATAGACGTCGAAATGCTTGTTGAACTGGTAGTCGATCAAGGCGGAGACTTGGCCGTAGGTGCCTGCGCACTCGATGCGGGTGGCGCCGCCGTTGGTGCAGACATCTTGATTCCCGGGTGTACCCGAAATGAAGGAACCTTGATTTATGTAATAATAGGCCGCTGTGAAGCTCCAGCCCGAGGGAAGCTCATATTTCGCGCCGGTCCAGGCAAATTGCAGAACCTTGGGCGTATAATAGTAGTCAGCTTGGGGAGCAATCAAATATCCGCCGGCCGTAGTCGCAGCAATTTGATCGGCCACAGCGTTCGAGTTTGAAACAGAGACGTGCTCGTAGCCGCCGAAAAACGCCAGCTTGGCGCCAACGCAGTCGCCGTCTTTCAGGCCGCAGCCGTCCTTGAAGCCGCCGGCCCCGAAATCATAGGTATATTTACCCATGACGGACCACCCCTCGTCGTTGGAGATGGCCGCCTCGAGGGGGTTATCAGGGTACGGAAAGGTATCGTCTTTGACCGACAGCAGGTTAACGGCGCCATGTTCCCTGGTGTAGACGGCGTCAATCGAGACCCCCTGCCAGGAGCCGCCCACGTCGAAGCCATAGCCGGTGCCGAACATTCCGGTAGCCTCGCCGCCATCCGAAAACATAGCACCGGCATGCACGGGACCGTACTCGAGGACGTACTTCACCGAGTTATCCCAGCGCGCCGCTTCTGTGCTGCCGGAGCCTGCGCCGGTGCCCGAATAGGCAAAAATTGAGAAGGCATAGGCGAGTGCCATCGGATCGTAGACGGCAAGGGTATCGAGTTGAAAAGACTGCTGACGGCCAACGGTTAGCGTGCCGTAGGCCGGGTTGCTGACACCTGCATAGGACACGCCATTGAAGGCCTGACCGCAGCGCCCGCTGTCAGCGGTCGAACTCATCTGGTTGTAACCCAGGCCGAGATTCTGGACGAAAGAGCTGCAACCGTCGGAAAGTTCACCCGTTATCGGGTTGAAGCCCGTTTCGAGCTTGCCGACGGCCGTAAAGCCGTAACCGATGGCTTCCTCGGCCTTAATACCGATGTAGGATTGCTGTATGGCGTTTGCCGTTATGGTCGAGATTGACTGATTGGTGTAGTTGTGGGTCGGCATGAATGGGGTGTATTCAAGATCGGAGACGATACTTCCGTTCGGGCGGCCATTGGTCTGATAGGCATAATCCACATCGATTGTTCCGTAGATGGTGACGCCGTGTTAGGAAAGCGTACCGGGCAGCGGGTCTTTGACGCTGCCTAGGTCCAAATGCTCCGCGTTCGCACTGGCTGCGAGGCCGGCGATCACAAGCGCGCAGAGAAGTCTCTTCACGGGTTCCCCCAGGGTTAAAGCGGAGGGCGCGGCAATCCGCTTGGGCGCGCGCCCAAAAGCTGCTATATCCTGTAAGGAATAGCTGGCGATTCGCGGCATTGAGCAAGTGCAAATAAGCAATGGCTTGGGGTGGAAGCGGCGTTTGCAGCATATTTGTTCAGAAGAGAACAACGAAATACATCTTACGCACCAAGCAGGTTGAGCCAATAACGAAACGCTATGGACCAAACTGCGGCAATACCGGTCGCGACCGGCGGCTTTTATCGATAGCAAGTAAATCGTTCTGCAGATCCGCTTGCGGTAACCTGCAATCGACCGGCCGCTTTGTTATGGGCTGACGGTGGCTGCGCTCTGTACCTATGCAGTGCATTGCAAAAGGAACGCACCTATATACAGGACGGTATAGTAGAGACGGATGCGGTCCTCGATCTGACGGCAGCTCTTAGGCCGTAGACCCCTTCAATCTTTGCACGGAAATTGCAGGCGTATCCCCAAACGCAACAGCTTACCGCAGGCGATGATCCAGCTCTCAACAATGCTCTACGCGCGCGTCTTACGTCACGATGCGCAAATCGGGCTATCGACGCTCTTTTTCGACGACGGCGAGCTACGGGTGCCAAAGATCGACGCCCCGGAGGGTGCAGGAGTCGCTGTGGAGATCGATGCCCGCGATGTCGCTATCGCCTTGTCGCGGCCTATGGACGTCTCGATCACCAACCGCCTTCCCGGATGTTGCGCGGCGTTGTCCGTGACGGCACGGAAGTTCCGCCCCGCGTCAAACTGTTGGAGATCGATCCGCGGGGCCGGGACGCCAGCTGGACGGGAATCGACGAGCGCCGCCGCGCCATCGCAGAAGCTACTTTGAGAGCAATTATGAGCGAGCGCAGGCGCCGGCTTGGGACGGGTATCCTTGTTTGAACGCGTTCATTGGCCGCCAGGGAAATTACGGCAAAGCCTCATGCGCGAAAAAATCGATTTCATTCATGACAAGGGACGGACGTTGGCACACGGCGACAGGGCAGAGCTATGGAAGTTTCTTAACAGCAGCGAAGTCGATCCCCATTGGATTGTAGAAATGGAACGCCGTCTCGACGTTGGATCGTACGAATGTTAAACACCGCTGCGGCTTGCGCGTTGTGGCGTTGTGAAGGAAAGCGTTTGAAGATGCCTCTCACCGGAAACCGGATTCTATGACCGATCAAATAAGCATTCTCGTGCTCGGAATCGATGAGACGGCTTCGGCGGTGGCTCGCATGCTGCTCCTATCGGACTATGCGGTAGCGATCCACCAGCCCACCCCGCCAACGACACTGCGGCGGAAAATGGCGTTTGCCGATGCTTGGCACGACAGCGCCGCGACGCTCGACGGAGTCCAGGCGAGGCGAGCGGACCTAAGTTCAGACTTTCTGATCGGGCTTCGCAATCGTACGTTTATTCCTGTATTGGTCCAAACGTTCGGCGATGTCGAACGTTGGTCCTGGGATGTGATCGTCGATGCCAAGGCGCCGGGCGAACGCCGGGGCCCCATCAAGAGCGACGCCGAGCTGACAATAGCATTGGGGCCAGGACCGATCGCAGGCTTTGACGCCGATCTTGTCATCGAGACGTTCGGTCCAGATCCCGGAGCCATCCTTAGGAGCGGGACCGCGAGAACCTTTGGTGAGCGCGATAAATTTCTGGATTATGCTTGCCCTGCGGCGGCGCCGGAGGCCGGGATCTTTACGACAGGCAGGATGATCGGCGAGGTGGTGGCTGCCGGGGAGACCTTGGGCCGCATCGGCTTAACACACGTGATCTCTCCCGCCGCTGGCCGCATTCGCGGGCTGCAACGCAACGGCCGCGCCGTCGCTGCGGGCGAAACGGTCGCCGATATTGCCACCCTGGCTAAGACTCAAGTCGCCGGCTGTGGCAAGACGGTTCAATTGATCGCGCGCGGAGTTATCTTCGCGATTGAAACGGAGCTCGCCGGTGTGACCCCCGTTTCATTCGAGGGGTTCCGGGCATCGCGTTCGCGTGTTCGGGGCGCACCGTCAGACCCGGGCTCTTC
>JBKQIH010000215.1:0-2539 GCA_052148445.1 Rhodomicrobium sp.
AACGCTTGTGCTGGTAGGCGACGGCGACGAACTGACGCCGCCTGCACTCGCTGCGGAGATTGCGCAAGGTATTGCAGGCGCGCACCTCGTGACGGTCCCAGATAGCGGGCATCTTTCGACCTTGGAACGGCCGGAATTCGTTTCGCGGAAGCTCGCCGGCTGGCTCCAGGAAAACTAAACGCTTTCTCGCCTGGTCGCTGACCCGTCGATTGTCATTCCCGCGAAGGAGTGTATGAAAAAATCGCCGTACCGTTTTAAATCCAGGCCGCGGTGTCATTCCCGCGAAAGCTGGAATCCATTTATACAGTTGTAACAACACGTTAAATGGGTCCCCCCTGCGCGGGGACGACGCTGCGGACGGATCAAAATTTTTTGGCGCTCGGCATTACTCGCCTTGCTGCAGCCGTGCCGCCTCGCGGGCAACTTGCATTGCAGTTTCCCGCGCGGCTCCGGCAACGGCAGGCGTGATGGCAGCCCCGGCGTCGAAACAGCAGGCCTCGACCGCGTACACGACGATACGCTGCGGCGCGCGTTGGAGCGCGCGGGCAAGGCCGATAGCCTCCGCAAGGCCAAACCCGTGGGTCGAGGTGCAGCAAAGCTCGGGTGGCAGATCGTCTTGTTCCAAATCGATCCGGTGAAGCCGTCCGGGCGCGCCCATCGAGGCGGCGGCGTCGACGCAGATCAGCGCGTCGAAGCCTGCGCACTCGTCGACCAATGCAAGCAAATCGCCGCTGCGGACGCGAAGCTCTGCGCCGGGGGGGAGCCTGCCTGCGAGGATCCCGGCAACAACCGCGCCAATGCCGTCGTCGCCGCGATCCGGATTTCCAAGGCAAGCTACCAGGACTTTACGCGCCGCTGACGGCTCCGTCATGACCTGTTGATCGTTAGCTTCAGAAAGTGCGTCGAGCAGGAAATGCAAGGATCGTAGTTCCGAATGGTTTGCTCGCATCGGTGCCGGATGAAATCGTCCGGCCGGTCCAAAATGGAACCCGCGACCGCGGCGAGATCGGCCTCGATGGTGGGCTGATTCTGCGAGGTGGGTGGCACGATGCGCACGCGGCGGATCGAACCGTCGGCTTCGAACTCCCAGCGGTGCCAGCAAATACCGCGCGGCGCCTCGGTGCAGCCGAAGCCAACGCTCTCGCGCGGCTCAAGCTTTACTGCCGCAATGCGTGGCGGTTCATAATTCGCGATCAGCCGCAAAGCTTCCTCGCACGCATAGAGAATCTCGATGGCGCGCACGATAATGCTCTGGAACGGGTTCTTGCAAACGGAACCGAGACCGGCCTCACGCGCAAGATTTTGAATGGACGCCGGCAAGCGGTCGAAGTTCAGCGCATAGCGCGCCATCGGCCCAACGTGGTAATTGCCGCGCCGCTTCAGCACCGAATGCAACGCGGTCGAGTGCTCGACATGGCGCTCTTCGAATTCCTGCTCGTAATCGGCAATCGCGATGTCGAGCCCGCGGTTGGAGACGAGGCTGCCTTCGTTGAAAGGATATTCCTCCGGATGCCGCAGCGCCACGAATTCGTAATCCTGCTCGAAATCAGGGAACGGCAGTCCCGCAGCCCAGCGAACATGGCTTATCGCGAGGTCGCGGGCCCGCTTCAGATCTTCAGCGATTGGCGCGAGTTCCGCAACGGTGGGAACCCGGTGGAAACCGCCGGCCTTGACGCTCACCGGGTGAATTTCACGGCCGCCCAGAATGCGCATCAGATCGTTGCCGGCCTTTTTGAGCGCGAGACCGTTGCCGACCACCTCGCCGTGCTCGCGCGCCATCTGGATCGCATCGGGAAGCCCGAGGAAATCCGGCGCGTGCAGCATCGTCACATGGAGTGCATGGCTCGCAATCCACTCGCCGCAATAGATCAGCCGGCGCAAGGCGCGCAGCTCTCCTCCCACGGTGACGCCAAAGGCGCTCTCGATCGCATGCACCGCGCTCATTTGATAGGCGATGGGGCAAATGCCGCAAATACGCGCCACGATGTCCGCGACTTCGGTGTAGCTGCGGCCGCGCAAGAAGGCCTCGAAAAACCGGGGCGGCTCGAAAATCTTGAGCTGCGCCGAAGTTACCCGGCCGCCGGAGATTTCAAGGTTCAGCGCCCCTTCTCCCTCGACCCGGGCAAGATAATCGACTTTGATTGTCTTAGACGCCATGGGCTTTGCTCTCTTTGCGGAAGGATTCGGCGGCGGCGTTGAAGGTCGAGAAGGCCCGCGCGATGTTCTGCGGCGGTTCGCCGAGCGCTTGCCACTGACGGGCGAGTGCTGCCGTGTTCGGCGACTCCATCGGGCCGAAGCAGCCATAACAGCCCCGGCTGAACGACGGGCAGATCGCGCCGCACCCGGCGTGCGTCACCGGACCAAGACACGGGGTGCCCTTCACCATCACGCAGACCGTGCCGCGGCTCTTGCATTCCATGCAGACGCTATGGCTGGCGATTGCGGGTTTGCGCCCGGACAAGTATGCGGCTATCACTTCGGTGAGCTGATATTTATCGATGGGGCAGCCGCGCAGCTCATAATCCACCTTCACATGCGC
>JBKQIH010000216.1:0-3600 GCA_052148445.1 Rhodomicrobium sp.
CGCTCCCGGAATAACCTGGACACGTTTTTCGTTGTATCGGTGCCCAGATAACAAGCCGTGCTTCCGCCAGAACCACGGCTTGTTCTATTTATCGCCCGGCGTTTGTGTACGCAAACGAACGCTAAGGGGCGATCCTCCGTATCCCTAGTGGTCAAAATCTTACGCTTGGTCCCCGGTTCCGAAAGGTCGTGAAGGGTCTAGACTGTGTAAAAAGGCGAAGCATGGTACGATTCCCTATCGCTAGCGGGGATCGAGCGGATGAAGCGCTTTGTCGAGGGGACGGATCGCAGTCAGAGCACGTTGTTTCCAGAGTGCCTTGAGGACTGGATCGGCGAGGATAATCCGATACGCATTGTGGATGTTTTCATCGACAGTCTTGATCTGTGCGGGCTTGGCTTTGACGGTGTAAGCCGGGAAGCGGCGGGGCGCCCCGCCTATCATCCGGCGATGCTGCTCAAGCTCTACATTTACGGCTATCTGAACCGCGTGCAGTCGAGCCGGCGGCTTGAACGCGAAGCGGGCCGCAATGTCGAGGTAATGTGGCTAACCGGGCGGCTTGCCCCCGATCACAAGACCATCGCCGATTTCCGTAAAGACAACGGCCCGGCCATCCGCAAGGTGTGCTCGCAGTTTGTCGCCCTGTGCCGGAAGATGGGGTTGTTCGCCGAGGCGATCGTCTCCATCGATGGCAGCAAGTTCAAGGCGGTGAACAACCGCGACAAGAACTTCACCAAGAACAAGATGGCAAGGCGCATGGCTCAGATCGAGGAGAGCGTGGCCCGCTATCTCCAGCAGCTCGACAGTGCGGACCGGCAAGAGCCGTCGCTCGCACGCGAGACCAAGACTACCAGGCTCAAGGACAAGATCGCGGTCCTCAAAAAGGAGATGCAGCGGCTCGCCGCTCTCGAGACAGAGATGCTGCAAAAGCCGGATCAGCAGATTTCGCTCACCGATCCCGATGCAAGGTCCATGGCGACGAGCGGCCGGGGCACAGGCATGGTTGGCTATAATGTGCAGACGGCGGTGGACACCAAGCATCACCTCATCGTGGCGCACGAGGTCACTAACACAGGCCACGACCACGAACAGCTTTACGCGATGGCGAACAAGGCCAAGGAGGCATTGAAGACGGAGCGCTTGGAGGTTCTCGCAGACCGGGGTTATTTTGAAAGCGAACAGATTTTGGCCTGCGAGGAGGCCGGTATCTCAGTCGTTCTGCCGAAGTCTCACACCTCGAACAACAGGCTCAGGGGCTGCCTTCGGAGGATGTCTATGTCTGCCCGGCCGGCGAGCGCCTCAAATACTACTTCAGCACCGAGGAGCGCGGGCTTACCTTTCGGCGCTACTGGACCAACGCCTGCCAAGCTTGCCCAATCAAGGCACGCTGTACGTCCGGTGTCCAGCGCCGGATCACGCGATGGGAGCACGAGCATGTTCTCGAAACTGTCCAGCAACGGCTCGACGAGAACCCGCAGAAGATGCGTGTTCGGCGCGAGACCTCGGAGCACCCCTTCGGCACTCTGAAACCCTGGATGGGGGCCACCCACTTCCTGATGAAGACGCTGAAGAAGGTCTCGTCTGAAATGGCGCTGCACGTGCTCGCTTATAATCTGAAGCGGGTGATGAATATCCTGGGACCTGGCCCGCTGATGGCCGCGATCCGGGCCTGAAAAGCCAAAATCCCGCTCCGGCGCCTCCTGAAAGACCTTCAATAGCGCCCTCAGGCCCTCGCGAAGGCCATTACGAACGCTTTGCAGTGAAATCTACTCTCGAAACCGATGGATCGCGGGCTGCCGGGACTTTCTACACAGCCAGGGTCGATTGCGGAAAACCTCAAAGTGAGTATATGTTTGTAGCAAAGACAT
This sequence comes from Rhodomicrobium sp., assembly GCA_052148445.1. Classification (GTDB taxonomy): domain Bacteria; phylum Pseudomonadota; class Alphaproteobacteria; order Rhizobiales; family Rhodomicrobiaceae; genus Rhodomicrobium. Next base: position 1,866 of record JBKQIH010000216.1, read on the forward strand.
CAAAAGCGGACTCACGGTGAGCATCGATGCCCACGCCATGCCGTCGGTCGGCTTTTCCTTTGGAGAGCCGCGAAGAGCGAGATATAAGGGACGCTCGCATCCTACCGGCCCTTGAGCCACTGCTGTTCAGCTCCTGCGGGCAGTTTCACGGGAGAAAAACTAATGCCCAAGACAGACTTCGACGAATTCGTGAAGAGCCAGCATACTGTTTCAGCCGCCGACAAAATGGCCTGGGGGAGACAGCAGCGCGATGAATGGCTTGGCTATTTGGATGAACTCTACAAGCAAATAGAGGTCTTCCTGAAGGGATATCTTACTGCAGGGCAAGCACAATGCGAGTATAGACCGATCACGATATCCGAAGAAAGTATAGGCATATACACCGCCAAGCAAATGGTTCTGATAATTGGGCCGCAACAAATCAAATTCACCCCCATAGGTACTTTGTTTATCGGTACAAAGGGTCGGGTCGATGTGCTCGGTCCTGCCGGAGAGGCGCGTCTGCTTCTTGTTAACAAGAAAGCGGCCAGTGCCCGCTCACTTTTCAAAGTGACGGCGAGAGTGGGCACAACGCCACCTTCTCAAGTAAGCCAACCGGCGGAGCCGATTGAGTGGGCCTGGAAGATAGCATCCAATCCGCCTGACGTAACATTCATCGACTTTACTCAGGAGGCATTCTTCGACATGATTTTGGCAGTGGTAAATGCCTAGGCGCGTCACTCTCACAAAGAGAGACGTTACGATAGACGATATTAAGGTTATCGCAACCTACCATCAAGATACGGAGACAGCCCTTCGACTTTTTTTCTCACCTGCAAACCCTCACCTTCCTCCTCGACTAATGGAGGAATCTCCCTCGAAGCTAAATGCTGAGTTAGAGGAAAGACTAGCGGAAACAGACCTACGCTCCGCACTTGCTATTTTGTTCCGATTGGAAGCTGCCTTTCGCGTCGACTTCTGCCGACGTTGCCAGGAAAAGAAGCGCGATCCAGTTTCAAGGGCGTTTCGTGACCTAAAAAAAACAAAAGGTTCAAAGGTCCGCCTAGACGACGATATTTTTGAAATCTGGCGGAAAGAATATCCTGAACTAAGCCGCCTTATTAGTGAGTTAGCCGGTGCATTCAATTTTAGACATCTCCATGCGCATGGAAACTATTGGACGCCAAAGCTAGGCCGGAAGTACGATTATCGCTCGGTATACTATCTGGCTGATAGTGTCTTGACGAATTTTAAATTTATATGGACCGAGGCTTAGCACCAAGCGGCCAGGTATTCCGCTCCACCCCCGATAGCGTCCGCAAGCAAAACCACGCCCGATGTCTCTTCCCGGCCTTCTGCGGCCCTGAGTGTCTGACATGCCTTGATAGTTAAGGGCAAATCGGCCAGATTTCTTGTGGCGGTTGCGCCATGATACCGGGAAATAGCGCCGCAACAATATCCGGGCAGATTGCCGAAAAACACCGCGGCTGACACCGGCATCCGAATATGATTTTCTTCGGCGCGACCAAGTGCCAATGAAGACGTGCCACCATGAAACGCAGCGCCGGCATCCTCCTCTACAAGCTCGTGGATGGCGCGCCGCGCGTGCTCCTCGCGCATCCGGGCGGCCCGTTCTGGGCGCGGAAAGACGCGGGCGTATGGACCGTTCCGAAGGGCGAGTATGAGCCGGGCGAGGCCCCGCTCGCCGCTGCCATCCGCGAGTTCGGCGAGGAAACCGGGATGGAGCCGCAGGGCG
>JBKQIH010000217.1:0-11753 GCA_052148445.1 Rhodomicrobium sp.
GGTTTGCGCCGCGTTGTCATCGCGCAAAGCACCGCGCCCCATATTGTCATCGCGGAAGCCGCTCGCGGCTATCGATCTAACGCTTCGTACCCGCAGCAGATAAAGCCGCAGGGCTGGAAAAGGCCGATAACGGACTCGGTAGCATCAAAAACTTTGTTAGATCGGTGCGCCTGCTTTTCGATCACTTTGCGGACTACCAAGGATTGAGCCTCAGACGGTGAAAGTGGGTTGCAAGCGGACTCGCGGTTAGCTCCGCTCGAATTCGTGCCAATTTGCCCGGTTGAGGGCCGGATAGCTGCTTCGGTCTTTAGCCTGCCTCAGAAGGCAGGCTGCTTTAACTCAACGACAAATCTGTTATGGTCGGTCATCCACTCTCACGTTGCATTATATTACGACGTTTTTGACTCACAGGGGGACTCATGTCCGAGTCGTCAAACGCAATGCGGGAAGCCAAGCTCAAGTTTGCCGCTGAGCAGAGCCGCCAAGATCGCCAGAGTGCTGTCGAATATATGAAGGCCGTCTTGCAGCTATTAATCGGCGGAGCCGGTTTCCTGAGCACCGCGTTTGTGGCGATTATGGCGACCAACAAGAACGCGCACTTCTCTGAGGCACTCGTCTTACCGCTCGTCGCCAGCGTCGTAGCCGTGCTGTGGGGGATGCTTGGAGCGCACTTCATGTTTTTGTCGAAACAGGCATTTGCTCACCGTTGGGAAGGTGTCGTGTTTAGGTATCCTGAGCGAGAACGGAACGAACTGGTGAGTCGCGGCAAGCATCGCCAAAAATGGGGCATCGTGTTCATTTGGTTGGGCTTTGTGTTCTTTGCCATCGCAGCGACGCTCGCTGCCTGCGTAATGGCCACCGTCAAACAGTCATAAAAACAAGGGCGCAATTGGCACATTACGCAGAGGGACCAATGTCGACTTCAGCGGCCGGTTCGGGTGATGAGATGTCATCCATTCTGGACTAAACTTGCCAGCGCCGCGCAAGTATTCATCAATGTCGAAGGCAACCCCATGGCTCAAACAATCGTTGATCAGAATGCAGTCGATATAGCTACGCTCACTCAACGCATGGTTTCGCAATATTTCAGTCACGTTACCGCTATGCATGTCGCGCGGGATCCGCGCGCTAGGAAACTGGGACCCCAGATTGAGCCCGGACAGAACGTGCCTGTGCTAAAGATTCCGCGACGTGACGGCAATGCGATGATTATGCATTTTGATCACTATTTGTTAGAGGCGCAAAAAACAGAATTGCGTGAGGATTTTGACAGAGTTTGGCTTATAGGTGCTTTATTAAGGGTCGGCGATGCACTCGGGGCAAATGGTTATTTTGGCCATGCACCTGAAGCAGAAATAATACGACATCTCCGAAACGGCGTAGCGCATGGGAATCGGTTTGAGTTTCACGATACAGTAATTAGAAAGACCACGGGTAAGCTGAAACATCCCGCGAATATCTTCCGGTATGCTGCGCGGCAGCAAATGCCGATGCATGAAATTGAGACGAATTTGCAGGGGACTGAGGTGCTTTTTGTTTGGGGAGGGCCGGATGCTATCGTCGATTGCTTGACGGTGCTTGGTATCCACCTGTGGAATGTTGGCCATGGCATTCCAACTCCCTGAACGTCTGCAGGGTGGAAGGCGGGATTGCCTTGGCAATTTCCAAGACGGCCGCTAATGGATCTCAAAGCCGCCTGAGCGCGCATGGGATCGCAAGAAAACCGGCAAGACCGCTCCCGACCCTTCACGACTTTCAGGAGCCGCGGACCAAGCGTTAGATTTTGACCACTGGCAGGCTTCCGGCATGACATTATGCTGCCTCCGGTTGTCCTCGCTGTAGCCCCTCCGGCCCGTGTTGTCACGGCAAAAGCCCTCTGCCCCCGTTGCCGCAGCGCGCACGGGATGACCATAAAGGGCGCTGCTCTCAATATTGCGCAACGGTTGGCCCGAAGGAGGACGGCGCCGGCTCGATGGGCTGATTGCCGTATTTCTGCACTTCCATGATGGCAAAGCCGCGGTCGGCCGTGCCGTCGGGGCGCAGCCGGAAGAGGCCGTCCACGCCTTGGAAGCCAGTCGTCCTGGTCAGCTCGGACGCCACGAAGCGGCGGTCTGGCGGATTGTTCGACAGCGAGATGGCCAAGCTCACGGCATCGTAGGAGAGGCTTGCCAGCCGCGGCGGCGCATCGCCATAGCTCTCGACATAGCGGCGCGTGAAATCCTGCCAGCCCTTAGGATCGGGCGCGGCGAACCAGCCGCCGAGCAGCGCCGGCTCCTTGCCGACGCCGGCATAGTCCCAGCCCGAAAGCCCCATTAGCTTCACGGTCTTGAAATCGAACTCGTAATAGGGGAAAAGCGGGGCGAGCGAGGGCAGCGTATCTCCGCCGGCCGGAATGAAGAGCGCGTCGATTTGCGCGGGGGTGTCCATCTGACCGGGCTTGGGGTTTACATACTTTTTCGCGAGCATCGACATCTCTTTGACCGGAGCGAGCATCCCGTTCGCGTCCGGCGGGAACGTCTTCGTCATCACGATCTGGCCGTGATTTTCCTGAACGGCGCGCTGAAAGGACTGCTCGACCAGACGCCCATACTCGTTTTGGGGGAACAGCGCGGCAAAGCGCGTTTTTCCTTGCGCGGCCGCGTAGGAAATCATGCGCGGCACATCGGAGCCCGCGACGAAACTCAAGAGATAAACGCCATTGCCCGCAACGTTGCGGTCGCTGGAAAATGCGAGCACAGGAATATGGGCGCCTTGTGCGATGGGAGCGACGGCCGAAACTTCATTGGCGAATAAGGGCCCGAGAATAAGCTCGGCGCCTTCTTTGACGGCTTCCTGGGCAGCCTGCCGCGCGCCATCGGGGTTGCCGTGCGTATCCTTCGGGATGAGCTGCACATTGGGCTTATCGAAATCGAAAAGCGCAAGCTCGCCGGCCTGCTTCATCGCTTTGGCAACTTGCTGGGCATTCACATTGCCCGTGAGCGGCAGGAGCAGGGCGACCTTCACCGTCTGGCCGGCGGGCACGCCGTGCGGCGCCGATGCGTCGCCGGTCACGGCCTGATTGGGGCCTGAGCTGCCGAGACTGCCAACCGAGCACGCGGCTAGGCCGAGGCACGCCAGCAAGGCGCCGAAGCCGAGGGCGAAGCGATTGCGCGCGCGGGCGTGTTGAAAGGGTATCTTCATCGAGCGATATCAGCTTTATGTTGACCTGCGCCGGTTTGGAGAGCAACCAGCTCCAGCTGCCCTGCGACTCGCGCCATCTTGCAAGCGCTGCTTGCGGCAAGCAACCTGTTTCGTAACTATGGCTGATTGGTGATGGGCGGGCGGCAGTCTTCGAAAAATTCAAGGGCGGGCGATGCGGCGGCAGATGCTAGCGCGCCCGGCGCCGGCTCGCTTAATGCGGCACTCGCGGCAGGCTTGGACCGCCAGCTCGGCAAGCTCGGCTCTGCGCCGCTTGCCGCGGGGCTTTATGCCGTCTCGACGCCGATCGGCAATCTCGCGGACATATCGGTACGCGCGCTGTTTACGCTTGCGAACGCGGATATCCTCCTTTGCGAGGATACGCGCCATAGCCGGAAGCTGCTTTCGGCCTACGGCATAGGCCGGAAGCTTGTGGCCTATCATGACTTTAGCGGCGACAAGGACCGAGACCGCGTGCTGGGCGCGCTGCGGGCGGGCAAATCGGTGGCACTGATCTCCGATGCCGGTACGCCGCTCGTCGCGGACCCCGGCTTCAAGCTCGTCCGCGCGGCTATCGCCGAAGGCGTGCCGGTTTTTGCGATCCCCGGCCCTTCCGCCCTTCTCGCCGCGCTTGTGACGTCGGGCTTGGCTTCGGACCGGTTCTACTTCGGCGGGTTCTTGCCCCCCAAGGATGGAGCGCGGCGCGAGGAGCTGGAAGCAGTCCAGGCCGTCCCAGGAACGCTCATCTATTTCGAGAGCGGCGCCCGGCTGGAAAAGACGCTCGAAGCGCTGGAAATCATTTTTCCAGACCGCCTCGTCGCGATCGCGCGCGAGCTGACCAAGCTTTACGAAACGGTCTTAAGGGGAAGCGCGCACGAAATGCTTGAGGAAATCCGGGCGAATCCGCCGCTTGGCGAATTCGTGATCCTTATCGGCCCCGGAGAGGAGAAGCCCGCAACGGGTGACGATATCGAAAAGGCTCTGCGGGGCGCCATGAAGCGCGCGAGCCTGAAGGAAGCTGTGGAGGAAGTCGCAAGGAACCTTGGAGTTGGGAGGAAAACGGTCTACAACTTGGCGTTGAAGCTGAGAGAGCAAGAGTCATGACCGCGCAACATAGTAGCTCCCCAACCTCCTACGCCACCGGTATCGCAGCCGAGTCCCGGGCGCGAGGGCTTCTCGAAAGCAAGAACTACCGCATTTTGGCTCAGCGCTACAAAACCAAAGGCGGCGAGATCGATCTTGTGGCCATGCGCGGGGACCATTTGGCCTTTGTCGAAGTGAAGGGCCGCAAAACGTACGGCGAAGCCGCCTACGCAATTGTGCCGCGCCAGCAAGCTAGGATTGCCGTCGCCGCCGAAGTCTTCTTGGGTGAGCATGCCGAGCTTGCACATTGCTCCGCGAGTTTCGATGTGATCCTCGTCACCCCGAAATATGGCTGCTCCCATATCGAGCAAGCCTTTCTTGCGTAATTTGCCGAGTGTTTTTAAAGTCCGCCCGATGCATCGGGAGACGAGGAGCGCATGCAGCTGAAAACTGGGGTCCAGATGGACCCGATCGAGCGGATCAACATCCAGGGCGACTCGACATTCGCGCTGCTTCTGGAGGCGCAAAAGCGCCAGCACAGCATTTTTTATTATACCCCCGATAAGCTCTACATGAGCGCTGGCCGCGTTTTCGCCGGCGGCCACGAGCTTCGCGTCGACGACGTGCATGGCGCACATTACGAGTTGGGAGCCGCGCAGACCCTCGCGCTCGAAGAGCTGGATGTGGTTCATCTGCGCCAGGATCCGCCCTTCGATATGGCTTATGTGACCACGACCCACATTCTCGATCATATCCATCCCAAGACGCTGGTCGTGAACGACCCCGCGAGCGTGCGCAACGCGCCGGAGAAGCTCTTCGTCATGGAATTCCCCGAACTCATGCCGCCGACGCTCATCACGCGCTCGTTCGAACGGCTCAAGGAATTCCGCAGCGAACACGGCGACATAATCGTAAAACCGCTGTACGGCAATGGCGGCGCTGCCGTGTTCAGGCTGAGCCCGGGAGACACGAACGCAGGTTCGCTGGTGGAGCTTTTCCAAACCGTGTTCCGTGAGCCCTTCGTTGTGCAGCGCTATCTGCCGGAGGTCAGGCAAGGCGACAAGCGCATCATCCTGGTGGACGGCAAGCCCGTTGGCGCGATCAACCGCGTGCCCGCCGCGGATGAAACGCGCTCGAATATGCATGTGGGCGGACGACCCGAAGCGGCGCAGCTCACGTCAAGAGAGCGGGAAATCTGCGAGGCAATCGGGCCCGAGCTTAGCCGCCGCGGTCTGATCTTCGTCGGGATCGATGTGATCGGCGACTATCTGACCGAAATCAACGTCACCTCGCCAACCGGGATCCGCGAAGTGAAGCGCTTCGGTGGCCCGGATATCGCGGCGCTGATCTGGGACGTTGTGGAGGACAAGATCGCATCGCGCTAGAGCCCTTTTGGCGCGATTTCCGGGCGGACAACCGCACTCACTTTTCCTGAAAGCGCGCAGTGTTCGCGTATTGTTCTTGATTTTATAAGAATTGGCCGATAAGCTCTTCCCGTTCGGCAAGAGTAGCGGGTGGTTGGGATGTTCGCGCAGGTGTCCACGGTCGCGTTCGAGGGCATCGACGCGAAGCAAGTCGACGTACAGGTGCTAATCGCGCCGGGCCTGCCGGCTTTTTCCATTGTGGGCCTGCCGGATAAATCCGTCGGCGAAAGCCGTGAACGGGTGCGCGCAGCTCTCACCGCTATCGGCCTCGGACTGCCGGCGAAGAGGATCACGGTCAATCTCGCTCCGGCCGATATGCCGAAAGAGGGGACGCATTACGACCTGCCGATTGCTCTAGGCGTTATGGCCGCGGCGGGAGCGATCGCTCCGGAGTCGCTTAAAGATTTCATGATTATCGGCGAGCTGGGGCTCGACGGCAGTCTCGGCGCGATTGCGGGGGCGCTTCCGGCCGCGCTTGGCGCCAGCGGGCTCGACAAGGGCTTGATTTGCCCGGCGGCATGCGGCCCGGAGGCGGCGTGGGCTTCGGGTGAAATGGAGATTGTCGCAACGCCGCATTTGCTCACCCTCGTCAATCACCTCAAGGGCAGCGCCATACTACCGCGCCCCCGGCCGCATCTCGATCGAAATACCGGCGCTGTGCTCGATCTTAAAGATGTGCGCGGACAGGAGAGTGCCAAGCGGGCACTCGAAATCGCTGCGGCGGGCGGGCATCACATGCTGATGATCGGGCCGCCTGGCGCGGGTAAGTCCATGCTCGCCCAGCGGCTTCCCAGCATATTGCCGCCGCTGGAGCCGCGCGAGCTTCTGGAAGTCGCGATGATCCAGAGCATCGCGGGCACGATTGTCAACGGCGGCTTGACGGCCGAGCGGCCGTTCCGTGCGCCGCACCATTCGGCGAGCATGGCGGCGCTGGTCGGCGGCGGCGCGCGCCCGAAACCTGGCGAGGTGGCGCTCGCCCATCACGGCGTTCTGTTTCTCGATGAATTCCCGGAATTTCCGCCCCATGTCCTGGACGCGCTCCGCCAGCCTATCGAGAGCGGAGAGACAATCATCGCGCGGGTCAATCATCGCATCCGCTATCCCTCGCGCTTCCAGCTGATCGCGGCCATGAACCCTTGCCGGTGCGGGCACGCCTGGACGCCCGGCATGACGTGCAGGCTTGGGCCCAGGTGCGAGGAAACCTACAAGGCGCGGATCTCGGGTCCTCTATGGGACCGGCTCGACATTCAAATCGCGGTGGCGCCGGTGAAGGCCACGGACCTTGCGCTGCCGCCTTCGCGGGAGACGAGTGCCGATGTGGCTGCGCGGGTGCGCGCCGCCCGCGCCTTGCAATCGCGCCGCTACTCGATGATCGCCAACGACGCTATCACCACAAATGCAAGATGCCCGGCAGCGCTCCTGGAAGAGTTCTGTCCACTCGACCGTGACGGGTTGGGTCTCCTGGAGCGGGCAGCCGAGGCGAATGGGCTATCGGCGCGCGGCTATCACCGCACGCTTCGCCTGGCGCGGACCATCGCAGACCTTGACGGGAGCGCGAATATCGGTGTGCTGCACATCGCGGAGGCGTTGAGCCTGCGGGGCGAGGCGTTCAATGCGCGGCGCGCCGCGTAAGATGAAGATGCGGCGTCTTAAGCCGATTCTTAAGGCACATCGATTGAGGAGGCCGGACGAAGCGGCGCGTGCGCACCGCTATCTCGGCAACTCCGTCCGCCCCATCAGCGCCTTGTCGATAGCGTGGGCGGCCTGACGGCCCTCCCGGATCGCCCAGACGACCAGCGATTGCCCTCGCCGCATATCGCCCGCGGCGAAGACCTTCGGCCGCGAGGTCCGATAGTCGAGTTCATTCGCCTTCACATTGCCGCGGGCATCGAGTTCGACCCCGAGCGCGGAGATCATTCCCTCATGCACGGGCGAGACAAAACCCATAGCGAGCAGCACGAGATCGGCGTCGATCTTGAAATCGCTGCCCTCGATGGGCTGCAGTTTCTCATCGGCGCGCACGCAATGAAGGGCCGTCACTTGACCGCTCGTATCGCCCTCGAAACGCGCGGTCATCACGCTGAAATCGCGCTCCGCGCCTTCGGCCTGGCTCGACGAGGTCCGCATTTTCAACGGCCAATGCGGCCAGCTCAAAAGCTTGTTTTCCTTCTCCGGCGGCCTCGGCATGATTTCAAGCTGCACGACGGACGCAGCCCCCTGGCGGAACGAGGTGCCTATGCAGTCCGAGCCTGTGTCGCCTCCGCCGATCACCACGACGCGTTTGCCTTCAGCTAGAATCGGCTTCGCATTCCAAAGCGGCTCGCCCGACACGCGGCGGTTCTGCTGCGGCAGAAAATCCATGGCCTGCTCGACGCCCTTCAGCTCGCGGCCGGGGATCGGCAGCTCGCGCGGCTTTTCGGCGCCGCCGCATAAAAGGATCGCGTCGTAGCCTTTTTCGAGTTCGGAAATGGACAGGCTCACGCCAACATTCACATTGCAATGGAAGGTGACGCCCTCGGCTTGCATCTGCGCCACGCGCCGCTCGATGACCTGTTTTTCCAGCTTGAAATCGGGGATGCCATAGCGCAAGAGGCCGCCCGGCATCGCGTTCTTTTCGTAGACGTGCACATCGTGGCCGGCGCGCGCGAGCTGCTGCGCCGCAGCGAGCCCAGCCGGGCCGGAGCCCGCGATGGCCACGCGCTTGCCGGTCCGTTTCGCCGGTACCTCTGGAACCGCCCAGCCTTCCTCGAAGGATCGGTCGGCGATGGCGCATTCGATGCTTTTGATCGTGACCGGCACGTCTTCGATATTCAGCGTGCAGGAGGCCTCGCAAGGTGCGGGGCACACGCGGCCGGTGATCTCGGGGAAGTTATTGGTGGTATAGAGATTGCGCGCGGCTTCGCGCCAATCGCTGTGGTAAACGAGATCGTTCCAGTCGGGGATTTGGTTGCTCACCGGGCAGCCGCGATGGCAATAGGGGATACCGCAATCCATGCAGCGCGCGGCTTGCCGGCGGATATCCTCCTCCGCGGGCGGTAGCACGAATTCCCGGAAATGCCGCGTCCGCTCAGCGACCGGCGCGTAGTCGCGGTCCGCGCGTTCGATTTCAAGAAACCCCGTTGTCTTCCCCATGTCCTGTCCTCAAATCGCGCTCTAGAGCTTATCCGCTTTCGATGGAATTAAAAGCGGGTTCTAGGTTTTTGTTTTTTCGTGCTTCTTATCGGAAAACCGCTTCACGCTTTTCCGGAAGCACTCTAGCTGCACGCCGCGCGCCCGCGAATAGGCGAGCGCCTGCGGCCCGCTGCTGTTAGAAGCCCGATTGCTGCGGCCCGCCATTCACCCCAACGGCGATATCGGCATGCGCCGGCGGTGGCGGGGCAACGCGCCTCGCCGCTTCCATTGCCTTGCGATATTCCACTGGCATCACCTTCACGAATTTCGGCAGGTAGTCCGCCCAATTCTCGACGATGGTCCTGGCACGCTGCGAGTCTGTATAATGCCGGTGATTTTCGATGAGCTTGAATAGCCGCAGTTCGTCGTCCTTCGTCATGTCGTGCAAAAGGTGAACGAAATTGAAGCGTTCGAGCGTGTCGCCATTGGCCTGGTCGAAGGGCGAAACATCGCCCGGATCGACCGGTTCCAGCTCCACCATCGCCATGTTGCAGCGTTTCTCGAAATCGCCTATCTCGTCGAGCACGTAGGCGACGCCGCCCGACATGCCAGCCGCGAAGTTCCGCCCCGTAGGTCCGAGCACGACGACACAGCCGCCGGTCATATATTCGCAGCCATGATCGCCGGTGCCCTCGACAACGGCAATCGCGCCCGAGTTGCGCACGGCGAAGCGTTCGCCGGCCACGCCCCGGAAATAGCACTCGCCCGCGATGGCGCCGTATAGCACGGTGTTGCCGACGACGATGCTTTCCTCCGGCCTGATGATGGCATTCGCCGGCGGACGGACGACGATTTTCCCGCCAGACAAGCCTTTACCCACATAGTCGTTCGCCTCTCCGGCGAGATCGAGCGTGACGCCCTTCGCCAGCCAGGCGCCGAAGCTCTGACCGGCCGTGCCCTTGAGGCCGATCCAAATCGTGTCTTCGGGAAGGCCAGCATGACCGTAAGCCTTTGCGACGCGGCCCGATATCATCGCGCCCGCGGTACGGTCGTGGCTTGCAATCGGCAGTTCGAGCTTGACGGGTTTGCCTTCCTCAAGCGCAGACTGCGCAAGCTCGATAAACTTGCGGTCGAGCACATGCGCGATGGGGTGGTTCTGCGCTTCGCAATGGTGAATGGCTACCTCGGCGGGAACCTCCGGCCTATGGAAAAGCCGCGTAAAGTCGATCCCTTGCGCTTTCCAGTGCTCGATGGCCTTCTCTTTGTCGAGCCAATCGGAGCGGCCGATCAATTCGGCGACGGTTCGCACGCCAAGCGCGGCCATATAGGCCCGCACCTCTTCGGCCACGAAGAAGAAGTAGTTGATGACGTGCTCGGGCTGGCCCTTGAAACGCGCGCGAAGGACCGGGTCTTGGGTCGCAACGCCAACGGGGCATGTGTTCAGATGGCATTTGCGCATCATGACACAACCGGCCGCGATCAACGGCGCCGTCGCAAAGCCGAACTCGTCGGCGCCGAGTAGCGCGCCCATCAGCACGTCGCGCCCGGTGCGCAGCCCGCCATCCACCTGCACCGCGATGCGGCCGCGCAGGCGGTTGAGCACCAGCGTCTGTTGCGTTTCGGCAAGCCCGATCTCCCAGGGCGAGCCCGCATGTTTGATCGAGGTCAGCGGAGAGGCGCCCGTGCCTCCCTCGAAACCGGCGATGGTCACATGATCGGCCCTGGCCTTGGCGACGCCCGCGGCAACGGTGCCGACTCCGATCTCGGCGCCGAGCTTGACGCTGACCCAGGCTTCCGGATTGACGTTTTTCAGATCGAAGATGAGCTGTGCGAGATCCTCGATGGAATAGATGTCGTGATGCGGCGGCGGCGAGATCAGGCCCACGCCCGGGGTCGAATGCCTAACGCGCGCAATGGTCTCGTCGACCTTGTGGCCGGGAAGCTGGCCGCCTTCGCCGGGCTTGGCGCCTTGCACGATCTTGATCTGCATCATGTCGGAGTTGACAAGATATTCCGTCGTGACCCCAAAACGGCCGGACGCAACCTGCTTGATCGAGGAGCGCATGCTGTCGCCGTTCGGAAGCGGCTTGAAGCGATCCGGTTCCTCGCCGCCCTCGCCGGTATTGGACTTGCCTCCAATCCGGTTCATGGCGATGGCGAGTGTGGTGTGCGCCTCACGGCTGATCGAGCCGAAGGACATCGCACCGGTCGCGAAGCGCTTCACAATTTCGGTGGCGGGCTCGACTTCATCGAGCGGGATGGGCGCGCGGCCGATCTCGCTTGCGTCCTTGAGCCGGAAGAGGCCGCGGATCGTCATCAGCCGCTCGGATTGATCGTTGAGCGATTTTGCAAAGGCGCGATATTTCTCCGCCGAGTTGCCGCGCACGGCGTGCTGGAGATCGGCAACCGTATCGGGCGTCCAGGCATGCGCCTCGCCGCGGAGCCGGAAGGCATATTCGCCGCCAACTTCGAGGGAATGGCGCAGCACGGGCACGTCGGCAAAGGCGGCGCGGTGGCGCTCGGCCGTCTCGGATGCGATTTCGGCAAGGCCGATGCCCTCGACGGCGGTGTGCGTTCCGGTGAAATATTCGGCCACGAAATTCGATTTCAGTCCGACGGCGTCGAAAATCTGCGCGCCGCAATAGGACTGATAGGTCGAGATGCCCATTTTGGACATGACCTTCATCAGGCCTTTGCCGATAGCCTTCACATAGCGGTAGAAGGCTTCCTTCTTTTCGAGGGGCTTTTGCAGCTGACCGAGATTGGCCTCGATGGTCTCGAACGCGAGGTAGGGGTTGATCGCCTCCGCGCCATAGCCGGCCAGCACCGCAAATTGATGGATCTCATGCGCTTCGCCGGTCTCGACGACAAGGCCGACCGAGGTGCGCAAGCCCTTGCGGATCAAATGATGATGGATCGCGCTCGTTGCGAGAAGGCTTGGGATCGCAATGCGGTCTG
>JBKQIH010000218.1:0-4076 GCA_052148445.1 Rhodomicrobium sp.
TCGCGGTCGAGATGATGCCATCGTTGGCTCCGAGCACTGCAGCTCTCATCCAGCCGATGCGGCCGGCAAGGTGGTGCTCCAAATGCTTGCGTAGACGGCTCATCCGTTATCCGCCAATCGGATCAGACGCGCCCGATCACCATTAGAACGACAAGGACGATCAAGATGAGGCCGATGACACCGACGCCGCCATGACCGAAGCCGTAGCCATAGCCGCCGAAGCGTCCGCTGAAGCCGCCGAGCAAGAGAATAACGAGGATGATAAGAAGGATTGTCCCCAACGGCATGGAGTGTTCTCCTTTCGTGGAATTGCAATGCTCCGGATGCCATCCTGCTGGAAGGCCCCGGAGCTTGTTGTGTAATGAGTAAATACGGAGTCCGGCCGCTCAACTCATAGTGTTCGGCGCGGTTTGATGCTCAAAGGCCTCGGCGGCGGCTCTCACCGGAGAGATACGGCTCTGGCCTCCAAGCATTCTGCATGGCTTATGGGCAGACCCAAAGCGGACCAACCCATGTGCAAGGACCGCCGTAGCCCCAGCCGCCGCCATATCCGTAACCGCCTCCACCGTAACCGCGTCCGCCGCGTCCCCGGCCGCCGCGTCCGTGTCCCATGGCGTGCCCATGCCCGCCGCCGCCACGCATGCCGTGTCCGCCGCCGCCTCTGCCGCCTCTTCCTTTGACTTCGATGACGCTGGAGGCAGTGGTTGATTTTAGTCCGCTTTCGGATGAGGCGGATGAAATCGTGTTCGCGCTCGCTGCTGAACACATAATGAGCGACATAAATGCCGCCGCTGCTATAGATTTGATCATAGGGGGACCCTCGTTTATTATTCAGCCGGCCGATGCCATATTGCATGGTAAAGGCTTTGCTAAGGTAGTATAGCCGATTGAGAGGATGAGCCCGTAGACTCGGAATCTACTCATGCTGGGGCTACCGAAAACAAGAACCCGCGTACCTATCGCCGCAATTATGATATGACGTGTTTTTGTTACGGATGTGCTTTGCTAGGGCAAAAGGGAAAACGACATGCCGTCGCAACGCGACGCAGCGCCAGATGAGTGCGAGACGGCCGATGCGCCAATCGTTTTGGCGGAGGGCGTGGGCTGGACTGCGGCGCGCGGGTTTCCCATTGTGGGCATTGGCGCATCGGCTGGCGGCCTCGATGCGTTCAAGGCCCTCCTCGCGGCGCTTCCGCCTGACACGGGCATGGCCTTCGTACTCATTCAGCATCTCGATCCTCTCCACGCCAGCTTAATGGCTGGGCTTCTGTCCAGCCACACAACGATGCCCGTGCTGCCGGCAGCCGAGGGCGCAGCGATCGAGCCCAACCATATCTATCTTATTCCGCCGGGCGTCTCGCTCGCGGTCGGCAAAGGGAAGCTGCATCTTTCCGAACCCGCAAAGCGTCATGGCGCACGGATGGCATTCGACTTTTTTCTGCAGTCTCTGGCGGAAGATTGCGGTGAGCGCGCTATGTGCGTGGTGCTGTCTGGCACAGGGACAGATGGAACCGAGGGTCTGAAAGCGGTGAAGAAGAGGGGCGGGTTCGTCATCGTCCAAGACCCTTCGGAGGCAGCGTTCGATGGCATGCCGAAGAGCGCAATCCAGACCGGAGAGGCGGATCTTACCTTGCCTGTCGGCAGTATTCCGGGCGCGCTTGTCACCCATGCGAGCGCCATTGGCGTTCATTCCTCCGGCGCAAGATCGGCTGCGAATGCGGAACTCGCAGGCTGGTTCCCGGAGATTCTCGATCTTGTGAGGCAGAAGACCCATCAGGATTTCTCTCTCTACAAGACCGGGACATTGGGACGGCGGATAGAGCGGCGCATGGCGATGGCGGGCATCGCGGACGCCGCACGGTACGTTGAACGGCTCCGATCCGAGCCCGCCGAGCTCGATAGCCTCGGTCACGACCTCCTCATTAATGTAACCGAGTTCTTTCGCGATGCCACAGCCTTCGAGGCAGTTGCGGCCGGCGTTATTCCCGAGATGGTTGCGGACCAGCCTCTTGACCGGCCGCTGCGCATTTGGGTTCCCGGCTGCAGCACCGGAGAGGAAGTCTATTCCCTTACCATCTTGTTTCAGGAAGCGGTCGAGGCCTCAAAGCGCAATATCAAGCTTCAGGTCTTCGCGTCCGACGTGGACGCCCATTCCATCGCGTTTGCCCGCGCAGGCCTTTACGGACCCGAGACCGCAGCACAAGTGAGTGAGAAGCGCTTAGCCCGGTTTTTTTCGAGGGACGGCGATGGCTACCGCGTGAAGCGTGACTTGCGCGAGGCGGTGGTTTTTACGGTCCAAGACCTGCTCGCTGACCCCCCATTCTCGCGGGTCGATGTCATCTCCTGCCGTAACGTCCTGTTCTATCTGCAGCCCAGCGCCCAAGATCAAATCATTTCGCTGTTTCATTTTGCCCTAAGGGGCGGAGGCGTGCTTTTTCTTGGACGGTCCGAAACCGTTGGTAAGTTCCAAATACACTTCGAAACTATCGATAAGAAGCAACGGATTTATCGCCATCTCGCCGCGGGGCGCGCAGGCGAGAGTGGTTTTCGGGCGCGCGGAGAGGCCATGGGCCGTCTGCCGACCGCAATCGGACAAGCGCTCAAAAGAAAGGTCCCCCAGGTCAATTTAGAGGATCTTGCGTCCAAGCTCCTGCTTCAAGCTTTCGCGCCGCCTTCGGTGCTGATCGACAAAAAATATGAAGCCTTGTTTTATTCTGGGGCCGTCGACCGCTTTTTGCAGGTCGCTGCGGGCGAAGCCAACCGGAATATCCTTGTCATGGCCCGGCAGGGGCTTCAGCCAAAACTCCGGGCAGCGCTTGAAGGCGCCCGGGAGACCGGCGAAGCCTGCTGGAAGAAAGGCGGCCAAGTCCGCTGGGAGGGCAAAACCTTCGGCGTGACAATCGGTGTCCGGCCGGCTTCCGCGAACGATATGTTCCTTGTCAGTTTTATCGAGGAAGGCGAGCACGCCGCGCGCACTCCTGAAGCTACTGCGCCTGCTGAGGACAGCTCGCGCATTATGCAGCTGGAGCAAGAACTCGACGCGACGCGCAAAGAGCTGAACGCCGTTATCCGCGATCTCGAACTCTCGAATGAAGACCTGCGGGCTGTCAACGACGAAGCCCTTTCCATAAACGAGGAGTTCCAATCGACGAATGAGGAGCTGGAAACCTCCAAGGAGGAACTTCAGGCCCTTAACGAGGAATTGACGGCCCTTAACGCCCAGCTCCAAGAAACCTTGGAGCAGCAGCGCGCCACGTCTGCCGACTTGGAAAACATTCTGAACAGCTCGGATGTTGCCACACTGTTTCTCGATTCCGCGTTGAAGATCCGTTTCTTTACACCCGCGGCGAAGGCCTTCTTCGGCGTTTCCGTCGTCGACATCGGACGGCCGGTTGCGGATCTGGCGCAACGCTTCCATGACGAAGGGCTCCTCGAGGATGCTCGCGCGGTGCTCTCAAATCTCGCTCCGATTCGGCGTGAGATCGAAAGCCATGACGGCAATTGGTATATCCGCAGCATCCTGCCCTACCGGGCCGCGGAAGGCGCTATCGAAGGCGTCGTCATCACTTTCGCGCGCATATCGGAAATGAAGGCAGCCGAGCGGAAGATCGAAGCTGCCAAGGCCTATGCCGAAAGCATCATCGCGACCGTCAAGCAGCCGCTCGCCGTACTCGATGACGATCTGTGCATGGTGTCGGCTAGCGCGTCCTTCTTCAGAGTTTTCGATGGGAAGCCGGAAGACAGCATCGGCAAGCCTTTTTCGCTTGCAAGCCAGCTTCAGCCGGAATCCTTGGCGAACTTCCTAGCAGCCGCTAATGGGGGCAGCCCGGTCGAGGATTTTGAAGTCGGTATCGATCTGCCGAACCTTGGGCCGCGCACATTCCTCCTCAGTGGCCGCCGGATTGTTGCCGGAGCATCCGAACGGCCAAAGATACTCATTTCTATCGATGACATAACAGATGCGAAGACTAAGTCCGAAGCGTTTCTGGCAGCCAAAGAAGAGGCTGAGCGGGCGAACCTCGGAAAGTCCCGTTTTCTTGCGGCAGCGAGCCACGATTTGCGTCAGCCGCTTCAGA
>JBKQIH010000219.1:0-3627 GCA_052148445.1 Rhodomicrobium sp.
AGCTTCGATACCGTTGCGCAAAACCCCCAACAGGACCTCGGCCGGCTACAGGGCCAGCGAAGCCGCCCGGCCGTCAGGCTGCCGTAGCGAAGGCCGCTTGCTTTTCACTGTGTCCGCATCTCCGAAATCCGCGATCCTGGCCTCCGAATGGTCTTCGGCAACCGCGGAGACGAAATGTTTCACAGCCTTGGAGAGTTGTAGCGAAAGGTCCGACAGCCGCGTGGACACGCCCGATACCGATGCCGCCTGCCGCTTGGTCTGCCCCGCCACGAGGCTCACTTCGCTTGAACTCGCCGCTGCCTTTTCGCTGGCCTCGGCGGCAAGCACCACGTTGTTCGCGATCTGCTGGGCCGCCGCTGTTTGCTCCTCGACTGCCACCGCAATCGCACCTGTAAAGCTCTGGATTTCAGCCACTTTGCCCGCAACCGATTGGATGGCGCCGGCGGCCGCCCCGGTCGAGGTTTGGATGGCATGGATTTGCCTGGCAATCGCGTCGGTCGCCTTGGCGGTTTGCGCCGAGAGTTCTTTCACCTCGGCGGCCACCACTGCGAAGCCCCGGCCCGAATCGCCTGCGCGCGCCGCTTCGATGGTGGCGTTCAGTGCGAGAAGATTGGTCTGATCGGCGATGCCCCGGATCACCGCCACGATTGAGCCGATTTCGTCGGCGGCACTGGCAAGGCCTGCGACATCTTTGTCGGTCCGGTTCGCCTGTTGGGTTGCCGCCTCTACCACGGCATTGGTCCGGTGCGCCTGATCGGAAACTTCTTTGATCGAGCAGCTAAGCTCTTCGGTTGCTGCGGCCACCGCGTTGGAATTGTCCGCAGCGTTTGCGGACACGCTGGCTGCGTTCGCCGCTTCGAAGGTTGCGGTTTCAGCGGCCTCCGATAGCGTTTCGGCCGAAAGCTTGAGCTGATCGACTTGCTCGCCCAAAACCGCGACTACCGAAGTCATAATACTCTGAAATTCTTGAACATGGACCTCGAAGTGACGCTGCCGTTTGCGATCGCGCGTTTGCGCGTCGTTCATGGCTTCCTGCAACGCCTTTTGCTCGACCGCGTTTTGCCGCAAGATTTCGACCGCGCGCGTAATGTCGCCAAGCTCGGTTGCCTCCGCGGCGCCGGTTGACGGGATGTTCAAATCCCCCTTCGCAAGCTGGGCGATCATGCTCGCGAGGTTTGCAAGTGGCTTTGAAATTGAGCGGCCGATGAAATAACTCCAAACCGCGATGATAAGCAGCAGCGCAGCCAAGAGGCCCGCTTCGACATAGATCCGGTGAATGAAGATCTCGTCGACATCGTCGACATAAACCCCAACGCCGGCCAGACCCCCGATTTCGGGAACGTTTTTTATAAAACTAAGTTTTGGAGTTATTGCTCCGTTCGCACCCTTTTCGATGGGATAATAAATATACCCGCTGCCGGAAGAGCTCTTTGCGATCTCAATAAATTTCTGAACGGTTTTCACCCCATTTGCATAGACGGCGTTGAAACGGTTCTGGCCCGTCTTCTTCGGGTCTATGTGACTAATTGCAACGCCATTATAGTCATAGGCGAAAATGTAATTCGCCTCTGCATCGTTGCCGAATCGGGTCGAGCGAAGCGCGGACAAAAATGCTTTTTTTCCGGTGTCGCTGGAGGGGCCACCGGCCGCCTCCATGTTGGCGCGGGCGATCGAGAGTGCGAGATCCAAGAGATTGCGCAATTGGGTACGCCGGTCCTCTAGCATTTGCGACCGCAGCGTCCAAAGACCGATTGCCGAGGAAGTGAGAACTCCAAAGGCAACCAGGAGGAGAATTAGATTGACACGCGTTGCGATTTTAACTCGCGCGAGCATACAAGCATCCTAAACTATAAGTTGTGCCAGATGCTTCTATGCGCGCTTTAGGTTAAGCGGTTGTTATGCCAGCACCTTCAATTACGAGGCCGGGCAAGAAAAGATTGAAAGGCACTCCCAAAGGCCGCGGCCTGCCTCCGCCAACTATACAACAGATACAGCGCCCATCGTGACACAACTCCGCTTCACGTTTGCGAAACCGCAACCCAAGTAAATCTCTTGGGTTCGTGATTTGCCGGGGTCATCGACCGCCGATACCTTAAAAGGAAAAAGGATCGCGCGATGGAAATGTCCTCAATCAGCGGATTTCCCATTGGGGAGGTGCCGTTCCTCTCCCGGTTGCCGCAAGACCGGCATGATGCGCTGGAACGGCACGTCAGCATCTGCTGCTTCGCCGCGGGAGAGCGTGTGTTCGAGGAAGGCGAGCCCAATCCGGGACGCCTCTATATTGTGCTTGAAGGCGAGGCCGTCCTTTGCAACCGCGGCCAGGTATACTCCACCCATACCATGTCCGATTACGAGACCGGCAGGCGAGGGAAAGACGAGATCTTGGCCGCTATCTCGTTCTTGGACGGTCAGCCCTTCTCATCGAGCGCGATTGCGAAAACGCCGCTGACGTTGGCGATGCTCGATTTTTCTTCCGGCGAACTCGCGCCCGCCTCGCGCAAGCTGCGCGCTTCGGTCGTCTCGGAACTGAGGAGCCAGCTCACAGGCGAGCTGCGCGGCTCTGTCTCAGCCCGGCTAGGCAGTCTGCAGCAGGAAGCCGAGTTTTCCCGCTACAAGAACGCGGTCGGGCGCATCGTGGTGACGACGCTATCGCTGTTGTCGTTCTACACGCTCCTGCTAAGCGTCTTGCCGCAGTTCATGGTGGCGCTCACTGTAAACTTCGCGATCAGTCCGTTCATCATCGCCATGTTCGCCGCTGTTATGGGACCGGTGATTCTGTACAGCGGCTTTCCGCGTTCGTTCTTTGGCCTTCAAACCGCCAATTGGAAAAGTGCGCTGGGATTCTCGGTGCTGGTATCGTTCGGCTTCATCGCAGCAGGCGCGGTTCTGAAGTTGATCCTGATCCACACGACACAGACGTTCTCCTCCCTCTCGCTGTTCGGCGTCGCCGATGTAAAAGAGAACATGCACGACGTCATGATGTCGCCGCTCTATTGGGTCGCGGTTGGGCTTTATCTCGTGCTGACGCCGCTCCAGGAATTTGTGGCACGCTGCTGTTTGCAGGCCCCCCTCTACGCGTTTCTGAATGGCACGACGTTTTGGCGCCACGTCTGGTCGATCCTCGTCTCGAACCTCGTTTTTGCGGCAGCTCACTCGCATATCAGCTTCGCTTTTGCGATGGCGGCGTTCGTTCCGGGGCTGTTCTGGGGCTGGATATTCGCGCGGACGAACTCGCTCATCGCGGCGGCGGCCTCGCATTTCATGATCGGCGGCGCGGGGATCTTCCTGTTCGGGATCGAGGAAGTCGTAGCGAAGCTGATGGGCTGAGGCTGGGTGAGAGGTAAGCCTCCGGTGAGCCGAGCCTGTCGCGCAATGCTGGACGCCGCCGCAAACGGACCCGACTCAAATGCTTGAGGTTTCGGTCCGGCTCTCCTTTTCGCGAGCCGGCGCTATCGTAGTCGAGCCGAGCCCAACGATCGACCGCTATAGACCCCCAACACCCCAGCCCTCTCCCAGCAAGCTCGCCTTGGTGTTATGTCCCGTCTGATTAGCGAGGGCTTGCAAAGGGGCGAGGTATCCAAGGCATCGCAGTCTTGTGCGATTATAATTATGGACGAAAGCGTGAAT